>DASVFM010000051.1:0-39029 GCA_036380055.1 Casimicrobiaceae bacterium
GGATCGAGAGCGCTCGACAACGACAGGCGGAGCTCGCCACCACCGGGTGCGTCCGCACAGCGGTGCGCGCTGATGACGGCCGCCGGCTCGCCCACCGCGGCGCGCAGCTGCCGGATCGCGTTGCTCGCAAAGAGTTGTGCGCCGACTTCGCGCTGTGCGGCGCGACCTTCCTGCAAGGCAAGGAGCGGCGGCTGCGGAGCGCGGGGCAGCGCGAGCACGGAGATGCCTGCCCGAGCGAGCTGTCGCGCGAGCTCGCGCGCGAGGGGCAATCCCCAGGCGCCGATCCTCGACTCCACGGCCAGCACCGTGCCTGGCGCAGCCAGCGCGCTACCCATGAGGAAGCGAAGGTGCACGGTTGGATCGCCGCCCGTTATCGTTATCGCGCTGCCTTCGAGAGTCCGCAGCGGCGTGTCGTCCTCGACGCTCAGTCGCGTCCAGGTGAGAAGCTCTGGGAGTTTCTGCACATCGATTGCGTTGGGGCCGACCAATGCCGCTGAAATCGCGAAGCTCGCATTGCCGCCGAGCGCACCGTGCTCGATCAGTATGGCGCGCAGGCGCGCGACGTCCGGGAATGCGTCGCCCAGAGTCGCAGGCTCGCCGCCGGACTCGCGACCGGTCACCACGATGATCGGCAGTGCGAAGAGCGTTGCCGCGAGTCCCGCAGCGTCGTCGGCCGACGCGTCGGCCCAGGCCTCGAGCAGGCGCCGCCGGAGGTGACGGGCCATCGACGCGGAGGGAGCTGCCGCAAGCAACCCGCAAAGCCAATCGGGGTCGCCCCTGCGAAGCGCGCGCACCATGTCTTCTGTAACAACAGCGTCGCTCCTGTCGGCGCCATTCATGCTGGCGGACGCGAGGCTCGCTGCCGCGCAGTCGAGCGGCTGCGCGAATGCCGGGTCGATTCGTTCGGGATAGATGCGTGGATCGGGTAAGTCGACGACAGAGCGCATCGTCGCGCATTGTCGCATGCTCAGGGAATGATGCAGAACGCACCGTGCGCGAGCGCCTCCGGCATGAATGCGACGCGGTAGAGCCCCGCGATCGCAAAGCCCGCGAGAATGGCCGCTGCGACGCGGCGCGGGCCGTTTCGTTGCAGCCAGTGCCGGGCGCGAGAAAGAGTCACGCTCGCCACGAACAGGTTCGGCAGCGTCCCGACGCCGAAGGCAGCCATGACCAGCGCGCCCTGCCAGACACCCCCGGCGAATAGAGCTAGCGGCAATACGCTGTAGACCAGCGCGCACGGAACCAGGCCCCATACGAGCCCGAGCGCGATGCGACCGCCGGGTCCGGGCCTTGCCAGCAGCGGCTGCACGGCGGGCAGGATCCGCGCATAGACCGCCGCACCGCCGCGCTGCAGCCAGGCAAACCCTGGGCTTCTTGCGACTAGGCTGAGGCCCAGGGCGAGCAATGCGACATTCGCAAGGAGATACAGCAAGCGCTGCACTGGAAGGAGGTGCACTGCATCGACCGCCGCGGCCCCGGCTGCGCCGAACATCGCGCCGAGGAGCGCGTAGACGGTAATGCGCGCTCCGTGGTAGGCGAGTTGCTCCCGCACGAGGCTCGATGCGGATCGCAGCGGTGCCGTTGTGGTCCGGTGCAGCGACGCGTCGCGCGCTGAGGCGGCGGCGACGAAACCGCCGCACATCGCCAGGCAGTGCAGCCCGCCCAGTGAGCCGATGAGCCACGCGCTGATGAGAAGACTCAATGCCATTGGCGGTAGCGTCCGTTGGCGTCAAAAGCGATCATCGTTCGGATCGCGTTCCGGGCGACTGACGGTTTGCTCGAGAAACACCGTCAGCGCGGAGGACGCGATGCCCATCCCCCAAAAACCGAAGAAGCCCATCGTGTAGATCGCCTGGCGCGACAGGTCGAGCGGAGCGCCGAAGAAATGCAGATCGAACGGATCGAAGACGGTGAAGAATATGGCCTCCGCAATTCCAGCAACGATGAAGGCTGGCCAGATCACCCACATCAGCCGCTGGCCGACAGCGCCAGGCACGGCGCCGCGCTCTTTGGCGCGCGCGGGATCAGTCATGAGGAGTCTCCGCCGCCGCGCCGAGACGTAGCTCGTGCAGTGGGCCCTTCGCGGTCGTCGTAGGCAGCCGCCATTGATCGGCCTCGAGGATCACGATCCAGCGTCCCGCCGAGTCTCCGGCAAGCGTGCCGCGAAACTCAGCGTGCTGCGCCGGTACGAGCGCAATCAGCTGATCGTTCGCAGAGCGCGTCGGATGGGCGAGTCTGAGCCGCAGGCCCGAAGGCGTTCCTACCAGGCCCTGGATGCGGACCCTGACCTCGCCGTTGTCAGCGAAGACTACGGTCGCGCCAAGCGGGCGTTCCGCGCTCGCCGCGGTTCGCCTGAGCTCTTGGTTCACGAGCAGTCCGCGCTTGTAATAGTCCTCGGCGACGAGACCGTCGTCGCTGCGGATGGCCAGCCAGGCGGAAACCAGCGAGGCGACGACCACGACCAGCGGCCCTGCGGCCAGCAACCACGGCCACGCATTCCGATACCAGGGCTCTGTTGCGCGCTCAGCGTGGAATGATAAAGCTCGATTGCTCATGGCGAACCACCTTGTCGTCGTTCACGGCCTGGACGATGAATTCGATCTTGTGCGGACCGGGTTTCATTTCCTCGGCCTCCTCGCCGCGGCCATGCTCGCGCTTGTCATCGCCTTCGTGCTCGCCGTGGGTCTCGACCTCGACGGAGGCCTGCACCCGAAGCGGCAGGAGGCGCGTCTCCGCGGCACCCACAGCAACCGGCTGCTTCAGCCCGATCACCCTGAGGTCAGGCAGCCCGGTCGCGGCGATGGTGAATGAGCGCGGGCGCTCGTCGGTGTTCATGATCTGCAGCCGATAGATATTCTCGATCACCCCAGGCGCAGCCTCGCGCGCGAGCGCTCCGCGGTCGCGGATGACGTCGACCTTGAGCGGATTGCGCATCGCCAGCGAGCCGAACGCCGCAGCCGTGACGACGAGCAGCGCCGCGAGGTAAACGAGCGTGCGTGGGCGAAAGACACGCCGCCACATGGCGCGTCGATCGAATCCCTGGGCGAGTGCGCTCTCCGTCGCGTAGCGGATCAGCCCGGGCGCGTAACCCATCTTCTCCATGACCTGATCGCAGCCGTCGATGCACGCGGCGCAACCGATACATTCGTATTGCAGGCCTTCGCGGATGTCTATCCCGGTTGGGCAGACCTGCACGCAGATCTCGCAGTCTACGCAGTCGCCCAGCCCGCGCTCGCTCGGGCGCACGGACTTCGGCCGAGCTCCGCGTGGTTCGCCACGGACACGATCGTAAGTGATGACGAGTGTGTCCTTGTCGTACATCACGCCCTGGAAGCGCGCATAAGGGCACATGTACTTGCACACCTGCTCGCGCATGAAGCCGGCGTTGCCATAGGTTGCGAAGCCGTAGAAGAGGACCCAGAACGTCTCCCACGGTCCGAGCTGGAGCGAAAGCGCCCGAATGCCGAGGTCGCGGATGGGCGTGAAATACCCGACGAAGGTGTAGCCGGTCCACAGCGCAAAAACGATCCAAGTCGCGTGCTTGAGCGCCTTAGCCCCCAGCTTCCTCGCCGTGAAAGGCGAGGCGTCGAGGCGGATCCTGGCGAGCCGGTCGCCCTCGATCCTTCGCTCGATCCAGAGGAAGATTTCCGTGTAGACCGTTTGCGGGCAAGCGTAACCGCACCATAGGCGCCCAGCAACCGCGGTGAACAAGAACAGCGCCAGCGCGGAGAGGATCAGCAGGGCACTTAGATAGATGACATCCTGCGGCCAGAACACCAGTCCGAAGATGTAGAACTTGCGCGCCGCCAGATCGAAGAGCACCGCCTGGCGCCCGTTCCACGACAGCCACGGAAGGCCGTAGTAGATCGCCTGCGTCAGAAAGACCAGCGCCCAGCGCCAGGCGGCGAACCAGCCATGCACCGAGCGCGGATAGATCTTCTTGCGGATCTCGTAGAGCGCCGCCTCGTCGGCGGCCAGCCGGATCGGAATGGTCGGAGGCGTGCCGTTCAAGGAACTGTCTCGTTGACACGCGTCAGCCCGACGGCTGCCGGCGTCGTTTATCGAGCGCCGCCGGCCCTGGCGTTCGACAAGCCCCACACGTAGGCAGTCAGCAACTGGATCTTGCCCTCGTCGAGGCGGTCCTTGTGTGCAGGCATGCGCGTCACGTCGCTCGCCGCGCCGCGGCCCTTGCTGATGGTCTCGACGATGGTCGCTTCGGAGCCGCCATAGAGCCAGATCTCGTCGGTGAGGTTCGGCGCGCCCAGTTGCACATTGCCTTTGCCGTCCGGTCCGTGACAGGCGGCGCAGTTCTGGGCGAACACTGGCTTGCCTAGCTGAGAGCGCAGATTGTCGTGCGGCAATCCCGACAGCGAGCGCACGTACGCTGCAACGTTCTTCACTCCATCTTCGCCGAGCGTGGGCCCGAACGCGGGCATGATGCCGTTGCGCCCGTTGCTGATCGATTCCTTGATCTGCTCGGGCGAGCCGCCGTATAGCCAATCGCTGTCGCGCAGGCTGGGAAAGCCCTTGCTGCCTCCGGCGTCCGAGCCGTGACACGGCGCGCAGTAGTTGAGGAAGAGCCTCTCGCCCATCGCGTGCGCCTGCGAGTCCGCGGCCACCGCCTTGACGTCCATCCCGAGATACCTGGCGTAGAGCGGTTTCACCCTTTCGTCGAAATCCGTCCGCTCGGTGGCGTAGGCTCCCGCCGAGGTCCACCCGAGAACGCCGCGGAACGTCCCGAGCCCGGGATAGAGCGCGAGGTAGAGCAGCGAAAAGGCGATCGTTATGTAGAAAAGCCACATCCACCAGCGCGGCAGCGGGTTGTTGTACTCGGCGAGGTCGCCGTCCCAGGTGTGCCCTGTCGTGCCCGGCCCCGTCTCGCCTTCCTTTCGCGCCTGCGTCGGAACGCGCTTTTTTCCCATCACGAAAAGCAGGATCGCGCAGCCTAAGATCGAGACGAGCGTGATGATGGCAACGTAGACGCCCCAGAAACCGGATGTGAAATCGCTCATCGTCCGACTCCCGGGTCCGCGGCGGCGCAGCTCCGCAAATCCCTTGAGACTTTCGCAGCAGACGCGCTCGAGCTTGGTCGAGCTGTCCCTCCCGAAGCCCGCGGCGCGAGATCATCGGGCAGCGCGAAAGGCGCAAGCGCCGCCGCGTCGAACGCTCGCTTGCGTTGCTTGCCCCACGCCCACGCGACGATGCCGATGAAGAGCAGGAAGGAGACGACGGTCAGGACGCTTCCTATCACTGAGAAGGTTTGCATGACTACCTCAGGTTGCGCAGTGCCAGTCCGAGGCTCTGCAAGTACGCCACCAGGGCGTCCTCCTCCGTCTTGCTCTGCAGCTGCTCGCGAGCCGCGGCGATCTCCGCGTCGGAATAGGGAACGCCGACGCGCCGCAGAGCGCGCATTTTTGCCTCGATGTCGTCGCTCTCCACCGCCGTTCGCGCCAGCCATGGATACGCGGGCATGTTCGACTCCGGCACGACATCGCGCGGATTGGCGAGATGCGCGCGCTGCCAGTCGTCGGAATACCGGCCGCCGACGCGCGCGAGATCGGGACCGGTGCGCTTGCTCCCCCACTGAAAGGGATGGTCGTACACGAATTCGCCCGCCACCGAGTAGTGCCCGTAGCGCTCGGTTTCGGCGCGGAACGGCCGGATCATCTGCGAGTGGCAGTTGTAGCAGCCTTCGCGCAGGTAGATGTCGCGACCAGCGAGCTGCAGCGGCGTGTACGGCTTGATCCCGTCGACTGGCTGCGTCGTCGATTTCTGAAAGTACAGCGGCACGATCTCGACCAGACCGCCGACGCTCACGACCAGGACGACCAGAACGATCATCCAGCCGAGATTCTTCTCGATCATCTCTTGCGAGAACCTCATGCCTCTCACTCCCACGTCAGGCGGCTACCGGGGCGGCCGCGGGGATCGTCGCCTCGACCGCCTTGCCGCCGCCGGCCGTGCGAATAACGTTGTAGGCCATGATGAGCATGCCCGCGAGGAAAAGCGTGCCTCCCAGCAGCCTGATCGCATAGAAGGGATAGGTCGCTTTCACTGCCTCGACGAACGCGTAGGTCAGCGTGCCATCCGGGTTGGTCGCGCGCCACATCAGCCCCTGCATCACGCCGGCGATCCACATCGACGCGATGTAGAACACGACGCCGACGGTCGCGACCCAGAAATGCACGGTGATGAGGCGGGTGGAGAACATCTCGCTCTTCCCGAACATCCGCGGAATGAGGTAGTAGATGCACCCCACCGAGATGAATGCGACCCAGCCGAGCGCACCGGAGTGCACGTGGCCTACCGTCCAATCAGTGTAGTGCGACAGCGCGTTGACCGTCTTGATCGACATCATCGGTCCCTCGAACGTCGACATCCCGTAGAAGGACAGCGAAACGATCATGAACTTCAGGATCGGATCCGTGCGCAGTTTGTCCCACGCACCCGAGAGGGTCATGATTCCGTTGATCATCCCGCCCCAGGAAGGCGCGAGCAGCACAAGCGAGAAGAGCATGCCGAGCGACTGCGTCCAGTCGGGCAGCGCCGTGTAGTGCAGGTGATGCGGCCCCGCCCACATGTAGGTGAAGATCAGCGCCCAGAAGTGAACGACCGACAGCCGGTACGAGTAGATGGGGCGTCCTGCCTGCTTGGGCACGAAGTAGTACATCATCCCGAGGAAGCCGGCGGTGAGGAAGAAACCCACCGCGTTGTGGCCGTACCACCACTGCACCATCGCGTCCTGTACGCCGGCATACGCCGAATACGACTTCATCGGCCAGAAGGTCACCGGCGACTCGGCGCTGTTGACGATGTGCAGGATGGCTACAGTCAGGATGTACGCGCCGAAGAACCAGTTGGCGACATAGATGTGCGGCGTCCGCCGCAGGAAAATCGTGCCGAAGAAGACGATCGCGTAGGCAACCCAGACGACGGCGATCAGCACATCGATCGGCCATTCAAGCTCGGCGTATTCCTTCCCCGTCGTGAATCCCAGCGGGAGCGTGATCGCAGCGAGCACGATGACCGCCTGCCAGCCCCAGAAGGTGAACGACGCGAGCGGCGTGCAGAACAAGCGCACCTGGCAGGTGCGCTGCACACAGTAGTAGGAGCTAGCGAAGAGCGCGCAGCCGCCGAAGGCGAAGATGACCGCGTTGGTGTGCAGCGGGCGCAGCCGGCCGTACGAAAGCCACGGAATACCGGTGATCAGATCTGGCCACAGCAGCTGCGCCGCGATCACCACGCCAACCAGCATCCCGACGATCCCCCAGACGACCGTCATGATCGCGAATTGGCGGACCACCTTGTAGTTGAACGTCGCTGTAAGGCTGCTGCTCATGCCGCGGTCCCCTCGCAGAGTCGAAGCAACAAGGGGCCGATGCTACCGACGCGGATCGCGCGGAGGGTTGACGAATATCAAGGCGCCGAATCATCGTCAGCGATGATTCGATGCGCCGGTCCTTCGAAATCGTCGAACTGGCCGCTCCTGACCGCCCACCAGAAGGCGACAGCGATGAGAAGCGCCAGCACCAGCGACAGCGGGATGAGCAGATAGAGGATTTCCATCGTGGTCAGACCTGCCGCCGGGCGGCGGCCGACGCCGGCGCGCTCGTCCAAGCCGGCAGGTACGCGCCGGAACTGGGCGCCCGGACGCGAGCCAGCCTCAGCGCGTTGCCCACGACGAGCAGCGACGAAGCCGACATCCCGAGTGCGGCGACTGCGGGCGTGAGGTATCCGGTCGCCGCGAGCGGAATCGCAACCACGTTGTAGGCCAGCGCCCAGAGAAGGTTCTGCCGCACCGTGCGGAAGGTGCGCTTCGCGTGGCCGAAGGCACTCGCCAGCGTCCTGAGGTCCTCGCCCAGCACGACGATGTCAGAAGTCCATTGCGTGAGCGCCGCCGCGCCGCCGAGCGAGAGCGAGACGTCGGCCTGAGCGAGGCCCGGGGCATCGTTCACGCCGTCGCCGATCATCGCCACAATGGCACCTTCGCGCTGGCGCGCCGCGACGAACTCGCGCTTGTTCACAGGACGCATCTCGCCCTGAAAATCGTCGATACCGGCCGCTCGCGCGACGGCGGCTGCCGTCTCGTCGCGGTCGCCGGAAAGCAGCGACACCGCAACTCCGGTCTGACGAAGCGCGGACACGAGCTCCAGCGCGCCAGGGCGCAGCGAGTCTCCAAACTCGAGGCACGCGAGCGGCCCGGTCGCGTCGCCGAGCGCGACCGCGATCCGATCGGGGGCAGCGCGGAAGGCAGCCGGCGGAGGAGGCGTTTGCCAGAGCTCCGCGACCCAGTCGGGCCGGCCGATCCGGATGCGTCGCCCGGCGTGGACGCCCTCGACGCCGCAGCCCGGAACGGCCTCGATCCTAGCGACCTCAGGTGCCAGGGAGGCCTCGGCGAGCAGCGCTCGGGCGAGCGGGTGCGTCGACCCTTGCTCCAGTGCTGCGGCAAGCCCCAGGGAGGCGGCGCGATCGAGCGAGCCGAGCGTGCTCACGGCGAGCAGCCGCACGTCGCCACGCGTGAGCGTCCCAGTCTTGTCGAAGATGACATGCGAAACGCGAGCGAGCGTTTCCAGCGCGCCGCCGCGCACGGCGAGGATGCGCTGCCGACCGAGGGCGCCGACGGCTGCCGCTATCGCTGCGGGTGTTGCCAGCGAGAGCGCGCAGGGGCAACTGACGACGAGCACGGCGAGCGTCACGGCCAGCGCACGCGCCGCTTCGTGCTGCCACCAGAACGCGAAGGTCGCAGCGGCAACGACGAGCAACGCAGCAACGAACCAGGCGGCCGCGCGGTCGGCGAGCAAAGCCGCCGGCGGACGCGCGCCGGCCGCGCGCTCGACCAGCCGCGCGAGTGCCGCGAGCGTGCTCGCCGCGCCAGCGGCGCTCACGCGGATCATGAGCGGGCTGTCGCGGTTGAGAGTGCCGGCGAGAACCTTGTCGCCTGCGCGACGGTGGCGTGGCCAGCTCTCGCCGGTCAGCACCGCCTCTTCGACGCTCGAACGGCCCTCGAGCACCTCTCCATCCGCCGGGATGGAGTCTCCCGCGCTCACGCGTACGATGTCGCCCGGCGCGAGCGTGCTGGCGGGCACGCTCTGCGCAAATCGAGCATCGGGATATCGCGGCAGCTTCTGCGCCGTCGCAGGCAGATCGCGCGTGATGGCCTCGATCGCATCAGCCGCCTTCATGCGCGCGCGCAGCTCGACGTAGCGGGTGAAGAGAAGCAGCGCGACGAACATTGTCACCGAGTCGTAGTAGACCGCGCCGACGCCGGTGAGCGTCGCGAGAGCGCTCGCGATGAAGGCTCCGCCAACACCGAACGCCACCGGAACGTCCATGCCGAGGCGACGCCGCTTCAGGTCGCGAAGGACCCCGGCGAAGAACGGCGCAGCGCAGTAGAGAACGACCGGCAGTGTCAGCGCGAGACTCGCCCAATCGAGAAGCGTCTGATATTGCGGCTCGACGCCGTCGACGGAGACATAGGCCGGAACGGCGAACATCATTACCTGCATCATAGCGAGCAGCGCGATCGCCATCCGCAGCAGGAGCGCGCGGCTCTCGCGTCGCGCGAGGGCTTCCCGCCGCGCCGGATCGTAGGGATACCCGCGATAGCCGATCGCCGACAGCGCGCGCAGCAGATCGGACAGCTTGCCGGCGCGAGCGTCCCAGCACACGTGTGCGCGCCGGGTCGCGAAGTTGACGCTTGCCTCGAGCACGCCGGGCTGCCGTTGCAAATAGCTCTCGATGAGCCAGACGCACGCCGCGCAGCGGATTCCCTCGAGCAGCAGCGAGACCTCGCGCTGCTCGCCCTCTCCCCGCCGGATCAGATTGCCCGCCTCCGCCGCCTGATCGTACTGCGACCAGGCATCGGCAGTCTGCGAAGGACGCTCCGCCACCGCGCTGCGCTGAGCGTAAAAGCGCTCCAGCTTCGCGGCGCTGATCGTCTGCGCCACCGCGAGGCAACCCGCGCAGCAAAAGACTCGTTCCGCGCCGTCGACAACCAGATGCCAGTGACCGGAGCGTGTACTTGGTGTTCCGCAGTGAAAGCACGCGACGCTGGCTCCAGCCTGCGCTTCGTTCTGCAGAAGCGTCGCAGGCAACCGAGCCGTTCCGGTGAGCACCGCGGATGAGGGTCCGGACATCCAGAGAACGGTAATGAGCGAGCAGCCGAGGGTCAAGCAAAAATCAAGCGGTTGTCAGCTCGTTTCCGACAGCGATTGATCTTCGTCAACCGGGGCGGCCGGCCCGGGTCTAGAATGGATGTAACGAAAGACTAGCTGGAGAGGATCGTGTACACCCACATCATGGTCGCAACCGACGGCTCGAAGCTCTCGGGCAAGGCGGTGACTCACGCCATCGCACTCGCGCAGGCGCTGGGCGCACGCCTCACCGCCTTCCACGCATCGCCGGATTACCCCTTGCCCGTTTACGCAGACGGGGTGGTGTACCAACAGGTCTCGCGCCGCGAGTACGCCGCAGCCTGCAAGAAGGAAGCCGCCAAGATCCTCGACGCCGTGGAAGCGAAGGCCCGGCTCGCCGGGATCCCATTCGCGCAGGCGCAAGCGATCTCCAGCGTGCCATGGCAAGCCATTCTTGCGGCCGCGAAGCACCACAAGTGCGACGCTATCGTCATGGCCTCGCACGGGCGTCGCGGTGTGAGCGCGCTACTCCTCGGCAGCGAGACGCAGAAGGTCCTTACGCATTCCAAGCTGCCGGTGATTGTGGTCCGCTGAGCCTGGCTCAGTCGCCGCTCTCCCGGACGGTCATCGCCGCCTCCGGCCGCAAAGACGTAGAGCCTAAGCACGCTCGGTGCGTTGCCGGGCGGAGGTAGCTCGCCCCCCGAAAAGAGCCGTTGGTCGCGAGGCGGCGCCTGCTCGCGGCGTCACTCGGCCGGACTTTGCTATGCTAGCTCCCAGCGTCGTCGAGCGCACTGACCGGGAACACGTATGCGACTGAAGCGGCAGCTTTTCCGCCCCGGCCGCCGAGTCGAACAGATCGGCAGGCTCGCTGCGCACCCGTTTTTCACGCGCCGGAACGGCGCCAAAGCGGGATCGCCTGGGGCCACTCTCGCGTTGCCGCAGGAACGACGCGGCGTGCTCGCACGGCTCGCCGAGAACGCGGGAGCGCTTTTCTCGATCACCGTATCGCTGCTACTCGTTGCCGCATTGCTGGCACTGGTAGTGGCGTTCGTGCGCGACATACGGCGCGATGCATTCGAGCTCGAAAGTTTCACCGCGCCCACGCAGATCGTCGAACGCGGTTACACCTCGACCGCGATCGCCGAGGCGATCCTGGACGAGATCCGAGCCATCCAGGTCGAGGCCTTCACGCTGCAGGCCCGGCGACAGCTCGAGGTCGCGGCGACGCTGCCGGACGTCCAGGTCGCCGGCGCCGGGCTGTCGATGAAGTCGATCGTGCGCTACGCGCGGCGCCTCTTCGACCTGCCCGACAACCGCATAAGCGGCGAGCTCCTCCAGAACGGGCGCGCCCTGAAGCTCGTGCTGCGCATTTGGGTGGGCACGGGCACGCGGCTCGTAGTCGTGCACAGCGCTGAGGGCGATGTCGAAAACCTCTTGCGCGATGCGGGACGCGCCCTCGTGCAGATCGCCGATCCCCAGCTGCTGGTCGTCTACCTGTTCGGGCGCGAGGTCCGCGAAGGACATTTCCCGGCGACACGCGCTGCGATCGACTATCTGCTCGCGCAGGGGCGCCCCGAAGACAGCGCCAAGGCCTACCAGATGCTAGGGGATGTGCAGCGGCGCGAGGGCAATCCCGAGGACGCACTCGCCTCTTACCGGAGCTACGCCGCGATCGACCCGTTGTGGGGAACCCTCGCCGTCGTGCGGCAGCTGGTCCGCATGCGACGAGATGATGAAGCACTCGGGTTGGCGCGGGAGCGAGCGACGGTCGCGTCGACCGCCGACGACTGGAACATGGTCTCGAGCGCGATGAGCTCGCTCGGGCGCGACGCGGAAGCTTTGTACTATGGGAAGCAGGCGCTGGCGCTCGACGCGAAGAGCGTCGACGCGCACAACAACATCTCGATCACGCTGTATGCGATGCACCGGCCACGCGAGGCAGTCGTCGTCGCCGAGCGCGGTGTGAAGCTCAACCCGGGCGATAAGGACCTGCCGTCGACCTACGCGTTCATGCTGGCGGCCGTCGGACGCGGTGCAGAAGCGATCGAGATTTGCAACGCGTCGCTCGCCGAGTGGCCCGGCGATCTGTGGTGCCGCGAGGCGCGAGGCGACGCGTATGCGACGCTCGGACGCGTCGACGAAGCGCTGGCCGAGTATCGCTACGCGCAGGAGAACGGCAATGCATCCCCCTACCTCGCAACTCATTTCGGCGACCTGCTTCTCGCCACGGGAAAGCCGAACGATGCGCTGGCGCAGTACGAAACGGCGCTGACCAACGAACCGCACCACTGGATGGCGCAGACCGGATGGGCGCGTGCCCAGCTCGCGCTCGGCCGGCCACAGGTTGCGGCGCAGCGTTTCGCCGAAATCGTCGCGCAGGATCCGGACAACGCGCTGCTATATCGCGAGTGGGCGCGCGCGCTCGACATGCTCGGACGCAAGGATGACGCCGCCGCCAAGCGCGCAGAGGCCCAGGCCGCGGAGTCCCGGCTCGCGATTCCGCTCGAATCGGGGTGATAGTGCGCCTGCTTCGCGCCGATAGCGGATTGACGCCGCTTGCCCTCGACCGTCCCGTAGACCGCATCGGCGCGCTGCCCCTGCTCCTGGGCTTCGGCCAGGATGGCGGCGGGGCGCTCCCCGGACTTGCCGAGAACCTCGCTGCGGTCTTCGCGATCGCGTTGTCGCTGCTTCTCATCGCTGGGCTTGGCGCCCTGCTCTACGCGGTCGTGCGCGAGCTGCGTCGCCGCACGGTCCGTCTCGACCCGATCGAGGTGCCCCCGGATCTGCACGCGCGCGGCTATTCACCGGCCGTGATCGCGGAACGATTGCTCGACGCACTGCTCCAGATACAGCGCCAGGCTCCCACGCTCAAAGACCTGGGCGGAGTGGACGCGAGCGCCGCGCTGGTCGACCTTCACGTGCCAGGGCGATTCCCAGTGCAGGCCATCGTGCGCCAGGTCCAACGGCTGCTACACCTTCCCGACCCGCACATCGGAGGCGAGATCACGCGCGAGGACGACTCCTACGAGCTCACGTTGCGCAGCCGCGAGCAGGGCAGCGTGGGACTCGTCGGCATGCATCGGGGCGCGGACGTGCGGGAGTTGCTCGCAAGCGGCGCCGAGGACATTCTGCGGGTCGTCGATCCGTGGCTGCTCGCGCACCACTATTTCGCGCGGGAGACGCGCGAGCATCCGCTCGAATTCAGGCGCACGCTCGCCACGCTCGAGCACATGCTGCAGCACGCACCGGCGTCGGAGCGCCCGTGGGTGCTCAACATGCTCGGCGTGTGCCTGACCCGACAGCGGCAGCCTCTTCCGGCGATCGAGCGCTTTCGTGAAGCGCTCTCTGCGGGGCCACAGCTGTCGTTCATTCATCAGAACTGGGCCAACGCGCTGGATCTCATCGGGCGCTTCGACGAAGCCCGCTCGCATCGGGTGCGCGCGCTGGAGATCCCAGCGCGAACGCCGAACCTGGTCGCCAACAGCGCGATCAACGCGTCGCTGCTGCACCGGCACCCCCAGGCGCTCGTTCTGGCACGCCGCGCGCTCGCGCTCGAGCCGCGCAGCGCACGCGCCTGGACGGCATGGGGCTACGTCCTATTCGGACTGCATCGTTTGGAGCAAGCCGCTGCCGCTTGCGAGCGCTCGATCACGCTCGGTGCTGGCGACACATTCTGGTCTCCGCCGCTGGCAATGGTCTATGCGGCGCTCGGTCGCGCGGACGAGGCGCTGGCTGTTGCGCACCACGATCTCGAGCGGGTCGGCGAAACAGACGGCGCGCTCAAGGCCATGGGCTTTGCGCAGCTCGCCTCGGGCGATGCCCGCGGCGCCTTCACGAGCTTCGAGGCAGCGCTTGCGCGAGCGCCGGGCGCCGGCGATGCCGCCTACGGACGCGCCGACGCGCTGCTCGCGCTCGGTGAAAACGAGCTTGCCTTGACTTTCTACGAATGGGCGGTGGCGATCGATCCGTTCTACCCGCAGGCCCATACCGGCTGGGCCCAGGCACTGCTCGCGCTCGGGCGCCTCGAGGAAGCGCCGCCGCGCTTCTCGGTCGCCGTTAGAGTCGACGCGGCGTACGCACCCGCGTACCGCGGCTGGGCAGGCGCGCTGATGGCTCTCGGGCGACAGGATGAGGCACAGCCGCTGCTTGCCCAGGCGGAAGCCGTCGAGCGGCGCAATCGGAAGCTCCTGCCGCTGCGTTAGCCCAGCTCCCTGGGAAGCACGCAAATTGGGTTAAAATCAAAGCTTTGCATAACAAAGCTTAGGATGCGCGCGTCCCGGTTCTTTCTGTCGACCCTCAAAGAGGCGCCTGCGGAGGCCGAACTCATCAGCCATCGGCTGATGCTGCGAGCCGGAATGATTCGGCGGCTCGCGGCCGGAATCTACACGTGGATGCCGCTGGGTCTGCGCGTACTGCGCAAGGTGGAGGCTATCGTACGCGAGGAGATGAACCGGGCCGGCGGGATCGAGCTGCTCATGCCCGTAGTGCAGCCGGCCGAGCTGTGGCAGGAATCCGGCCGCTGGGACAAGTACGGTCCGGATCTGCGCCGTTTCAAGGACCGCCACGAGCGGGACTTCGTGCTCCAGCCGACGTCAGAGGAAGTCGTCACCGACATCGCGCGCAAGGAGATCAAGAGCTACAAACAGCTGCCGGTGAACCTCTACCACGTCCAGACCAAGTTCCGTGACGAGATCCGGCCGCGCTTTGGCGTCATGCGCTCGCGCGAGTTCATCATGAAGGATGCCTACTCATTCGATGCCGACAAGGAGGGCATGCTCAAGTCCTACCAAGCGATGTATCACGCCTACTTTCGCATCTTCTCGCGGCTGGGCCTCAGATTCCGTCCGGTCGCCGCCGACACCGGGCCGATCGGGGGCAGCGCTTCGCACGAGTTTCAGGTGCTCGCCGACTCAGGCGAGGATGCGATAGCCTATTGCCCCGACTCCGACTACGCCGCCAATGTGGAGCTCGCGGAAGCGGCGCCACCGTCGCCGCGGCCCGCGGCGCGGGAGGCGATGCAGAAGGTGCCGACTCCGGGCAAGTCGACCTGCGAGGAAGTCGCCGAGCTGCTCGGTCTTCCGCTCGCGCGCACCGTCAAATGCATCATGCTGTGCGTCGACGGCAAGGTGCATATGCTGCTCATCCGTGGCGACCATTCGCTGAACGAAATCAAGGCCTCGAAGATCCCGGGGCTCGCCGGTTTCCGCTGGGCGCGGGACGATGAGATCGCCGCCGCGCTCGGGTCTCCGCCGGGCTACCTCGGGCCGGTCGGGATGCCCGCCTCGATGCCTCTGATAGCTGATCGCGAGGTCGCGGCGATGGCTGATTTCATCTGCGGTGCTAACGAAGCGGATTTTCACCTGCGCGGCGTGAATTTCGGCCGCGACTGCCGCGAGCCCGATCGGGTCGCGGACCTGCGCAACGTAGTAAAAGGCGACCTCTCGCCCGACGGCAAGGGGCGGCTCGACATCGTGCGCGGTATCGAGGTAGGTCACGTATTCGCTCTCGGAACGCGCTACTCGGAAGCCATGGGCGCAACTTTCCTCGACACGGACGGTCAACCGCATCTCATGGAGATGGGGTGCTACGGGATCGGTGTCACGCGCGTCGTCGCGGCGGCGATCGAGCAGAACAACGACCAGCGAGGCATCGTTTGGCCCGAGCCGCTGGCGCCGTTCAGCGTCGCTATCGCGCCGATCGGCTACGAGCGGGTGGAGGCCGTGCGCGATGCCGCCGACCGGTTGCACAACGAGCTCGAAGCGTCCGGAGTCGAGGTGTTGCTCGACGATCGCGGCGAGCGACCCGGCGTAATGTTCGCGGATCTCGAGCTTATTGGTATCCCCCACCGCGTAACGGTGGGCGAGCGAGGACTGAAGGAGGGCAAGATCGAATACCAGGGGCGGCGGGATACGACGGCGACATCCATTCCCCTCGCGGAAGGCGCAGCGCGTGTACGAGGGAGGCTTGCGCAATGAAGTCCCCGCGGATCGTGTCGGTGTCCCTTGCCGTACTCGGGCTCCTGTTCGCTGTTTCGCCGCCAGCGCAGGCTGGCGCGCAGATCGAGGAGGAACTTGCCGCCAACGTGCAAAACTCGCTGCACCGCTCGGTCAGCGACTATCCGGCGCCGCACCTCGTGTTCGCAACCCCGCTCGAAGGCCTGTCGTGGCTCGCGGACATGTCTTCTCGCCTCGCACCGAAGATCCCTGACTGGTCGACGCGCCGCGATTTTCTCATCACCGTGCAGTACGAAGCATCTCGCGCAGGTCTCGATCCACAGCTCGTGCTGGGCTTGATCCAGCAGGAGAGCAACTTCCGCAAGTACGCCGTCTCCTCTGCCGAAGCGCGCGGCTACATGCAAGTGATGCCCTTCTGGGTGCGTTTGATCGGCAGCCCGGAACACGACCTCTTCAACCTGCGTACCAATTTGCGCTATGGCTGCACCATCCTGCGCTACTACCTCAATATTGAAAACGGCGATCTGTATCGCGCGCTCGGCCGCTACAACGGAAGCCTGGGTCGACCCGAGTATCCGACTGCCGTCATCGCTACGATGCGACGCTACTGGAACTGGACACCCGCCCCGGCGGGCGATTCGGCCGGGCCGAATGCGATGAGTGCAAGGTGACGCGTAGCGGGACGCCCTATCGCGGCCGCTTCGCGCCGTCGCCCACCGGTCCGCTCCACTTCGGCTCTCTCGTCGCTGCGCTGGCGAGCTACTGCGACGCGCGTGCGCACGACGGCGAATGGTTCGTGCGCATCGAGGATCTCGACGAGCCGCGCAGCAGCAGAGCTGCCGCCGAGCTGATCCTTGCGCAGCTCGCGACTTACGGCTTTAGATACGACGCTCCCGTGCTCTGGCAGAGCGAGCGCGGCGCGGTGTACCAAGCCGCCCTGGACGAGCTCATCGCCGCCGGGCTTGCCTTCCCCTGCGCCTGCTCGCGCAAGGATCTCGAAACCGCCCGGATCGGCGCCGGTGGCGAACGCGTCTATCCGGGCACCTGCCGCAACGGTCCCGCGCCGGGCCGCAAGCCCAAAGCATGGCGCGCCGCGGTCAGCGACGAGCTGATCGGATTCGCCGATCGTCTTCAAGGACGCTGCGAGCAGCACGTTGCGAGAGAAGTCGGCGATTTCGTGGTCAAGCGCGCCGACGACGTTTTCGCTTATCAGCTCGCGGTGGTGGTCGACGATGCGAGACAGGACATCACTCACGTCGTGCGGGGCTCCGATTTGCTGGCGTCGACGCCGCGGCAGATCTGGTTGCAGAAGCGGCTGGGCTTTCCGACGCCCATCTACCTGCATCATCCGGTGGCAATCGATGCGCGCGGCGAAAAGCTTTCGAAGCAGACCGAGGCCGCGCCGCTGGCGGGCGACCCTCTTCCCGTGCTGCTCCGGGCGTGGGCTTTTCTCGATCAACCCCAACCTGCGTCGCCTCCCGTTTCCGTCGAGGCGTTTTGGCGCTGGGCGCACCGCGCGTGGAACCCCCGGCTTCTGCCTCCGGTGACTATGCTACCCGCCCCGGCTTCGAGCGTCGGTGCCGCGGTATAATTCGCGCTCACCCGGCGTGCCGCACGCGCGGCCCGCGCCCCCAGAGCGCCGTTGGTCGCCGCAGAATCCATGACCACACTCGTCGTTGTCCGCAAGAATGGAGAGATTGCGATCGCCGCGGACTCGCTTACGACGTTCGGCGACACGCGGCTTACGGCGCAGTTCGATCGCGTCTTCGACAAGATCGTGCGCTACCGTGACACCTACGTTGGCTTGTGCGGAAGCGCGGCGCATCAGCTCGTGTTCGAGAGCCTGCTTGCGCAGCACAAGGACCTCGACTTCAGCAGCAAGATCGCGATCTTCGAGACCTTCCGCAAGCTGCACCCCATTCTCAAAGACCAGCACTTCCTCAACCCGAAAGAGGAGGAAGATGATCCGTACGAATCAACGCAGATCCAGGCGGTGATTGCCAACGGCAACGGCATATTCGGTGTCTACTCGATGCGCGAGGTGTTCGAGTACACGCAATACTGGGCGATCGGCTCAGGACGCGAATTCGCGCTCGGCGCCATGCAGGCGCTCTACGGGCGCCTGCGAAGCGCGGCAGCTGTAGCGCGAGCCGGCATCGAGGCGGGAGCGATCTTCGACCGAAACTCCGGGCTGCCGATGACGCTGTATACGCTGCCGGTCAAGGACAAGTGAGATGGGCGCTCCGCTCGCCGACAGCCTTACGCGCTTCGTGTTCGAGCGCGCGGCGGTACGCGGCGCGGTCGTCGGCCTGGACGAAGCCTATCGCGAATGCGTCGGCAGCCACGGCTACCCTCCGCGGCTCATTCGCCTGCTCGGAGAAACTCTGGGCGCGATGTGCCTGCTCGCGAACTCGCTCAAGTTCCAGGGCAGCCTCGTGCTTCAACTTCAGGGAGCGGGCTCGGTACGACTGCTCGTCGTCGAGTGCGATGCATCGCTGACGCTTCGCGCAACGGCGAAGTGGACCGGCGACATCGACGAGGCGGCAACGCTCGCCGAGCTGACGGGCGACTCGCGTCGCAGCCGCATGGTGCTCACGGTCGATCCAAAGGATGGCGGCCCGTTACATCAGGGCATCGTCGGCCTCGAAGGCAGCTCGGTCGCCGCGCTCTTCGAGCACTACCTCGCCGCCTCCGAGCAGATAGCGACCCGGCTTTGGCTCGACGCCACCGACGATCGAGTGCGTGGCCTGCTGCTGCAACGGATGCCGAGCTCGACCGACGCCGACACCGAGACGTGGACGCGCGCTGTTTCCGCAGTCGACGCCGCGCCTGCGCGCTTTGCCTCGACCGATGCGCATGCGCTGTTGGCGGAGCTGTTTCGTGCCGACGACGTGCGGGCCTTCCGCGCACGCACGCCGCACTTTGGCTGCTCTTGCTCCCGCGAGCGGGTGATCGACGCACTGAAGATGCTTGGCCGCGCCGAGGTCGAAAGCGTCGTCGAGGAACGCGGTTCGGTCAGCGTGACCTGCGAATTCTGCAACCGACGCTACGAGTTCGGCGCCGACGAGGCTCGAGCCTTGTTCGCCGTGCCGTCCGCAAGCGAGATGCACTAGGCGCGAGGTGAGCGTCTACATCCCGCGACCGTTCGCGCCGCGCGAAAGCGACCAAGTTGCGCGCCTCATCGCCGAGCATCCGTTCGCGACACTGATCACGCCGTCCCCCGCCGAGATGCGGGTGAGCCACCTGCCCCTGGAGTTCGCAGCGGGCGGCGGCCCGCGGGGTGTCCTGCTCGGCCATATGGCGCGCGCCAACCCGCACTGGCAGCACCTGGCCGATGGCCCTTCGGTGGCGATTTTCCATGGCCCGCACGCCTACGTCTCGCCCTCATGGTATGGCGATCCCGCAGCGGCGGTGCCCACCTGGAACTATTGCGTAGCGCACGTGCACGGCCCGGCCGAAGTCATGCACGAGGAAGGCGAGAAGCGCGCGCTGCTCGCAACAATGATCGAGCGTTACGAGGGCGCGCGCGAGCGGCCCTGGCGTCTTCAGCTCGAGGGGCGAATGCTCGACGCCATGCTCGAAGCCATCGTCGGATTCCGTCTGCGCGTCGAGCGCATCGACGCCAAGTTCAAGCTCTCGCAGAACCGGAGCGCGGATGACCGCGACCGCGTCATCACCGCGCTGCGCGCGGAAGGCTACGCGGAGGCGGAGGCCACCGCAGCCTGGATGGATGCCTATGCGCGCGAGAGCTGAGCAGCCGCGTTGCGCCGCTCAGCAAAGGCGCATGTTGGCCAGATCGAAGATGAATTCGGGCTGCTGGTAGCCGCGCCAGGCAAGGTACCCCAGCGAGGCGAGCAGTACGAGCGCTACGAGGCGCCAAGTCCAGTCGAGAACGGTCTCAGGCACGCTGCGAAGACTCCGCGGCGCCGTTGCCCGCGGTGACCCCGACCTCGCGCATCGTCGACATCACGGAACTGAAGTCGGCTGCAGTGCGCACGTTGGTGATGGGCTTCGCGAGCAGATTGACTGCACGGCCGCTCACCACGAGCGGGAGATCCTCCGGCAGCTCGGCGCGCAGCGACCGGATCTCCTGGCCTGCGATCTTGCCCGAGATGCCGCGATCGAAAAGTAGAATCGCGAGGCAAACACGGTAGGCGCGCGCCGCTCCGCCGATCTCCTGCGCCGGCACGCCCGGCCCCAGCGTAAGGCAGTTGATCCCCTCCGTGAACAGCAACAGTTCGAGGATAGCCAGTCCAAGCTGGTTCGGGTCGTTCGGCGGAGTGGCGAGCAGAATTTGCCTGGCGTCCCGCGTGGGCCGCACCAGCCGCGTGACGTCGCGCAACAGGCGCTGCGCGAGGTCGGCGAAGCGCAGCTCTTGGAAGTTCTGCATCTCGCCACGCACTACGCGCTCGTGCACAGCCTCGTTGAGCGGGATCAGCGTCTTCTCGAGAAAGCGTCGCAGCCCCTGCCCGACGAGCAGCTTCGAGAGATGGTTCTGCAGCTCGCCCACGCGATGCTCGCCGAGAAGGCGCACCGCCGTGGCAATCTCTTCGGGAAGCGGCGCGGGGTCCTCGACGGCTATCCCCAGCATCGATTGCAGGGCCGATTCGGCCAACGGCACGACGGCTCCTGCCCGCCAGCCCTCGGAGAGAAGCTGCTTGATCAGCTTGAGCCGCGCAACCTGATCCGGGGGATACACCCGGTCGCCAAAGGTATCGCGCGATGGGTCCGGAAAGCCGTAGCGGCGCTGCCACATGTACAGCTGCTCGCGCCGCAGTCCTGTGATGCGCACCACCTCGCGAATGTGCAGCGCTCCGCGGTTATCAGCGATCGGGATGGGGGTCACGCCGGGAGCTGGGAAATCGCGCCGCCGGGTCGGCGCCTTGATCAGGATGCCCATTATTCTGTCCTTCCTGTGTAACACAAGTATAAGGTGTTCCCTTGTCCGTTTCAGCTCGACGCATTGCGGCAACTCTCGCCGCCGTGCGTCAGGCCACCGCACCGCCTGGCAGCCGTGGTTGCCCCGAGCAGCGCTTTGTTCCATCATCTCGCTTACACAACAAGGACTTCCGGCACACTGCTGTCTCCGAACCTCGCGTGCTTGCGAGCCACAAATCGTTCCCTGCAAGCAGCGTGCCGGAGGCGGCGTGCCCCAACTGATGTTTGGATTCGGCAAAACGGTAAAGGACCCGCTCGCCGACGCGAAAACGGCGGAGCGCTGGGTCGCGGGCTTCCCCGCCAATGACCCGATGTCGGTGCATGCCGCGCTGCTGCCGGAGCTGGGCCGTCTCACGGAGCGGGACGCGAAGCGCACCCCATCCCGCCTCGAGGCAGTCTTCCGGGTCGATGCGCATACGGATGCACTGCGCAAGATGCTCACCACCCAATACCTGGAGCACGGCAGCCGCTCGACGCGCGTCGAAAGCCAGCTCTGGCAGGCGTTGTTTGACCTCGCGCAGGGACTGCTGCTGTGCTATCAGGCTTTCGGTCGCGAGGTGAGTAACCATGCCCAGAGCAACAAGTGGCAGTCGCTGCTCCCCGAGCTGATCGCGAGGCAGGTCGTCCATCAGGGCGTCGACGCGAAGGTCCGCCTGTTCCGCTACGAGCAGTGGATACCGGCGAAGTGGGCAGATCTGCACGCGCTATTCCAGATGGCGTGCTCGGCGCAGATCGAGCGGCAGCCCGTGGCTGTCCTCGCAGGCGGCGCCATCACCACGATCGAGCAGGAGTATCTGCGCGTGCTCGTGCTGCAGCTCATGAACTCGGGAAACCTCACGCCCGGGCACCTCGAATGGATCTCTGAGCAGCTCTCGGAATGGTGCGCGGCACTGCGGCTGAACATCGAGGCCTCGACGGTGAGCAGCTTCTACGTCGACCTGGGGTCGCGCAGCGGGCTCAGGCGCCGGAGCCCGCAGCCGCTCGAAGGCCGCGTGCTCTTTCTCGATACGCGGCCGCTCCACGCCGTGCTGATGCAAAACGTCGTGGTGCTCGAACAGAAGGTTCGCAACAACCCTCTGTCCGAGCGCACGCCGCGGCGGGCTGAGCAATTGAGCCTCCTCACGAAGCTCGCTTCGCAGGTCGATCCGGAATGCCGGCCGTTCGCTCGCCGCGGCGAGCGAACCAACGCGGAGGGCAGCGTCGATGCCATCATCGGTTTCAGCAAGATCGCTGGTTTTCTGCGCGACGACGAGATGGCGCCCTTCTTCGATCCCAAGCGTAGGGCCGGAAACTTCGGACACGCAGTGGAGATTGCAACGTTCGGCCGCATGCGCACGGACCAGGCGCGCACGCTCGAGATGGCACGCCGCCGCCTCGCGAACTACGCCGCGCCCGGCGGCCCGTGGCAAATCCGCGACGTCTCGCAGACGGGCTTCCGCCTCGTGGCGCCGATGAGCGTGATCAACGGCGTGACCCTCGGCACGCTGGCGGCCATACGCCCGCAGGATCAGTCGCTATGGACGCTCGGCATCGTGCGGCGGATGAAGCGCCTGACGGCAGAGCGAGCGGAGATCGGGCTTCAGGTCATCGCCAACAACCTCGTCGGCGTCGAGCTGCACGAGTCGAAGCGCGTCGATGACGATTATTCGCTCGATGGCGAGTCCTCCACGCTGAACAGCCGCCATTTCAGCGGCCTGTTTCTATCTCTGCAGAAGCGCGAGACCGAGCCCGTTGTGCAGACGCTCGTCGTACCGCCGGGCGAGTACCAGCCGGGCAAGCGCCTGCGCATGAGCAGCGGCGAATCGTCGCGCCGCATCGCCTTCGGGCGTCTGCTCGAGCAGCATCCGGATTGGGTCTGGGCCACAGTCGAATCCGTGGAGGCCCAGCCCAAGACAGACACAGCGGCGCCCTGACGACGCATCGCTCAATGCCCGTCGATCGTTATCGGGAGATCTTCGCGGCATACCGATGGCGGGTCCCTGCCGACTTCAACATCGCAGCAGCGGTCTGCCACCGTCACGCGGCCGACGAAAGTCGCATCGCCATCCACTGGGAAGACGAAGACGGCGCGACCGGGCGCTGGACCTACGCAGCGCTGCAGAGGGATGCCAATCGCCTATCCAACGCGCTGTCGGCGCAGGGTGTAGGTCGCGGCGACCGAGTCGCAATCATGCTTCCCCAGCGACCCGAAACGGCGATCGCGCACATCGCCTGCTATCAGATGGGAGCAGTCGCCGTGCCGCTTTCGTTCCTGTTCGGTCCGGACGCGCTGGAATACCGGCTCGAGAACTCCGCTAGCAAGGCAGCCATCGTGGACCCGGCCTCGCTGCCGAACCTGACTGCGGTCCGCGACCGGTTGCCGCAACTGTGCTGTGTGATCGGCGTCGCTGGCGCCCGCGAGGCGGGGACCATCGATTGGGAAGCGTTCCTCGCAAGGGCGAGCGCAGCCTTCAACCCCCTCGCGACGCGCGCTACCGACCCTGCGCTGCTCGTCTACACGAGCGGGACGACCGGACCGCCGAAAGGCGCACTGATGCCGCAGCAATGCCTGCTCGGAAATCTGCCCGGGTTCGTCCACTCGCACGATCTGTTTCCCAAGGACGGCGATCTGTTCTGGTCGCCCGCCGACTGGGCCTGGACCGGCGGCCTGATGGATGCATTGCTCCCGACACTGTATTTCGGCATGCCTATTCTCGGGTTTCGCGGGCGATTCGACCCAGAGCGTGCGTTTGCTCTCATGCAAAGGTACCGCGTGCGCAACACATTCCTCTTTCCGACCGCGCTGAAGATGATGATGAAGGCGGTGCCGCAGCCGCGTGCGCGGTTCGATGCCCAGCTGCGCAGCATCATGAGCGCGGGCGAGGCTGTAGGCACGACCGTGTTCTCCTGGGCGCAGGATGCGCTCGGCGTCACGGTGAACGAAATGTTCGGTCAGACCGAGATGAACTACATCGTCGGCAACTCGCACGGGCTGTGGCCGGCCAAGCCCGGATCGATGGGGCGCCCATACCCTGGTCATCGCATCTCGGTTATAGACGACGCAGGCAACGAGGCATCGCCGGGCGAAATTGGCGAGGTCGCTGTCAACCGCGTGGCTCCGGACGGGAGCCGCGACCCGGTGTTCTTCCTGGAGTACTACAAGAATCCGGACGCGACCGCCAGGAAATTCAGCGGCGACTGGTGCCGAACGGGAGACCTCGCGACACAGGACGGCGACGGCTACCTGTGGTACCAGGGTCGGGCTGATGACATGTTCAAGGCTGCGGGCTACCGCATCGGCCCTTCCGAGATCGAGAACTGCCTGTTGAAGTACGCCGCCGTGGCGAACGCCGCGGTCGTGCCGAGCCCTGACGAGACCCGCGGCAACATCGTCAAGGCGTTCGTCGTGCTCGCTCCGGGGCACACGCCTTCCCGCGCACTCGAGGAAGACCTCCAGCGTCACGTGCGACAGTTCCTGGCGCCGTACGAATATCCGAAGGAGATCGAATTCATCGATGCGCTGCCGATGACCACTACCGGAAAGGTACAGCGGCGCGTGCTGCGCGAGCTGGAGCGCGAGCGCAAGATCGGAAAGGCGAGCGCGTGATGGCGCGCGGACTGTCGCTCACGCTGCTGCCGGATGCCGTTGCGATCTGCCGCCTCGATGCTGCAGCCCCGGTTCCGGCGTGGGCCGTTGCGGATGGCTGGTGGTCGGTCACTCGCACCAGCGATGAGTTGTCGGTCGTATGCGCCGAGGCGCGAGTCCCCGCGGGAACCGCCGCCAGTCGCGGCTGGCGCGCACTGAAGTTCGACGGGCCCCTGCCGCTCGATCAGACCGGCATCCTCGCCAGCGTGACCGGGCCGCTCGCGACGGCGCGCGTATCGGTATTCACGCTGGCCACTTTCAGCACCGATTTCGTGTTGATTCCCGCGGCCCAGCAGGCGGCAGCAATCGAGGCGCTCGAGCGGGCCGGGCACGCCGTACGCAGCCAGGGCTACTGACCGCCCGCCAGAGTATCCGCCCCGCGGTTCGCGAACTCTGCGAGAAAGCGGCGGTGAGTCAGCACCCAGAACACGGCCGGGGCGGCGGCGGGCAGGATCAAGGTTCCGAACTGATAGGCGAAGGCGATCGCCTCGCGCTGTGCCGGCGTGAACCCTGCCTGTGATGCGACCGCCGGGCCGGCATCGAACGCGATCTGCTTCAGAAACTCCGCCACCAGCCCCCAGCTTACGAAAGGGGTCAGCACGACGTAGCCCAGGAGCAACGTGCGCAGCATCTGCGGCTGTCGCGCGGCGAGCGTCAGCGCAACGAACATCGGGAATCCGAAGCTGTAGAGGCCCGGGTTGAGGTCGACCGACAGCACGCCGCTCGCCGCATTCTGTGTGCTTGCGAGCGTCGGCTTGAGCGTAGAGACGATCGTGAGCATGCGGCCCTGCTGCTCGACGCCTTCGACAATCGAGGAGAAACCGATCTTCGCAACCGCCGCAGTCAGCAGCGCGACGGGCCAGACCAGCAGGGGTGCCGCGATATACCAGAGCAGGAAGGCGAGCGGGAGCCAGGCCGCGACGCGCAGGATGAAGCGGCCGGGAGAGGCAGCCATCGATGAGCGTGGTTCAGGCAGGAGCCAGCGCAGGGCCGCGCGGCAGCGTGCGCACCCAGAGCAGCCACACGATCAGCACGTCGAGCATGATCAGTGCCTGCCACACGTAGCGGTGCGCGAATTCGAACGCATCGAAATTCCACTGCCCCAGGTAGAACAAGCTGATGACGCGGACGATGTTGAGGCCCTGGACCGCCAGGATGCCCACCGCGAGCCCCACGAGCTTGCGCCGCCACGGCGCAGGAAATGCAAGGACCGCAGCTATGAGCACGATCGTCGCTTCGACGCCGTTGCACCCGGCTTCGATCGCAACGGCGAATCCGTTGCGACCGCTGCGCAGAATGTTTCCGTGCGCTATCACCTGGGGATCGAACCAGCGAACGATGTCCGCGCTGATCGCGGCGAGCGCATCTGTCCACGGACGCACGAACCAGGCCTGCGCCCACGGGGTCAGCTCGAGCCCGAAGAGCGCCGCCTGCACGACGAGAAATTTCAGGAAAAAGCGGACCACGGTTCGCGCGACCCGATAGCGTCAGCTCGACCGCGAACGGGCGAGCGGCGGATTCTGCGCGAAGTACCGCTTGATGCCGCTGTGCATGGACGAAGCGAACCGCGCCTGATGCCGCTCGCTGCGCAGCTTCAGTTCCTCGTCAGGATTGGAGATGAACGCCGTCTCGACCAGGATCGACGGGATGGTCGGCGCCTTCAGTACCGCGAACCCCGCCTGCTCCACGCTGCCCCTGTGCAGCGAGTTGATCTCGCCGATGTCTTCGAGAACCGAGCGGCCCACGCGCAGGCTATCATTGATCTGGGCTGCTTGTGACATATCGAGCAGCGTCTTTCTGACCGTGCTGTCTCGCACCCCGAGATTGACGCCACCGATCAGGTCCGCTTCGTTTTCGTGCTGCGCCAGCCAGCGCGCCGCCGCGCTGGTCGCGCCGTGCTCCGAGAGCGCGAAGACGGACGACCCACGCGCGGTCGGAGTCGTGAACGCATCGGCGTGGATCGAGATCAGCAGATCGGCCTGCACGCGCTTCGCCTTCTCGACACGAGTCTCCAGCGGAACAAAGTAGTCGTCGTCGCGGGTCAGCATCGCGCGCATCTTCGGGGCCTCATCGATGAGCGCTTTGAGCTTCTTCGCGATGGAAAGCGTAACGTCTTTCTCGCAGGTTCCTCGCCGCCCGATCGCGCCCGGGTCTTCTCCGCCGTGGCCCGGATCGATCGCGATGATGATCGGGCGCCCCGGATCCCTTGAATCCGTCGCTGGCGCCTGCTCCGGCGCCGCCGGTCGCGCCTTGCCCTGCGGCTCGGCACTGGCGGCGGCAGGGTCTTGGGGTGTGCGCTCGAGCAGCGCCATCAGCGGATCGGGCGGAGTGAGCGGATACAGATCCAGCACGACTCGATGGCCGTAGCCCGCAACCGGTTTCAGTGCGAAGAGCTGCGGGTTCACTTCAGACTTGAGGTCGAGGACGATCCGCAGCACGCCGGGCTTGAACGCAGCGACACGGATGGCGGCAATGTAGGGGTCGGTCGGTTTGACCAGTCGCGGCAGTTGCGAGAGCTGCGTGTTCGCATTCAGGTCGACATCCTGCAGGTCGAGCACCAGGCGCGGCGGGTTCTTCATGCTCATCACCT
The DNA here is from genome assembly GCA_036380055.1 of Casimicrobiaceae bacterium. Taxonomy (GTDB): domain Bacteria; phylum Pseudomonadota; class Gammaproteobacteria; order Burkholderiales; family Casimicrobiaceae; genus PALSA-1003. The sequence continues at coordinate 27,241 of DASVFM010000051.1, forward strand.
GATGCCCGACGGGCTCGGGGCTCTCAAGGATGAGGCGCGTGTACTCTTCGGCGGGCCAGAGGCGCGCCGAAACAATAGTCGCGGCCCGGGCCGGGAGGGGCAGAAGCAGTTGCGTGGCTGGAACGAGGAGCCAACTGCAGATGCGCCGACGCTCGAGAGAGACCTCGATCAATGGCTTGCGGCGTCGAGAGTTGCGAGGCACTCGCTACCTGCCGTGGTCATCGCATCGAGATTGAGCTGCCGACCCAGGCCGGCGTGCCCCAGGCGAACCGCAAGATCGACCACCGGCAGCCAGCCCGCGACGTGTTCCGGCCATTCGATCGCGCAGATCGAGTCCGGCCGGAAGTATTCGGCAAAGCCCGTGTATCGCCATTCGTCCGGATCGTCGAAGCGATAGAAATCAAAGTGATAGAAGTATAAGCTCGAAACGACATAATGCTCAACCAACCCATATGAAGGACTCTTGACGGGTCCCGTCCAGCCAAGCCCGCGCAGCATGCCGCGCACGAATGTCGTCTTGCCGGTTCCCAGTTCGCCCGACAATGTGATCACCATTCCACCCTGCAGTGCCGCAGCGATCTCCGCCCCCACCCTCATCGTGGCCGGGGCATCAGGTAGGAAGCGCTGATGCGCTTCTATAATTGTCGTCCTCATGGTCGGGGTTCGAGTGCCTGAGCGACAGCGCGGCGCGAAGCGCGTCGATTATGCGCGGCTCGCCCGAGACATCCGGGAGTGGGGTCGCGCCTTGGGCTTCGCCGAGGTCGGTGTCGCGGACACCGATCTCTCGACCGAGGAAGCACGGCTACTGACCTGGCTCGGACAGGGGCGCCACGGTCAGATGCATTATATGGCACGCCACGGCGTACGCCGCGCGCGCCCTGCGGAACTCGTGTCCGGAACGATCAGGGTCATCACGGCGCGGCTCGATTACCTGCCCGCGCGCGCGAGCAAAGCAGCAACCGTGCTCGCGGACCCGAATCGCGCCTACATATCGCGCTACGCGCTGGGCCGCGACTACCACAAGGTCCTGCGCCGCAAACTCGGAGGGTTGGCAAAGCGGATCGCGGACGCCGTTGGCCCGTTCAACTATCGCGTCTTTACCGACAGCGCACCGGTGCTCGAGGTCGCGCTCGCGGCGAAGGCGGGTCTCGGCTGGCGCGGCAAGCACACACTGCTGCTCACGCGCGATGCCGGGTCATTCTTCTTCCTGGGCGAGATCTACACCGATCTGCCGCTGCCCGTGACATCGGCGGTAAGCGAGCATTGCGGCAGTTGCCGCGCCTGCATCGACGTGTGCCCCACGCAAGCGATCGTTGCCCCCTACGAGCTCGACGCGCGCCGCTGCATCTCGTATCTGACCATCGAACTCAAGGGAAGCATTCCCGAGCCGTTGCGCCCGCTGATCGGCAACCGCGTCTACGGTTGCGACGACTGCCAGCTCGTTTGTCCCTGGAACAAATATGCGCGACCGAGCGCCGAGACCGATTTCGCGGTACGTCATGGGCTCGATGACGTCGAGTTGGTCGAACTGTTCGGCTGGAGCGCGTCTGAATTCGAGGCGCGCACCGCGGGCAGCGCGATCCATCGCATCGGCCACGAGCGCTGGCTGCGCAATCTCGCCGTCGGACTCGGCAACGCGCCTTACAGCGAGCGGAGCCTCGCAGCGCTGCAGCGCCGCGCCGACGATCCCTCTCCGATCGTGCGCGAGCACGTCGCCTGGGCAATCGCGCGCCAGAGGTCGCGCGCCATCTAGCGGATGAGCTGATTCATCGAGACGATCGGCAGCATCACGGCCAGCACGAGCGCGAGAACGATCGCACCCATGATGATGATCAGCACCGGTTGGACGAGCGCCGCAAGCCAGGTCAGCCGCCGCTCGACCTCTGCCTCCTGCTCGCGTGCAGCGCGCTCGAGCATGGCGGGAAGCTGGCCGCTCTGTTCGCCGTTAGCCACCAGGTGCACGAGCAGCGGCGGAAAGACTCGCTCACTTGCCAGGGCGCGCGCCAGCGTGACGCCTTCACGCACCCGGGCGGAGGCGCCCCGGGCCGCAGCGCGAAGCGGGAGCGCCCAGATGACGTCGCCCGCCGTCTCCAGAGCGCGCAGCAGGGGAGCGCCACTGCCTGTCAGGATCGCAAGCGTGCTCGCGAACCGCGCCGTATCCAGGCCGCGCAACACCGCGCCGATGATGGGCAGGCGCAGCAGCGCGTCGTGCCAGCGAGCGCGCCAGCGCTCGATTCGCAACAGCGCGGCCGAACCCACCGCCAAGGCGGCGAGCGCGCCAAGCCAGTACCACGCGGTGGCACGCACAAAATCGCTGGCCGCGATCAGGGCGCGGGTAAGCCAGGGCAGCGTCTGGCGGCTCTGCTGATAGACCGCTACCACCTGCGGGACGACGTAGAGCAGAAGAGTTGCAATGACCGCCAGAGCCACGGCGGTGACCAGCGCCGGATAGACGAGGGCCATGCTGAATTTCTGGCGCAAGGCGAGGCGCGCCTCGAGGTAGTCGGCGAGGCGCGAGAGCACTCCGCCCAGCTGCCCACTCTCCGCTCCGACCGCTACGAGACCCCGATACAGGTCCGGAAAACTCCGGGGAAAACGCGACATCGCGGCAGCCAGCGGCTCTCCCGCAGCGACCTGCTCGCGCAGCGCGCCGAGCACGCGCGCCGCCGCCGGGTGGTCCGCCTGCTCTGCGACGGCACCCAGCGCCTGATCGAGCGGCATGCCCGAGACGACGAGGGTGGCGAGCTGGCGCGTCAGCAAGGAAAGCAGCGCCGGCGCAAGCCGCGTTGCATCGGTGCGCACGACGGCCGCGGTCGCGGCAGGCTCCACGGCGGTTGGGAAAAGCCCCTCGCCGCGCAGCGCATCCCGCACCGCTCGGGCGGTCGCGGCGTCCATGATGCCGCGCCGTGCGCGCCCGGCTTGGTCGACCGCCTCGTACCGGAACGCGGACACGCCGTCAGCGGTTGAAACCGCGCAGCGGCGCGCGCAGCAGGAACTGGCTCTGCTTGCCCAGCATGAGGTTGACCAGATCGTCGAGCGCGCCGGTGTCGAGCGAATCGGTCGGAAAGTCGAGGATCACCGGCTCCAGGCGATCGACGTTGTGCAAGCTCACGACGATGCAGCTGGACTCGAAGTCGGGATCGAATCGCACCTCGCAGCGCAGCCCTGGTGCGATGCGGATCAGATTCGACGTGGCCGCGCCTCGAATGTTCGAGTCGGTATCCGTGACGAACTCGATGTTGGCGGCGTTAAGCGCGCGCTCGATATCGCCAGAGCGTTTGATCGGCACCTGCAGCGGGGCCGGGGCCGGACCTGCCAGTCGGTAATAGATCGCGACGAAGGCGTAAACATCGTGATCCTGGAGCCGCCGCTTGCGGAACATGACGTTCCCGGCTTCGAAGCTCAACCCTTCGAATTTCGCCAGATCGCCGAGCACGTACGTGCGCTCGACCGGAGGAGAAATGACCCCAAGCAGCCTGCAGGCCTCGTCAAAATACTGGAACACGGCGTGCAAGCGACGATCGAGGCGGTCGACGACTTCGCGGGAGAGCTTGAGCTCCTGCAAACGCTTCGTCGCAACCGCGTCGGCCTGCACGCGCAGCTGCTCGAGCAAATGCGATCGCGTTGCCTTCGCCATGGGTTTACGCCGCTGCGCCAGCCACGCGCAGAAGTTCGGCGAGCGAAGTGGTGCCTGCAGTCAGCCAGCGTGCTCCGTCCAGCAGCAAGGAGCGGGTACCGGCGCTCGCGCACGCCTTCCGCAGCGCGGGCTCCGCGGCGCGATCGTGAACCAGGCGGCGCAGCGCCTCGTCGAAGATTACCAATTCGTAGATGCCGGTGCGGCCGCGATACCCGGTCTGCGTGCAGGCGGGGCAGCCGATCGGCCGGTAGAGCGTGAGCCCTCGATCCAGCCCGAGCCGCTCGAGCAGGGACGCCTCGCCCGACGACGGGGCTGTCGGCTGACGGCACTCCGGGCACAGGCAGCGCACCAGACGCTGCGCAAGCACGCCAAGAACGCTCGACGCGAGCAGGTACGGCTCCACGCCCATGTCGTCGAGACGGGTGACGGCGCTCACCGCGTCGTTGGTATGCAGCGTAGCGAGAACGAGATGCCCGGTGAGGCTCGCCTGGACGGCGATCTGCGCCGTCTCAAGGTCGCGAATCTCGCCGATCATGATGATGTCGGGGTCCTGGCGCAGGATCGAGCGGAGCGCGCGCGCGAAGGAGAGCTCGATGCGCGGGCTGACCTGCGTCTGCCCCACGCCGTCGAGCGCGAACTCGATTGGATCCTCGACGGTCATCACGTTGAGCGTGCCGCGATCCAGGCGCGACATGGCGGCGTAGAGTGTGGTGGTCTTTCCGGAGCCGGTCGGCCCGGTCACGAGCACGATGCCGTGCGGCTCGCGAATCAGCCGGTCGACGCTCGCCAGCGTCGATTCGCTCATTCCGAGCGTCGCGAGGTCGAGTCGTGCCGCGTCCTTGTCGAGAAGCCGAAGCACTACACGCTCGCCCGGGCCGGTAGGCAGGGTCGAGACCCGCACGTCGACGCTCTTGTCCCCGAGCTTGAGCGCCATGCGCCCGTCCTGAGGCAGGCGCTTCTCGGCGATGTCCAGACTCGCCATCACCTTGAGCCGCGACACAAGCGCGGCGTGCAGCGCCCGCGGCGGCTCGATCACGTCGCGCAGCACACCGTCGATGCGAAAGCGAACGACCGAGCGCGACTCGTAGGGCTCGAAGTGTATGTCAGAGGCCCGCTCGCGCAGTGCTTGAAGCAGCAGCGCGTTGATCATGCGGATGACCGGCGCATCCGACGTGCTGCCAAGCAGGTCCTCGGCCTTGGGAATGTCCTGCAGCAGCCGCGCGAGATCGGAATCGCGCGACAAATCCTCGGAGATTTGTGCGACCGGCATCGACGCCTGGTTGTACGCCTGCGCGAGCTCGGCGGCGAAGCGCTCGGCGTTGACCGTCGTGGTCCTGAGCGGACGCTGCAGTACTCGTCTCAACTCGGCGATGCCCTCGAGCGACGCGTCAGGCCGTGCGAGCACGACCACGGCATCGCCTTCGTCACGTAACGGTAGCAGGCCGTGCGCCCGTGCGAAGGCATACGGAATGCGCTGCAGCGCCGAGGCTGCGCCGGGGATCGGCTGAGACGGAGCGGGCGCCGTCGCCAAGGGAGCGTCCTACGGCTTGCTGGGCTGCTCGGCCTTCGCCGGCTCCGCCGGCTTGGCGGGCTCGGGAGCGGGCGCGCCCCAGGGCAGCAGCGAGGGCAGCGGCACGGGCGACGAGGGAAGCATCTGTGTAAACGGCTTCTGCACGGCAGGTAGCTTCGGATCGTCCATGTTCGGCAGGATCGGCGGGATGGTGTTCGGATCGGTGCGGATAGCCTTCTGCTCGCCGAGGAGGTAGTCGTAGCGATCACCGGTGAGAGCGCCACCGACGGTCGCGTTGCGCACGATCGTCGGCCGCAGGAACACCATCAGGTTGGTCTTGCTGCGCGTACGATTGTCGTAGCGGAACAGGGCGCCCGCGATCGGGATGTCGCCGAGAAACGGCAACTTTTGCGTGCTGTCCAGCTGGCTGTCCTGGATCAGCCCGCCGAGTGCGATGATCTGTCCGTCGTCGACCAACACGGTCGATTCGAGCGCGCGCTTGTTGATGATGAGCCCAGCCGGATTGGTCGTGTCGGCAATGGTGGACACTTCCTCGTAAACTGCCACTCGCACGCTTCCGCCCTCGGTGATCTGCGGCTTGACGCGCAGGGTCACGCCGATGTCCTTCCGTTCGATCGTCTGAAATGGGGTGACGGTGGACGTCGAGCCGGTCTGCGCGTACTGGCCGGTGATGAACGGCACGTTCTGCCCCACGACGATCCTGGACTCCTCGTTGTCCAGCATCAGCATATTCGGCGTCGAAAGGATATTCGAAGTGTTGTCGTCCTGCAGGGCGCGCACCAGCATCGCCAGATTGGTGATCACGCCCAGGCCCGGGATGGTGATTGAGCCGCGGATCAGCCCGAGGTTAAGCCCCGGGCCGGCGCTGCCGAGGTTCCCGGAAATGTCGATAATGTTCTGGTTGTTCCCCGGCTGCCCGCGGGTGCCGAAGTTGGTGCCTCCCCCGACATACGTGCTGTTGCTGCTGGGCTGCAGGTACTGCCACTGGATTCCGAACTGCGAAGCGCGGTCGGCGCTGACCTCGACGATCAGCGCCTCAATGAACACCTGTGCGCGGCGCGTGTCGAGCTTCTCGACGATCGATCGGATATTGTTGTACAGCGGTTCGGGCGCCATGACGATCAGCGCGTTGTTGGACGGGTCGGCCTGAATGGTTACGCCGCCAGCGCTGAACGTCGCCGGCCCGCCGCCCGTCGGGGGAGTCGTCGGCGCAGTCCCCATCGGCGACGTCTGACCCCCGATCGCACTCAGGGAAGCGCTGAGCGACGTCGGCGTCGTCGCCGGCGCGGCAGTCGCATCGCCGCCGCTGCCGGTGAGCAGCCCTCGCAGCGTCTGCGCGACGCGTACGGCGTCGGCGTTCTTGAGGTAGATGATAAAGATGTTGCCGCCTGCACGTCCGGGCGTGTCGAGCTGTTCGATGAGCGCGCGCACGCGCCCCAGGCGGGTCGGGTTGTCGGCGCGCACCAGAATACTGTTTGAGCGCGGGTCCGCCGCGAGCGATATGCGCTGCTGCGGATCGGCAGCGGCGCCCGGTGCGCCACCCGAATCGACAAGCAGGCGCGAGAGAATCTGTAGCAGGTCGATTGCCGAGGCGTAGCGCAGCGGCACAATGATCGGCTCGCCGGCGGGCGGCACGTCGAGCGAGGCGATGATTCGATCGATGCGCTTCAGGTTGTCCGCGTAGTCGGTGATCACCAGCGCGTTGCCGCTAGGCACGGCTGCAATGCTGTTGTTCGGCGTGATCAGTGGGCGCAGCACGTTGACGAGCTGCGCCGCCGACTCGCTCTTCAGCACGTAGACCTCCGTCACGAGCCGGTCTCCGCCAGCCGCGACGGCACCGACGCTCACCGGCGAGGCGTGCTGCTTGGCTTCCGCTTCGGGGACGATCTTGGTCAGCCCATCGGTCTCCACCGCGGCGAAGCCCTGCAGCCGCAGCGCCGACAGAAGCGTCGGGTAGACCAGGCTGATCGGCACCGGCCGGACCGAGATGATGTTGATCGTTCCCTTGACCTTGGGATCCAGCACGAAGTTGCGTCCGGTCATCTCCGCGACCGCCTTGACCACCGCCTCAATGTCCGCGTTAACGAAATTGAGCGTCACGGCGTCGTCCGCCGGTCGGGCGGGGGCCGCCGCCAGGGCGGCAGCCAGAGCCAAGGCGGCAAGCGGGCGCGGAATGGGTAGGGTCACGTCGCCGGGGTCCGGGTAGCGGGGCACGTGATGGCAACGGCGCCGCGGGGTGGGGAATGATAGCATGGGGCCCTCTGCGGCTCCGGCCGCCCCGCCGTGCCCATCTGCCTGAATCCATTGGGCGGGCTCGCGGCATCTAATGTCCAAACACGCGATTTCCGGGAGAATCCGATGCCTCGCACGACCGCCCTTCAACCCGTTCCGACGGTGGCGGCCTTACTCGGCGCCCTGCTGCTCGCAGCAGCACTCTGCGGCATGGCGACACCCGCCAGGGGTGCGGACGCGCCCGCGAAGAAGAACGACCACGACACGACCATCAACATAAAGACTTTCCCCCCGTCGATCACGGTGGATGCGACGACGGAAAACAGCGACGATGCCTCCGAGGACAAGGCGACGACGCGGCACGGCAAAGCGCGCATCCGCATCGACTCCGACGACGATTTCGATCCCTTCAGCTCCCAGGTGCACAAGAACCCGTGGATCATCGGGCTCATTTTCCTGGTCGTCGGATCCATCTTTCTTACGCCGGTCGTGCTCCTGGTCGGGATCATCTGGTACAAGCTGCGCAAAGCCAGGCTGCAGAACGAGGCGATGCTGAAGCTTGCAGAAACCGGCGTGGTGCCGCCGGCACAGGCGGCCGAAGCACTCGCGCTCGGCGCAGCGCCGGCAACCGCTGCGCCGCAGCTCTACCAGCAGGCCTTCTCGCTGCGCAAACGTGTGGCATGGCCCGACTTGCGCAAGGGGATCATCTTGTCCACGCTTGGCGCGGCGTTCGTGCTGTGGGAGATCACCTCGGGTAACGCAGGAGGGGGCCTCCTGGTCGGACTGATCCTGCTATTCCTGGGGGCCGGCTACGTCACGCTTTGGTGGCTTGAGAGACGCAATTTCGCCCAGGCGGCCGCGAGCCGCTCGGCCAACGGCGGAGTTGCAGGTTCGAGCGGAGGCTAATATCGTCAGCGGTCACCTTTCATGTCGTCACCCGCGGTCAGCGACGCGCAACTCATCGCACGCGTCCTGGTCCAGGATGATCGCCACGCGTTCAGCGAGCTGGTCCGACGCCATCAGTCGACCGTGCGGGCCTGCCTGCGCAAACTCACCTGTGGCAATGCGGCGTTGGCTGATGATCTAGCTCAGGAGACGTTCTTGCTCGCGTACAGGAATCTGAAGTCGTTCCGGCAGGAGGCCAAGTTTTCCACCTGGCTTTACCGGATCGCTTATAACGCCTTCCTCGCCGATGCGCGCAAGACGAAGGAGTCCTCCCTCGCTGATGACGTCGAACCCGAATCCGACGAACATTATTCGGAACCGGCGCCTGTCGCCCGCGCTGTGACGCTCAAGATCGACCTGGAGCGCGCAATGGCCGTTTTAAGCGACGACGAACGTGCAGCTATCGTGCAGTGCTATCATAACGACCTGTCGCACGAAGAGGCTGCGCGGGTGCTGGGATGCCCGGTCGGGACGGTCAAAACGCACGTCTTGCGGGCAAAGCAGAAGTTGAAGGCAAGGCTTGGGGCATGGGCCCCGGCGGAGTCATGAGCAAAGACGCGCAACAGATCGGTTCCGACGACTGGCTCGAGCAGGCGCTCCGGGCAGACGCACGTGAGCACCTGTCGGTCTACCTGCCGGATGACGGGTTTACGGCGCGCGTCGTGAATCGGCTCCCCCAGCCGGCACTCCCGGCGTGGCGGCGCCCGTTTGTGATGCTCTTGTGGATGGTGGTCGCGGGTGCTGTCCTCGCCGCGCTGCCGATATGGTTCGACGACGTTTTCCGCAATGCGGCCGCGTTCATCGTCGGCCAGCGATTCAGGCTTTCGGATCTCGCGATGCTCCTGACGGCGCTGGGCGCAGTGAGCTGGGGCGCACTCTTCTTTGCCGCTCGCGCGGATTAGCTGCCGCGGCCGGCTCCAATAGCTTCCTGCAAAAATGAAGGCCGCCCTAGAAGGCGGCCTAGCATCGAGCGTTTTCGGTACCGCCGCTCTACTGCAGCTTGAAGTCGATCTCCTGCTCGCCCACCCACTTGTCGGCGCTCGCCTGAAACTTGCAGTTCTTTAGCGCGTTCACGGCTGCGCGCTCGAACATGCGGTCGGTCGCCTGGAGGATCTTCACCTCGGTCACGTTGCCCTTCTCGTCCACATACATGTGCGCGAGCACGCTGCCCTCTATATTCTTGCGCATCGCTTCCCCAGGCATCGACGGCGCACAGGAATTGATTGGATTCGGGTTGCGCACGATCGCCGGCTTCGGCGGTGCCACCACTACGGGCGGCGGCGGGGCGATCACCGGCGCGACCGGAGGCGGAGTGGGGGTCACTGCGGCGATGACCGGTTCCGGTGCCGTCACCGGGGGAGGCACGTCGGGGGGCGGAACATAGGGCTGCTCGGGCGGCGGGGGCGCCTTCGTCACCTCGATCTTCTTCGGCGGCGGGGGCGGAGGCGGCGGCGGCGCCTTGATTTCCTCGACGATCGTCGCGGTAAGCGGCTTCTTGATCACCTCAACCGCCTTGCGCGCGAGCCCGGTGACCAACGCGTAGACGACAATCGCGTGCACCAGCACCACCGCTGTAATGCCGATCAGATGTCGTGTCGGATCTCTCTGTTGCCGTGCGAAATCCATAAGCCGTGAGACTCCGGTTGTCCGTCGACGTTCCGACTGATTCTAGTCCTCGATGAACTGCTCGCTGCCGACGATGCCAATCTTCGTCAGGCCGAGGCGCTGCGCCGAGGCCATCACTCCCGCGGCGACGCCGTACTTGGACCTCTTGTCCGGCCGCAGGTGCACCTCCGGCTGCGGCGTCTGCGCCGCCGCGGCCTTGATTTTCTCCTCGAGCGTCGCCCGATCGGGCACCACCTCGCCGTTCCAATACGTCGTACCGCTGGCGTCGATATCGATCTTGACGACCTGCGGCAAGATCACCGGAGGCGGCGGATTGCCGATGGGCATATTAAGGTTCACGGCGTGGAGCTGGATCGGCAAGGTGATGATCAGCATCACCAACAGCACCAGCATCACGTCGATCAGCGGCGTCGTGTTGATGTCGATCATGACGTCCGGTTCGCGCCCGGCGCCTTGGCCAACGTTCATCGCCATGGGGAAATCTCCAAAACAGACTTAGCGAGGGGCATTTCATCCGCCCCCTTTGACCGGTGGCTCGGTGATGAAGCCCACTTTCGCGATGCCTGCCCGCTGGCACGCGTAGATGATCCGCCCCACCCCCTCGTACTGCGCGCCGGCGTCGCCGCGGATCTGCACTTCCGGCTGCGGCGTCAGCACCGAGATCTTCTTGAGCCGGTCGATCAGTGCCGACGTGCTCTGGATCTTCAGTTCGTTCCAATAGATATGCCCGGCGACGTCGACCGACAGCGTGATGTTCTCCGGTTTGGTCTCTCGGATCTCGTTGCGCTCCTTGGGCAGCTGCACGGGAATCGAAGTCGTGACCACCGGAATGGTGATGAGGAAGATGATCAGGAGCACCAGCATCACGTCGACGAGCGGCGTGGTGTTGATCGTGGAGACGACTTCGTCCTCGTCGACTGACGGCCCGACTCCCATCGCCATCGGCTACCCCCTGGCAGCTGCGGTTGCCGGAGCTTTGGGCGCGCTCAGGAGAACCGCGTGCAGATCAGCGCCGAAGCTACGCACCTGGTCCATCGCCACCTTGTTGCGGCGGATCAGCCAGTTGTATCCAAGCACCGCTGGGACAGCCACCGCCAATCCCAGGGCGGTCATGATCAACGCTTCGCCGACCGGCCCGGCGACCTTGTCGATCGAAGCCTGCCCCGCGATGCCGATGGCTGTCAGCGCGTGATAGATACCCCAAACCGTGCCGAACAGCCCTACGAATGGAGCGGTGGAGCCCACGGTCGCCAGGAAAGCAAGCCCATCCTGCGTTCGACTGTTCACGTTGTCGATCGCACGCTGGATCGACATCGAAATCCACGTGTTCAGGTCCACGTTTCCGAGCAACCCGGTATGCGTGCCCGACGCTTCGAGCCCGGATTCGGCGATGAAGCGGAACGGACTGCCGCTTTTTAGGCCCTCCGTTCCCTGGCGTACCGAAGGCGCCTTCCAGAACGCTCTCTCCGCGGCACGGGCCTGGACACCCATCTTGGTCTGTTCGTAGACCTTGGTGATGATGACGTACCAGCTTCCCATCGACATGATCACGAGGATACCCAGCGTAATCCTGGCGACGATGTCCCCGCCCTTCCAGAGCGCCTCGAGACCATAGGGATTCTCGACGACCTCGGTCGCGCGTGGCGGCGCCGCTGCGGGCGCCGGTGCAGCCGCGGGAGCAGGTGCAGCCGTGGGGGCCGCGGGCTGGCCCTGTGCGCGCGCCACTTGCGAGGCGGCTGCTAGCGCGACCAGCAGCGCGGCGGCCACTGCGGCCAAACGGATGATCTTCAGCATATTTTCTCCAGACAGAAGGTTTGT
>DASVFM010000052.1:0-8463 GCA_036380055.1 Casimicrobiaceae bacterium
CCCGTGCCTGCGCTCCAGTTGGCGGACAATATTCGACTCTCCTGCCGCAGCCTCAGCGTAGATGGGCGAAACCTGGTCCGGGTTCAGCGGAGCGTGCCCATTCGGCAGCACGGCATACGCTGGAGCCTTTTTTGAAAGCACACGTTCCGGAGCCGAAGCACATCCCGCGAGCAACAGGGCTGCCACGACACCTACGAAAATAATCAGCTTTCGGTGTCTCATATTCAGTTTGGTTACGACTTCTTCCGGGCGCGGCGCTGCGGCTTGTACTCGCGGTGCGCTTCGTCGAAGCGGCTGGCCTGCGCGGCGCTGTCGCGCAGCGCCGCGATCACGGCTGCCTCGGTGTACGGCTCGTCGCGTTTCAGGCCGGCCGGCGGCTGGCCCATAGGTATCAGGATCTCGTCGTTCGTCCCGTGGAGCCATAGGGCCACGAAATAGACTGCGGGTATCTTGAGAAGCCGCAGCTCGTAATCCTTACGGGCGACTTGCGGCAGCCGCTCGGCCGCGGCCAGCGCATCAACCGTCGCGCTGGCAAAGGGCCCATGGGTCAGGCTCGCGAACTCGAGCGTCCGCGATTTGCCTCCCTTTGCCCTGCGGCTCCCAGCGGAGAGCTCGGCCTCGGCCACCGCGGCACCGTTCTGCACCAGCAGATAGCGCCAGCTCGTCTGCCTGGCGGCTTGCAGCAGCTTGCCCTGGGCCAATGCATCGAGCGGCACGAAATATACCGGATGCGCCTCGCTGTGCGAGAGCGTCTCCAGGCGCATCGCGGCCATCGGGTGAGGCAACTCGCGCTCGCGAGCAAGCTCGGCGAGATGACCGACTAGTCGCGCGTTGGCTGCGCGCGGAGCCTTGGGAAAGGTAATGGGCATGGATGGCTCCTACGGCTGGGTCGTGTAATTGTCGGTCCACGTCCCGCCGCCCTGATAGGTCGTCGGAAACGTCGCGTAGGTAACGACAGAATTGCCGTAGAACGGGTCGCCGATGGTGAGGGATCTGCGCGAGTAGCCGTACACGGTGACGAAGTGCCCGCCTCCGCCGTTCCAGCCGATCCGCAAACAGAACGGCCGACAGCGGTCGATTTCTCCCTTGATCGTCAGCAGCGTGGCCTTGCCAGCGCTCCAGGCATTGAGGTTTGCAACGATCTGCAGCGCTTGATCGAGGTACCACGGCTGATTGCACTGCGGCGTGCTGCCGTCTGCGCAGCAGGTCGTCTGTCCCATGGCGACATTGGCGACCGCGCACTGGGTTTGACCGCTTGTCGGATGGTAGTAGAGATTGACCGAAACCGCGTTGGCTGCCCAGCACCACTGGCTCTGCTGCTGCGGCTGCATTGTGAACCCAAGGGGATTGCCGCAGCCGGTGGTTCCACCGTGCGTGCCTGGGGGATGCAGAGTAAAGAGCTGCAGAGACTGTGGAAGCGGTCCAGGCATGGTTGGATTCCCTACAGTTGACTGGCGGCCGGCTGATTCGGAGCGCAGGAAATTCTACTCGCAATACCGGTCCGTTGTGCGTTATGCCGCGTGCCGCCAAGTGCAACGGCGCCGCGGCAGCCGCGGGGCGATGTAATCCTCGCCGGTCCCGTCGGGCCCGGATACACTCTTGACTTGCATCAAACGGCACGCACTTCCCGTGTCGCATGCTGCGCGAACCTTGCGACCGCCCGAGCCTCACCGAAGCGCGCTCGCGGCGGCGCAATTGCAAAGGCCAACTCGAAGGCAATGCGGGATCCTTGCAGGACCGTTCCCGGCCCCCCATCGGAACTCCGGTCCGGGCTGTCCGAAGCAGAGGCGGCGCGTCGTTTGGCCACGGAGGGGCCCAACGAACTGCCGACCGACCGCGCTCGCTCGCTGCTTGAAATCACGCGCAGCGTCCTCGGCGAGCCCATGTTCCTGCTCCTGCTGGGGGCGGTGGCGGTCTACCTTCTGCTCGGCGATGCGGCGGAAGCTATCGTTCTCGCCTGCTCGCTGCTAGCCGTCGTAGGCATCACGGTCTACCAGGAGCGGCGCACAGCGCGTGTGCTGCGCGCTCTGCGCGACCTGTCGAGCCCACGTGCCCTGGTCATTCGCGAAGAGAGACAGCGCCGAATTCCCGGTCGAGAGGTCGTGCGCGGCGACGTACTTGTCGTGAGGGAAGGAGACCGGGTGCCTGCCGATGCGGTGCTTCGTGAATGCGTCGGCATGTCCGTCGACGAGTCGCTGCTGACGGGCGAGTCCGTCCCAGTTACCAAGGCCAAGGAGCCCGCGCAAGTAACGATCGGCCGCCCGGGAGGTGAGGGCCTCCCCTTTCTCTATTCCGGGACCATGGTTGTTCGCGGCCACGGCATGGCGGAAGTCCTCGCTACCGGATCGGCGACGCAGATCGGACTCATCGGCACGCGCCTAGCCACCGTGCGGCAAGAACCTTCACCCCTGCAGCGCGAGACCAGGCGCATCGTGCGCATCCTCGCGGTCGCCGGGTTGATGCTGTGTGCGGTCGTGATTGCGCTTCTCGCCGTGACGCGAGGCTCGCTGCTCGATGCCGTGCTGGCGGGGATCACTTTGGCAATGACCGTGTTACCGGAGGAGTTTCCGGTCGTTCTGACGGTCTTTCTTGCGCTCGGCGCATGGCGCATGGCAAGCCAGGGCGTGTTGACGCGCCGCACGCCCGCGATCGAAGCCCTGGGCGCGACGACAGTGCTCGCCGTCGACAAAACTGGAACGCTCACCGAGAACCGGATGCAGGTGCAGATCCTCGAAGCGGGCGACGCCCGAGCGGATCTTCGCAACGCAGCCGCGGTGATGGACGCGACGCTGCAGTCCCTGCTCGGCATCGCCTTCGGCGCGTGCGAGCGCGACGTGGTCGACCCGATGGAGCGTGCCATCGTGAATGCTGCCTCGGCGTTCGCGCCCCATGCCATCGCTCGATTCTCCGCCATGAAGTTGATTCGAGAATACGACGTTTCGGCCGATCTGCTGGCGGTGGTCCACGTGTGGAAGCGGCCGGAAGAGGACTCCTGCGAGGTCACCGCGAAAGGAGCGCCCGAAGCGATCGCTGCTCTCTGCCGGCTTGACGCAGCTGCCGCCGGCGAGCTTCGCAAGCGCGCCGAAACGCACGCACGCGAGGGTATGCGCGTGCTCGCTGTTGCGCGCGGCTCGGTCGAGGAGACGGCACTGTCGGAAACCGCGACCGGAATTCCCCTCGAGCTCTGTGGCTTGATCGGGCTCGCCGATCCGGTCAGGCGCTCCGTACCGGCCGCTATTGCGGAGTGCTATGGCGCAGGCATCCGCGTCGTGATGATTACCGGTGACTATGTTGAGACCGCGCTCGCCGTTGCTCGTGCGATAGGCCTCGACATTCGCGGAGGCGCCATCTCGGGTCCCGAACTCGAACGGCTCGACGACTCCGCCCTGGCCCGACGAGCGCGCGCCGTTAATGTCTACGCGCGCATGGTTCCGGAGCACAAGCTGCGGCTCGTGCAGGCGCTCAAGGCGGATAGAGCGATCGTTGCGATGACGGGCGATGGGGTGAACGATGCGCCTGCGCTGAAAGCGGCGCACATTGGAGTTGCGATGGGTAGCCGCGGCACGGATGTGGCGCGGGAGGCTGCGTCGCTTGTGCTCCTCGAGGACGATTTCGCGACGCTGGTGGCGACGATGCGCACTGGGCGGCGGATCTACGACAACATCCGCAATGCGATGAGCTATCTCCTCGCCGTGCACGTTCCGCTGGCCGGTATGGGGCTGCTTCCGGCGCTTACCGGCTGGCCGCTGTTCTTCTTTCCCGTTCACATCGTCTTCCTGGAATTCATCATCGACCCGGCCTGCTCGCTCGTTTTCGAGGCCGAGCAGGGTGCGCGGGATCTGATGCGCCGCCCTCCCCGTCGGCCCGGCGAGCCGCTGTTCAGCCGGGGCATGCTCGCTTTTGCAGCGCTGCTCGGGGCCGCGACCCTAGCTGCGGCGGCGGGCATCTACGGCATGCTCCTGGGCACGCAGGGTGAGGAAGCGGCGCGGGCCAGCGCATTCGTTACGATCGTGACCGCGAATATCTTCCTTATCATGGTCTCGCGCTCTCGGCGCGAAACCGCGTTCACGCTCGTGCTGCGTCCGAATCCGGTCTTCTTCGCGATCGTCGCTGCGGCCTCCGCGGCGCTGGCACTGGTCCTTTACTATCCGCCCGCGGCCCGATTGTTCAGGTTCGCGCCGCTTGACGCCGGTTCGCTGGGTCTGGCTTGCGGGCTGGGCGCGGCAAGCGTGCTCTGGTATGACGTGGCGAAGATGTTCCGGGCTGGGCAGCCGGGGGCCGACGGCAGGCGTGAGCCGCGCGAAGATGATCTGAGTCAAGGCGGCAGCGGCCCTATTTCTCGGCAAAAGAAATAAAATAGGCCTCTTTTTGCCGGCATTCCCATGCGCCTTACCAAATACGTGAAGTTTCGTGAAGAGAAGTTCGGCGGGGTGCTCTTCGAAACTCGCTCCGAAAAGGTCTTCACCCTCAACCCGGTCGCCACCGCCGTCGTGCGCGAGATCACGGCGGGACGCGAGGCCGCCGAAATCATCCGGCGCTTGAAGGAGCGCTTTCAAGATCCGAACCGCGCGATCGAGAAGGAGGCGACGGATTTCATTTCTGACCTCCGCGCTAAGGGCCTGGTGGAGGATTGAAGTGGTGAGCGCCTTGCCAACCACCAACCGGGCGACCCCCGAGCGCACGCCGGCTTCCACCGAGTCCGGCGATCTCGGCGCCCCACTCTACGTCGCTTGGCAGGTCACCAACGAGTGCAACCTCGCGTGTCTGCATTGCATCGAGGAAAGCGGGCCGGGGAAGGCCTTCCGCGACGAGCTCGACGAGGGTCAGGTCTTCGGCGTGCTCGAGCAGTTGCTCGATCAGGAAGTGCCGTACCTGTCCTTTTCAGGTGGCGAGCCCATGGTTCATCCGCTGTTCTTCAAGATGGTCGAGTATGTCTGCGCGCGGGGCGGGCAGCTCAAGATCGAAACCAATGGCCACTATCTCTCGCCTGAGAATTGTGATCGCCTCAGGGTGCTCGGCGTCAAGGCGGTGCAAGTGAGCCTCGACGGCGCTTCGGCAGCGACGTTCAATCGCATGCGCGTGCGCGGCAATTTCGACGTGACGGTCGAGGGCGTGCGCAATCTGCGTGCGGCCGGCGTGCCCATCGAGATCAATTTCTCGCCGACGAAGTTCAACGTACAGGAGATCGGGCGCTGCGTGGACATGGCGTACGAGCTGGGAGCCTACAGCTTCTACACCGGGCGGACGATGTACACGGGCAACGCGGTGAAGACCTGGCACCTGGTTGCGCCGTCGGAGGAGCAATACGTCTCGTTCTTCGAGACGCTGCACCGCAAGACAGAGGAATACAAGGGGCGGATGCGGGTTCATTTTCACGAGATGGGTCTGCTCGAGGAGCTGCGCTATCGCCTGCACCACCCTGCGGCGCTGCTGATCGTGCTTCCCAACGGGCTGGTCAAGCTGATCAATGCGCTGCCGTTCGTTTGCGGGGACCTGCGGCGCCAGCCACTCAATGAGATCTGGGCCAACTTTCAGCGCGCCTGGCAGGATCCGCGTGTAGCCAAGTTCGTCGAGGAGCTCGCGAGCGATCCGGGCAAGACGTCAGCTCTGCATCAATGGGTCTACCTCTGACGACGCCGCCGCACTACCCGCGGCTGGCGGTGCCGGGGCCGCTGCATCGCCTGCTCGTCGTTCTGAGCCTGGTTCGCTACCGTTTTTTTCTTTACGCGGGCCTGCTGCCCTACCTGCTAGGGGCCGCGTGGGCCTACGGCATGGAGAGCAGGTTCGAGCCCTCCCTCTTTTGGAGCGGGCTGGCGGGCGTGGTCCTCGCCGTCGTTGGGGTCGAGGCCTTCAACGAGTACTTCGATTCACGCATGGGCACGGATCGCGTCTTCAACAGCGAAGATCTTGCACCGATGTCGGACTGGGTGCTCTGGCTCGGGATCGCAGCTTTTGCCGGAGCGCTCGCAGTCGGCATCTTTCTGACCGCGCGTGTCGGACTGCCGATCCTCGCCTTCGCTCTGCTGGGGGGCGCCGCGGCGATCTTTTACGTCGCGCCGCCCGTACGCTGGGCCTACCGCGGGCTGGGCGAAACTGTCATCGCGCTTTCCTACGGCCCGTGGATGGTCCTTGGGAGCCTGTACCTGCACACCCGTGCGTTGTCTCCGGCCGCACTGTGGGCTTCGCTCGTACCCGGGTTCCTCATCATGGCGCTCGCCGTGGTCAACGCGATCCCCGACTTCCATCAGGATCGCCTTGTCGGCAAGCGAAACCTGGTCGTGCGCCTTGGGCGTCGACGAGCCGTGGGGCTCTACCTCGGGCTCGCGGCCACGGGCCTCCTCGCGATTCCTGTCGGCGTCCTCGCGGGTGCATTCCCATCGACGTGCCTTGTCGCACTTTTCGCCCTGCCTCTGCTCGTCGCGAGCGCGCGCCACGCACGCCGCACGTACGAGAGACCGCGCGAGTTCGTGCCGGCAATCCGCAGCATCGTGGCCTGCTACGGTCTCACCGTGACGCTCTTTGCCGCGGCGATCGTGGTTCGAGCCTGGTGGCAGACCGTCTGACGAGGCCGTCGTCCCTGCGAGGAGCCATTCATATTCCAAGCATGGGAGCCCACCGGACCGCAGCTCGCGCTGGCTGCCTTGCTGTTTCTGGCCACGCTGGCGCTGGACCTCGCGATCGTGGCTGCAATCCTGATCCGTCTGCCGCCGGACTATTGCCGCGCGACGGGCGGGGAGCCGCGGCGCAGGCTTCGGCGCGGAGTGCTGGGGTGGACGGGGGCCGTTTTGAAGAACGTCCTTGGCGTGGTCCTGATTGTGGTCGGAGCCATTCTGTCCTTGCCGGGCATTCCGGGGCAGGGCCTGCTCACAGTCTTGGCCGGCATGCTGCTGGTCGATTTTCCCGGACGGTGTCGCCTGGTTTGCAAGCTGCTCGCGCAGCCGCTGCTGCGAAAACAGGTCAACGCCCTGCGGGCAACGTTCTCCAAGCCGCCCCTGGCCGCGATGGAGCACGCGACGCGGGAGCGGTAATCGCTTAGCAGTGTGGGAAACCTAGTGGGAGGCACGACAATGCTTCGAGTGACCCTCGCCGTGGATGGCTCGCCGGGCGCCGTGCGCGCAACCGAGAAACTGATCGACTCACTCGGCTGGTACAAGGAAATCCCGCGCATCGACCTGGTCACGGTGCATCTCCCGGTGCCGCGGTTTCCCAACATGAGCCTGATCGTGAGCGAAGAGATGATCGCTAGCTATTACGCCGAGGAATCCGAGATGATGTTCGCGCCGAGCCGACGCCTCCTCGATGCCGCCGGCGTGAAGTATGCCGCCCACACGGCGGTCGGCCCGATCGCCGAGCGCATCGTCGAGCAGGCGAAGGAGTCGGAAAGCCACATGATCTACATGGGCACGCGGGGAATGACCGCACTCTCCAACATGATGCTCGGCTCGGTTGCCACCCGGGTTCTGCACCTGGCGCACGTGCCGGTCGTGCTCGTCCACTGAGGCGATACCGGCGACCATGGCAAGTACGGCCGTGAAGCACCGCATCGACACCCTTGGGGCGCCCCTCTTCGTCGCCTGGCAGATCACGCGCGATTGCGATCTCGCCTGCCTGCACTGTTGCACCGAGTCCGCGCCTGGCAAGCGGCTACCGGACGAGCTGGACGCCGAGGAGGTCATGCGTCTGGTCGACGACATCGTGCGCAGCGAGGTGCCCTACGTCATGCTCTGCGGTGGCGAGCCGCTGGTGCACCCCCTGTTCTTTCACATGGCCGAGGCCCTCGGCGGGGCTGGCCTCCAGCTCAAGATCGAGACCAACGGCCAGCGCTTCGACGCGCGCGCGGCCGAGCGCCTGGGTCGCCTGCCGGTGCGCTCGATCCAGATCAGCCTCGACGGCGACAGCCAGGAGGTCTACGCGCGCCAGCGACCGGGAGGCTCGCTCGCGAAGGCGCACGCGGCGTGTCGCGCGGTACGCTCTGCCGGACTTCCGCTCGAGGTGACCTTCGCGCCGACCCGGCTCAACATCCAGGAGGCCTCGGCGGTGATCGATCGCGCTCGCTCGCTCGGTGCGTTCCGGTTCAACACCGGCAAGCTGATGCGCGTCGGCACCGCGGCGCGCCTGTGGGAGCGCCTCGAGCCTGCCTCGGAGCAGTACCGCGAATTCCTCGGCGTCCTCGAGCGGCAGGCCCGGATTGGAAGCGTCATGGAACTCTGTTATAGTCCATTCACGCTGGAGGACGGGCTGCGCGCGAGCATAGAGGATCCGCCCGCGACGCTGCTGGTTCTGCCCAACGGGTGGGTGAAGGTCGCCGCGGCGCTGCCGCATATCTGTGCCGATTTGCGGCGGGCGACGCTGGCGGAGGCATGGGAGGCTTATCGCAGCGCATGGCGCGATCCGGCCGTGCGGCAAGCGATGCGTGGTGCGATCGAAGATGAATCGCGTCACGCGCAGGCCAACAGGTGGCGT
>DASVFM010000053.1:0-18734 GCA_036380055.1 Casimicrobiaceae bacterium
CCGGTGCGTCGGGTGCTTCTGGTGCGTCGGGTGCCTCTGGTGCGTCGGGTGCCTCTGGTGCGTCGGGTGCCTCCGGTGCGTCGGGTGCCTCTGGTGCGTCGGGTGCCTCTGGTGCGTCGGGTGCCTCTGGTGCGTCGGGAGCCTCTGGTGCGTCGGGTGCCTCTGGTGCGTCGGGTGCCTCTGGTGCCTCGGGCGCGTCTGGAGCATCGGGTGCCTCCGGTGCGTCAGGTGCCTCGGGCGCTTCCGGGGCAGCGGGCTCAGCGCAATAACTGGTTAGCCGAACTGAACCAGGCGGGGGTGCTGTAGGTCAGTGAGCAGCATCCCCTTCTAGGGTTTCCGTGTTGTCAAAGGCGGTAGTCAGTCGACTACCGCTTTTGTTTTGGATAACCTCGGCCTTGTCCACCTAGCCGCGGGACCTGCGCTTCCCAATGAGCACGTCCATCCTCATCGTCAGCATCATCCCGCTAGGGTTCTTGTATCTCATCAAGTGGCTCAATTTCTTCGAGACGCATCGTGTCCGGCTGATCGTAGTGGCGTTGGTATGGGGGGCAATCTCGACGGAGCTTTCCTACCTCGTCGACCATCCGATCAGGCTCATCCTAGGGATGCAGTTCGTCGCGACTCACACCGCGCCGTTCGTCGAGGAGATCTTCAAGTCGCTCATTCTCTTGTACCTCGTGCGTCGAGCCGATACGACGTCTTTCGTCGACGGAGCGGTGTACGGCTTCGCAGCAGGGACCGGGTTCGCGATCGCGGAGAACATGCTGTATCTGAGCCGGGTCGATGTGGACACTGGGGTGGTTTTGGGCACGCTGCGCGCTTTCGAGGCGTCGGTTCTTCACGGGAGCACGACGGCGATTGTGGGCATGGCCCTCGCCGGGTTTCCTCTTGGCCCCGTGAACAACCCTCTGCTCAGATGGCTGGTCGGCCTCACGATAGCGATTACGATCCACACAGCTTACAACAACACGGCCTTTCATCACTTCGTCTTCGGCCAGACGGGCTTTCTCGTGCTTTCTGTAATCGCCTTTTCGGCGCTGGCAGTCGTAGCGGGGGCCATCTTGTGGGGGCTGCGCATCGAGCGCCGTCGTTTGCGCAAGTCACTTAAGGGAAAGGCGAGCGTGTCCAGGGGCGAGGCGATGCTCGTAGACCGCATCGAAGATCTCGACGAACTCCTCGCGCCGGTAGAGGAACGCTACGGCGAGGTTAAGCGCGAACAGGTGGCGAACGCTCTGCTGCTCGCGGCCCAAGTGGCAATGAAGCAGGATCAGCTAAGGAAAACCCGAGACCCGGAACTACGCGCCGAGCTCGCACCGCAGATCACGTCGTTGAAGCGCGAGCTTAAGCAGGCCCGGGACGACGTGGGCATCTACGTCATGTCTTATGTGCGTTCGATCATGCCGAAGACCACTTGGTCGCTCTGGGCGCGCCTCGAGCAGACGCGGTTAAAGCTCGCGCCGGCGGCAACGAACATTTGGGCTGCCCTTGCGGGACGGCTTCCCGGGCAGGATTCGACGGCGACAACGATGCATGCCAGAATTCGGGCCGAGCTGGAAGCGAGAGCGCATTCCGCAGCGCTTGCCGTCGAGGGCGAAGAAGAGTAGCCGCCGGGGCGGCGGAGCATCCAGCGCCGCGAGAACAACAGCAATCCGGTAACTCACTGCATAGGGGGCCGAACCGTGAAGTGCTACTTCGACGATAAGGAGGCCGTCGGGGTCTGCCGTTTCTGTGGCCGGGCGACATGCAAGGAGCACGCCGAGAAGCGGATGCCCTACATCGCGACGATCTACGTTGGCGCGAACAGCACGCCTAAGGCGGTCGTCGTGGCGGACGCGCTGTGGTGCGGCGAATGCAAGCCCGAGGCGCAGCCCGTGCCGATGCCGGAGATCTATTGAGCGGGCTGCGGCCGGCCTCTCACAAGGGCGATCTTTCGATCTCGGTGTGTAGGCCTTGCTTGCACTGTCCAGCTTGCGCTGGGCGCTCGCGATCTTCCTCGAGTCGCCGCTCTCCTCGGCGCTCTTGAGCTCCGCGGCGCGCTGATCGATTCGTCGCTGCGCGTGCTCGAGCGAGATCTACGATGCTTTCGCCCGCCACACGGTGATCGGCCGCTGGGGGCAACCCTCCGAAGTCGGCGCAGCGGTGGCGTTCCTGGCCTCGGATGCGGCGAGCTACATCAGCGGCAGCACGCTGCTGATCGACGCCGGTTGGACGGCGATCGATGGACCGCCGACCGGTCTAACCAAGCTCGGCGGCTGATCGGGCCTATCCCCCGGCAAGAGCCGCGAGCGCGCCGCGATCGGTGATGCGGATGCGCTCGCGGGCGAGGTCGACCCAGCCGCGATCCTCGAATACGCGCAGCAGCCGCGAGACGATCTCGCGTACGCTTCCCAGTTCGTCGGCGAGCGCCTGGTGCGTCGCCTTGACCGGGTTGCCCTTGGCCAACAGCAGCGCAGCGAGCCGCTGATCGAGCTTCTGGTAGGCGATCGCTTCGACCAGCGACAGCAGCGTCGCGAGCCGCTCCCCGAACAAGCTGAAGACGTGCCGGCGGAATGCCTCGTCGTTGGCGATGAGCGCCTGGAAATCCGCCGGCGGCAGGACCAGCAGCTCGACGTCGGTCTCCGCGACGCCTGTCGCCGTGTAGTCGGTGTGCCCAAGCAGGCAGCTTCCCGACAGCAGGCAACTCTCGCCAGGACGCACTCGATAGAGCGGAAGCTCGCGCCCGTTCGGATAGCGCTGCATGACCTTCACGCTTCCGGAGAGGACGAGAGGAAAGCCGGCACAGGGTGTATGCGCGTCGAAGAGAACCGCCCCCGCGCGCACCTTGCGCTGAATGCCGTGCTCGACGATGCGAGTGAGCGTCGCGGGTGAAGCGTCCGCCAAGGCAGGGAAGAGCGCACGCAAGGCGATCGCCGGCCCGGCGGCAGGGGGAGAGGACGTCGCGGGCACAGGCTTGGGCGGTCGGTGGGGTCCGGCTTGCATTTTAGCGGGGCGCGAAGGGCGGCCGCACGCCGTTTGTGATCCAGGTCACGGACGCGACGCGCCGTCGGGGCTAGGCTTCGCTCATGGTCTACCGCGGCGGACATGACGGCGAGAGAAAACGCGCGACCCGCCGATTGCGCGCGCAGGCGCTGCTGGGGGAGATGTGGCTCGCGGTCCCTCGGCTGGTTGGGGTGGCTGCGCTCGCCACGGCGGCGATGGGATCGCCTGCAGGCGCTGATAACGGACAGACGACGCCCGAGAGCGCCGTGGTTCAGTACCGCGACCTGAAGCGGGTCGCGGCGGCCGAGGGTGTGGTTGAAGCCGTGCGGCAGTCGACACTCGCCACACAGGTCGCTGGGCGTGTCGTGGCGCTCAACGTCCGGGCCGGCGATGCGGTCCGAGCGGGACAGGTGCTCGTGCAAATCGACGCGCGCAGCGCAGCCCAAGCGGAAGCGGCCAGCCAGAGTCAGCTGCGTGAGGCGCGCGCCAACTTCACCAACGCGAAAGCCAAGTACGAGCGCAGCAGACAGCTCTTTGCACAGAAGTTCATCAGCCAAGCAGCCCTCGACCAGGCGCAGGCCGAGTTCCTCGCCGCACAGGAGCAGACGTCAGCGGCCATCGCCAATGCCGGTCAGGCTGCGACCTCGAAAAGCTACGCCACGATCACCGCGCCTTACTCGGGCGTGGTCGCATCGACCGACGTCGAGGTCGGCGACATGGCCACGCCCGGCCGCCCGCTGCTCACCGTCTTCGATCCGCGCGAGCTGCGCGTTACGGCGACGGTGTCGCAGGCCGTCCTCGCGCAGGCGCGGCTCCAGGCCGGGGTGACGGTGGAGATTCCCACGCTCGGCAAGTCGGTGGTCGCGGGGGAAGTGACAGTGATTCCGGTCGCGGACACCCGCACTCACACCACGCGCGTCCGCCTCGCACTGCCCGAGTCGGCCGGGCTGTTGCCGGGCCAGTACGCGCGCGCCCTGTTCGTTACCGGACAGACGCGGGCCCTTGCGATTCCCACGGTGGCCGTGCTGCGCCGGAGCGAAGTGACCGCCGTCTACGTGCTCGACGCTTCCGGCAATGCGCGGCTGCGCCAGGTGCGCCTCGGCGAGCCGGCAGGCGAAGGCCTCGTCGAAGTGCTGGCGGGCGTCGCCCCCGGGGAGCGCGTCTCTCTCCAGCCCGTTCGCTCCGGCATCGAGGCGAGCAAGGCAAGCGACGACCAGTCGTGAATGCAACACAGTCATCGAGTCTCAGGAGCGCATCCATGACACACATCGTAGTACTCGGTGCGGGGCTCGGCGGAATGCCGCTCGCCTACGAGATGCAGGCGAAGCTCAGGCGCGGCGAGCACATCACCGTCGTCTCGAACAGCCCTAATTTCCAGTTCGTGCCGTCGAACCCGTGGGTTGCGGTCAACTGGCGCACGCGCGACAAGGTCGAGTTTGGCGTCGCGGCGCATCTCGCCCGGCGCGGCATCGATTTCACCGCGGCGGGCGCGAAGCGCGTGCACCCGGAGCGCAGCCAGGTCGAGCTCGGCGACGGGCGGATGCTCGACTACGACATCCTCGCCATCGCGACGGGGCCTCGACTCGCGTTCGACGAGATCGAGGGGCTTGGCCCGCAGGCGCACACGCAATCGGTTTGCCACATCGATCACGCGGTCGCGGCGGGAGAGGCGTGGGCGGAGTTCGTCGCCAAGCCGGGGCCGGTCGTGGTCGGTGCCGTCCAGGGGGCGTCGTGCTTCGGGCCGGCGTACGAGTTCGCGTTCATCATGGATACCGATCTTCGCCGGCGCAGGATCCGCGACCGGGTGCCGATGACTTTCGTGACCGCCGAGCCATACATCGGCCATCTCGGACTCGGCGGTGTGGGCGACTCGCGGACACTGCTCGAGTCGGGGCTGCGCGAGCGGCACATCAAGTGGATCTGCAACGCGAAGGTGACCCGGGTCGAGGCGGGCAAGGCATACGTCACCGAGCACGACGAAAACGGGCAGCCGAAGAGAGAACACGAGCTGCCGTTCGCCTATTCGATGCTGCTGCCCGCATTCAAGGGAATCGATGCGCTCCAGGGCGTCGACGGGCTCGTGAACCCGCGGGGCTTCGTGTTGATCGACGAGCACCAGCGCAACCCGAGGTTCAAGAACATCTACGCGGCCGGCGTTTGCGTTGCGATCCCACCGGTCGAGGCCACACCCGTGCCCACCGGGGCGCCCAAGACCGGCTTCATGATCGAATCGATGGTGACCGCCACCGTGAAGAACATCCGCGACCAGCTCGACGGCAAGGAGCCGACAGGCAAGGCTACCTGGAACGCGGTCTGCCTGGCCGATTTCGGCGACTCGGGCATCGCTTTTGTTGCCCTGCCGCAGATCCCGCCGCGCAACGTCAACTGGTTCTCGGAAGGCAAGTGGGTGCATCTCGCCAAGGTCGCCTTTGAGAAGTACTTCATGCGCAAGATGCGCAAAGGCACTTCGGAGCCGATCTACGAGAAATACGTGATGAAGGCGCTCGGCATCGTCAAGCTCAAGGCATAGAGCGCAGATCCGCATGGGCATCTCCGGACGCATCGCTGGTTTCTTCCTCGAGTCGCGGCTCACGCCGCTGATTGCGCTCGTCGCGTTGCTCCTCGGTGCCTTCGCGATCGCGGTCACGCCGCGCGAGGAGGAGCCGCAGATCAACGTCACGATGGCCGACGTGCTGATCCCGTTTCCGGGGGCGTCGGCGAAGGATGTCGAGACACTGGTCGCGACCCCGGCCGAGCAGGTGATCGGCCAGATCCAGGGTCTCGAGCACGTGTTCTCGGTCTCGAAGCCTGGGCTTGCAGTGGTCACCGCGCAGTTCAAGGTGGGCGTGCCGCGCACCGAGGCGCTGGTGCGTCTCTACGACACGATCAATGCAAACCGCGACTGGCTGCCCAAGGAGCTCGGCGTGGGCGAGCCGCTTGTGAAGCCCAAGGGGATCGACGACGTACCAATCCTCACCCTGACCCTCTGGACGGCCGACGGCGAGCGCGGGGCGTACGAGGTCGAGCGGGTCGCCCACGCCCTGGAAGTCGAGCTCAAGCGCGTCGCCGGCACGCGCGAGGTGACCACCGTGGGCGGACCCGGCCGCGCGATCCGCGTGCTCCTGGAGCCCGAGCGCCTAGCGGCGTTCAAGCTCACGGTAGCGGACATCCGCGAGGCGCTCCTGGCTGCGAACAGCGCGATGCCCTCGGGGCAGGTCAATGCCGACAACCGCCTCGTCGACGTCGAGACCGGTGAGTTCCTGGCAGGCGCCGAGGATGTGGGACGCCTGGTGGTGGGCGTTGCAGACGGCAGCCCCGTCTATCTCGCCGACGTCGCACGCATCGTCGACGGCCCGCCCCAGCCGGCCCGCTACGCCTGGCTGAGCACAGGCCCCGGAGCGGAACGCAAGGGGATCAAGGCGCGCGGGGAATTCCCCGCGGTCACGATCTCGGTCACGAAGAAACCCGGCGAGAATGCCGTGGTGGTCGCCGATCGGCTACTCAAGCGCGCGGCCGAGCTCAGGAACGCGATCGTTCCCGCAGGGGTGGAGGTCACGGTTACGCGCAACTACGGCGAAACCGCGAACGACAAGGCACTCAAGCTCATCGAGAAGCTCGTCTTTGCCACGCTGTCCGTCGTTGCGCTGGTCTTCTTCGCGCTCGGGCGGCGCGAAGCGCTGATCGTCGGGGCGGCCGTGATCCTCACGCTCTCAGCGACGCTCTTCGCCTCTTGGGCATGGGGCTTCACGCTGAATCGGGTCTCGCTCTTCGCGCTCATCTTCTCGATCGGCATCCTGGTGGACGACGCGATCGTCGTGGTCGAGAACATCCATCGCCATCGCATGCTCGAGCCGGCTGCGTCTCTGGTCTCGCTGATCCCGAAGGCGGTCGACGAAGTGGGCGGGCCGACGATCCTCGCCACTTTGACGGTGATCGCCGCGCTGCTGCCGATGGCCTTCGTCTCCGGCCTGATGGGGCCCTACATGAGCCCGATCCCGATCAATGCCAGCATGGGCATGCTCATCTCGCTCGCCGTTGCGTTCGTGATCACGCCGTGGCTCGCGCTGCGGCTTGCGCGCAGCCCGGCCGCTGCTCTGCACGGCCAGTCACGACTCGACGCGCGGCTGGCGTCGGTATTCCCCCGGCTGCTCGCGCCTTGGCTCGATCCCGCACGTGGAGCACGCAACCGGCGGCTGCTCTTCGCCGGCATCGCTCTCGCGATCGTCCTGTCCATTGGACTCGCTCTGGTGCAGTGGGTTGTGCTCAAGATGCTGCCATTCGACAACAAGTCGGAGTTCCAGGTCGTCGTCGATACACCCGCCGGCACGCCGGTCGAGAACACGGCCGCGGTGCTGCACGAGATGGGCGATTATCTCGCCACGGTGCCCGAAGTCACGGACATCGAGGGCTACGCTGGCACGGCGATGCCCATCAACTTCAACGGCCTCGTGCGCCAATATTATCTCCGTCAGGCTCCCGAGAAGGGCGACCTGCAGGTGAACCTTGTCGACAAGCACGAACGGACGCGGCAGAGCCACGAGATCGCGCTCGCGGTGCGGCCGCAGCTCGCCCGCATCGCCGAGTCCCACGGCGCGAAAGTCAAGGTCGTCGAGGTGCCGCCCGGACCGCCGGTACTCGCTCCGCTCGTCGCCGAGGTCTATGGGCCGGACGAGACCGGCCGTCATGCCGTGGCCAAGCGCGTCCACGAGGAGTTCGCGCGCACCCCGCGCGTCGTCGACATCGACGATTCGATCGAGGATAGCGCGCCGAAGATCGCTGTGCGTGTCGACCAAGCGCGCGCCGCCACGCTGGGGGTCGCTCCGCGTGATGTGGTGGAAACGATGCGCGTAGCTCTCGCTGGGGAAGACGTGACGATTGCGCGCGACCGGCAATCGAAATACGGCGTACCCGTGCAGCTCACGCTGCCGCCCGAAAGGCAGGGCGCGCTCGCTACGCTGCTCGGAATGCAGGCGCGCTCGCGTGACGGTTCGCTCGTGGCCCTATCGGAAGTGGTCCATCCGAACCCGACCGAGCGCGACCGGACGATCTACCACAAGGATCTGCTGCCGGTCAGCTATGTGGTGGGAGACGTCGCCGGCGGCCCAGACAGCCCGCTCTACGGCATGTTCGCGGCCCGCGGCGCGCTCGCCGGTGCGACGCTGCCACAAGGCGGCCGGCTCGCCGAGTACTGGATCGCGCAACCTTCGGACGCGTATCGCCAGTTCGCACTCAAGTGGGATGGCGAGTGGCAGGTCACCTACGAGACGTTCCGCGATATGGGCGCGGCTTACGCGGTCGGGTTGGTGCTCATCTACCTGCTGGTGGTCGCCGAGTTCGGCTCCTACGTGACCCCGCTCGTGATCATGGCGCCGATTCCGCTCACCATCATCGGTGTGATGCCTGGGCACGCGCTCCTCGGCGCGCCGTTCACGGCGACCTCCATGATCGGCATGATCGCGCTGGCCGGGATCATCGTGCGCAACTCGATCCTGCTCGTTGATTTCATCAATCTACAGGTCGCCCGTGGAATGCCGTTCGCGGATGCCGTCGTGCAGTCCGCGGTGGCCCGGGCCAAGCCGATCGCCCTTACCGGACTGTCAGCGATGCTGGGCGCGCTGTTCATCCTCGACGACCCGATCTTCAACGGCCTCGCGATCTCGCTGCTGTTCGGCATCCTGGTCTCTACGCTGCTCACCCTGGTCGTGATCCCTGTCCTTTACTACGCCGTGAACCGGCGCCGCTATCCACTCACCGTGGCCACAATGGAGGTCGCTGCCTCATGAACACCAACCGCATGATCCGCATATTCGCCGGCGCGTTCGTCCTGATCTCCCTTGCCCTGGGCGCGCCCGCGAGCCCGCTGTTCGTAAACGCCAACTGGCTGTGGTTCACCGCCTTCGTCGGAGCGAACCTGTTCCAAAGCGGGTTCACCACCTTCTGCCCGCTCGAGATCGTCCTGAAGCGCCTCGGCGTGAGGGAGGCCTGATGGCCAAGGACTACTCGGAGATTACGCGCTCGGTTTCGGGGCAGCTGAGAACCCTGCGAGCCAATGAGCCAGAGCTGATGAAGAGTTTCAGGGACCTGTCCGACGCCGCGCTGCGCGACGGCACCCTGAACAAGAAGACGAAGGAGCTGATCGCCCTCTGTCTGGGCGTGGCGGGGCACTGCGACGCGTGCATCGGCTTTCATATCCGAGCGCTTGTAAAGCTCGGCGCGACTCGCGCCGAGATGGAGGAGGCGCTCGGCGTGGCCGTCTACATGGGCGGCGGGCCCTCGCTGATGTATGCCGCCGATGCGCTCTCCGCGTTCGAGCAGATGTCGGCCGCAGCGGTGCCGACTCCGGCCTGAAGCGGCGCGCCGCGGCGTGCTCGCGTACGATGGCGCGCCACGCTGTGTCACCTGAAGTATTGTTCTCGCGCCGTCACGCAGCCCACACCTGCTACTACAACCTCGTGAGGATGTGGGCCGACGCGTAGTGTTCTGCGTTTCTAGGCGGCCTCGACGACCACACCTGACGCGACGAGCTGGTCGATCTCGGCGTCGGCGCAACCGTACTCCCGCAGCACTTCTCTCGTGTGCTCGCCAAGCCTGGGCGCCGGCCGTTCGACCCGCGTCGGCGTTCGCGACAAGTGGACCGGACAGCCGAGCGCCTTGGTCGCTCCGGCGTCGGGATGCTCGAGCTCCAGCACCATGCCGCAGGCGAGCGTCTGCGGGTGGGTGAGCGCTTCGCCGAGGCTGTGCACGAGACCGGCGGGCACGCCAGCGGCATCGAACGCCGCGAGCCAGTCGGCCTTGCTCCGCGTAGCGAGCACGGCTTCCATCAGCGTCGCCAGCGCGCCGATGTTCTCCATGCGCGCGGAATTCGTCGCAAAACGCGGGTCGTCGCGCCATTCGGGATGCCCGAGCACGTCGGCGATGCGCTCCCAGTTGGCCTGATTCGCACCGCCGATGTTTATCCAGCCATCCTTTGCCTTGAAAGCCTGGTAAGGGGCCGTGAGGACGTGCGCCGACCCCGTTGGCCCCGGCGAGACGCCGGTCGCGAAGAAGATCGCCGCCTGCCAATAGGTCTGCTGCAAGGCGGCTTCCATGAGCGAGGTGTCGACGAGCTGGCCGCGGCCCGTCTTCAGCCGGTGGATGTACGCGGCGAGGATGCCTCCAAAAGCAAGAATCCCGGCGTTGATGTCCGCGACCGAGTTGCCGCTCTTCACCGGTGGGCGGCCGGCTTCACCGGTGATCGACATCAGCCCTGCGAATCCCTGCGCGATGAGATCGAACCCGCCCTTGCCGGCGAGCGGCCCCTCGCGACCGTAGCCCGATATCGAGCAGTAGATCAGCGCCGGATTTTCGGTGGCGAGCACGTCGTAACCGAGGCCGAACTTTTCCATCGTCCCGCGACGGAAGTTCTCGGTGAGGACGTCGGCGCTTCGGACCAGGCGGATCAGCACTTCGCGTCCGCGCGGATGCTTGAGGTCGAGCGCCAGGCCGCGCTTGTTGCGGTTCATGATCAGGAACGGCGCGGACACGCCGTTGACGCGCGGCTCGCTGTAGCCGCGGGCGTCGTCGCCGCCGGGAAGCTTTTCGACCTTGACGACGTCGGCCCCCAGGTCGGCGAGCATCATGCCGCAGGTCGGGCCGGCCATGATCTGCGCGAGCTCGAGCACGCGCATGCCGGCGAGCGGACCGGGGTGCCGTGATGCGCTCATTCGACGCGCTAGCGCCCGACGAAGTGCGGCTTGGTCTTGGCGAGGAAGGCCGCGCTGCCCGCGCGGAAGTCCTCGGTGTCAAAGCACTCGAAGCATTCAGCGATCTCCGCTGCAGTAAGCGGGCGCGGATCGGCGAGCCGGCGCGCGAATTTCTTGTGCCATCGCGCGACGAGCGGCGCGCCCTCCGCAATGCGCTCTGCGGCAGCGCGCGCCTCGGCGGCGACATCACGATCGGACACGACGCGCGTCACCAGTCCGATCCGGAGAGCCTCAACGGCGTCGAAGATCCTTCCTTCGAGCAGGATCTCGAGCGCCACCGTGGGCCCGACCAGGCGCACCAGCGGCGCCATCTCGGCGTAAGCCATCGTCAGCCCGAGATTCTTGATTGGTGCACCGAAGCGGCTGCCTTCGCCGCAGATGCGCAGGTCGGCGAGCGCAGCGATCTCGAGGCCACCGCCGACGCACACGCCGTGGATCTGCGCGACCAGAGGGTGCCGGCAGAGTTCGAGCGCGTGCAATGCCGCGTGCATCACCTCGCCGTAGGCCACGGCCTGCGGCTTGTTGGAGCGCTCGGTCGCGAATTCCCCGATGTCGTTTCCCGGAGAGAACGCCCGCTCGCCGGCTCCGCGCAGGATGAGGCAGCGCAGGCCATCGTCGGCGGAAAGCGCAGTCACCGCTTCGCCCATTGCCCGCCACATGGACTTGGTCAGGGCGTTGAGCTTTTCCGGACGGTTGAGCACGACAGTCGCGATGGCGCCATCGCGCAGCACTTGGATGTGCTCGGTCATGAGAATCCTAGCGATAGAAGAGTTGGACCAGGCCCATGCCTGTCACCGGGACATAGGTCACGAGCAGGAGCACCGCCAGCAGCACGGCGATGAACCAGACGTTCACGCGTGTCACCTCCCAGATGGACGCTTTGGAGATCGCGCTCGCGACCATCAGCACGCTCGCTACCGGCGGGGTCTGCTGCCCGATGCCCAGGTTGACCGTCACGATGAGGCCGAAGTGCACCGGGTCGATTCCCGCCGCCTTGACAAGCGGCATCACGACCGGCACGACGAGGATGATCGCGGCGGCCGAATGCAGGAACATGCCGAGCAGGAGGAAGAGCAGATTCAGCAATGCCAGCACGACCCACTTGTTCTGCGTGAACCGCGAGACCGCCTGCGCAAGCTGCTGCGGTGCCTGCACCTCCGTGAGATACGTGCCGAGCAGCGCGCTGGTCGCGACGAGCAGCATGACCACCGCGGTCTGCACTGCGCCGTCGATGACCGCCTGCTTGAGCTGCGGCAGATCGAGCTCGCGGTAGATGAACAGGCCGACCGCGATCGCCGCGACGACGGCGAGCGCTGCGCCCTCGGTCGCGGTCACGATGCCGCCGAAGATGCCGCCAAGGATGATGACTGGCAGCAGGAACGCCCACAGCGCCTCGCGCGCGGTCCGGCCCACGCGGCCAAGCGAGAAGGCTTCCTCGCGCGGCAGGTTGTAACGGCGCGCGAACCAGTACGCCATCGCCATCAGTCCGAAGCCGCCGATGATCCCGGGCACGATCCCGGCGACGAAGAGCTGTACCACCGAGGTCTCCGCCATCACGGCGTAGAGGATCATCGGGATAGAGGGCGGGATGATCACCGCCAGTGTGGCCGCCGAGGACATCACCGCCGCGGCGAGCGGCGCCGGATAGCCCTTCGCCTTCATTCCAGGGATGAGGATCGAACCGAGCGCCGCGATGTCGGCCACCGCGGAGCCCGAGATCTCGGCGAAGAACATCGAGGCGCCGATCGACACGTGAGCAAGCCCCCCGCGCGCCCAGCCGAACAGCGAGGAGGCGAATGCGATCAGCCGGCGCGAGATGCCCGAGGCGTTCATGATCGCGCCGGCGAGGATGAACAGCGGAATCGCCAGCAGCGGAAAGCTGGTCGCGCCGTTGTAAGCGACGATGGGCAGGTTCGGAAGGATGGACGCTCCGTGGCTCGCCACCATCGCGCCAACGGCGACGATCCCCAGGGATACCGCGATCGGCACGTTGAGGACGACCAGTGCGAGCACGGCGCCGAAGAGGAGCAGCATCAGGCTCATGGTCGCCTACTGCGTGCCGTCGGCGAGAGCGCCGTCTGCGGCGCGCGGCGGCTGCCGGGCCGCGACGAGATCGATGAGGTGAATCGTCTCAGCGACGATGATGAGTACGGCGCTGACCGGGATCGCGGACTGCACGACGCTCATCGGCACGGACGGCAGGCTGATCAGCGCGTCCGTGGCGAGCACGGGCAGGATCGAAGCGCCTACCCAGCCGAGAAGCGCGAAGAATCCGATCACCAGGACCTGCGCTGCGATGCCGGAAATCCGCCGCGCGGCCCACGGCAACTGCGCGACGAGCTCGGGGCAACCGATGTGCGCGCGCTTCACCGAAGCCAGCGCTGCGCCATAGAAGGTGACCCAGGCGAGCAGGTGCGAGGCGACCTCGTCGTACCAGGAGAGCGAGCGGCCGCTGAAGCGAAACACGATGCCCAGCGTCACCTCCACCGCGAGGGTCACCATCAACGCGATGACGACCCATTCGAGGAAGCGCCCGTACGCGGCGCGGAAGCGCTTCATCACTGCGCGGGTTCCGCGCGCCTTTTCACTTCCCGAGCGCTGTAGCGCGGTCGATCAGTTCCTTCGCACCAGGCACTTCCCTGCCGAATTCCTCGTAAATCGGCTTGCTCGCTACGATGAAGGCATTCTTGTCGACCTCGTTAACCTGCATCCCAGCCGCGCGGAGCTTGCCAAGCAGGTCCTCGTCGTCCTTGGCGGCGACCTCGTAGACATAGGCCTGCGTTTCCTTGGCGGTGTCCTCGAGAATCTTGCGCACGTCCGGCGGCAGCGTAGCCCAGTGCGCCGTGCCCACGGTGAGGTAGGCGGGCGTGTAGACGTGCCCGGACATCGACAGATATTTCTGCACTTCCTGGAACTTCGCCGAGTAGATCTGCGTCAGGGGATTCTCTTCCCCGTCCATCACGCCGGTCTGCAGCGCGGTGAAGACCTCGGAAAACTTCATCGGGCTCGGGTTGGCGCCGTAGGCCTGGAACATCTTCACGCGCCATTTTCCGCCGGGCACGCGCAGCTTGATCCCCGCCAGGTCCGCGGGACCCTTGATCGGACGCTTGCTGTTGGTGATCTGCCGGAACCCGTTCTCCCACACCGCGATCACCGCGAGGCCCTTCTTCTCCACCTCGGGCTCGAGCTTCGACCAGAAGAGGTCCTTCTCGATGCGCTGCATGTGCGCGCGGTCCTTCACGAGATAGGGCATCTCGAACACGCCGAAAAGGTCCACCTGCGAGCTCATCACGGTAGACGGCAGCGCCATGTCGATCGTGCCGAGCTTCAGCTTCTGCATCATCTCCTCGTCGCTGCCGAGCTGGCTCGAGCCATAGGTGATCACTTTCGCCTTCCCGGCAAGCTTGGCGTTCGCTCGCTTGGCGAACTCATCGGCGCTCTTCTGGAACAGCGAGCCCGGCTCGCCCACGTGTCCGAGCTTGATCTCGAGTTGCGCATGCGCTCCCGCGGCGAACGTCATCGCGACCGCCGAGAACGCGACGGCGAAGATGCTGCGTAGAGCTCGCCTCCCGCCTTTGAATGGCTGCCTGGTCATCGTTGCCTCCTCAAGTCGGTGCCTAATCAGCACCGTATTATTTTGCGTCGCTCGCTGCGCTCAGATATTCCAGAGCGGTCTGGACTCCGCCTGCCCGGTGCGGCACGCCGGCGAGTCCGAGACCCATTTCCACGCCGCAGAGCGTTCCCGCGAGCGTGAGATCGTTGAAAAAGCCGAGATGCCCGATGCGGAAGACCCGGCCGGCGAGCTTGCCGAGTCCGGTGCCTAGCGACATGTCGAAACGCTCGAGCACCAGCCGGCGGAAGCGATCCGCGTCGTGTCCGTCGGGCAGCTGGATCGCCGTCAGTGAATTGCTGTATTCCTCCGGATTGCGACAGAGCAGTTCGAGCCCCCACGCGCGAACAGCACGACGCGTCGCCTCCCCGTGCCGCTGGTGGCGCGCGAACACGGCTGGCAGGCCCTCCTCGAGCAGCATCCCGATTGCCTCGTGCAGGCCGTAGAGCAGGTTGGTCGACGGCGTGTACGGAAAGTATCCGTCGCGATTCGAAGCGATGATCTCGTCCCAGCTCCAGTAGGACCGTGGCAGACGAGCCGCTTTGCTCGCCGCGAGCGCTTTCTCGCTCACCGCGTTGAACGACAGCCCCGGCGGCAGCATCAGGCCCTTCTGCGAACCCGCTACGGTGACGTCGACCCGCCACTGGCGGTGCCGGTACTCGATCGAAGCGAGCGAGGAAATGGTATCGACCATGAACAGCGCCGGATGCTGCGCGTGGTCGATCGCCTCCCGGATCTGCGGGATGCGGCTGGTCACGCCGGTCGATGTTTCGTTGTGCACGACCATCACAGCCTTGATCGCCTGCGTCTTGTCGGCGGCGAGCTTCTGCTGCACGAGAGCCGGATCGACGCCGCTGCGCCAGTCGCCGGGGACGAAGTCGATCTCGAGCGTGAATTTCGCGGCCATCTTCCGCCACAGCGTCGCGAAGTGGCCCGTCTCGAACATCAGCACCCTGTCACCCGGAGACAGCGTATTGGCGAGCGCTGCTTCCCATGCGCCGGTGCCCGAGGCCGGGTAGATCACGACCGGGGCGTCGGTCTGGAAGATCTTCTTCAGCCCGTCGAGGATTTCGAGCGTTAGCCGCGCGAACTCCGGGCCGCGGTGATCGATCGTCGGGTGGTCGAGCGCCCGCAGGATGCGGTCCGGGACGTTGGTCGGCCCGGGAATCTGCAGGAAATGACGGCCGCTGGGATGATCGTCGAGGCGCAGCATCGGTGTCTCAACGCGTGGCGTTGGTTGGCATGGGCGTCGGCATATTGTATACAGGTTGCGATGCCCGCCCATAACGTGGACACCTCGCTGCTGGCGCGACGGCTTCGTGCCGAATGCCGCGGCGACGTGCTCTTCGACCTTGCGTCGCGGGGCCGGTACGCGACGGACGCCTCCATCTATCAGATCGTGCCGCTGGGGGTCGTGGTGCCCGCGGACGAGGCCGACGCGAAGGTTGCCCTTGCGGTCGCGCGCGAGCTCGGCGCACCGGTGCTCCCGCGCGGCGCCGGGTCCTCGCAGTGCGGGCAGACCGTGGGGGAAGCGCTTGTCGTCGACCATAGCCGGGCGCTCGACCGGGTCGTCGCCCTCGACGCCGATGCGCTGACCGTCACCGTCGAGCCGGGCATCGTGCTCGATCGGCTGAACGCACAGTTGCAACCGCACGGCTTGTGGTTTCCGGTGGACGTGAGCACTTCCGCGCAGGCTACCCTCGGCGGAATGGCGGGAAACAACTCCTGCGGCGCGCGCTCGATCGAGTACGGAAACATGGTGCACAACGTGCTCGGCATCGACGCGGTTCTCGCCGACGGCAGCGAGATCGCCTTCGGTCCGCTCGAGCAGATGCCTCGCACGGGACGCGCGGGGGCGCTCGTCGAAGGCCTGACGCGGATCGGTGCGCGCGAGAGCGACGAGATCGCGCGCATGTTTCCGCAGGTGCTGCGTCGCGTCGGCGGCTACAACCTCGACGTCTTCAATCCGCAGAGCGTCCTCCCCTACACGCGCGATGGCTCGGTCAACTTCGCGCATCTGCTCGTCGGCTCCGAGGGAACGCTGGCGTGGTTCTCGCGCTTGAAGCTGCGGCTCGCGCCGCTGCCAACCAACAAGGTGCTCGGAGTCGTGAACTTCCCGACGTTCTACGGCGCGATGGAGGCAGCCCGTCGCATCGTCGAGCTGAAGCCCACCGCCGTCGAGCTCGTCGACCGCACGATGATCGATCTCGCCCGCGGGAACGAAGCCTTCCGTCCCGTGATCGAGCGCGCGCTGATCGGCGCGCCCGAAGCGATCCTGCTGGTCGAGTTCGCCGGCGATGGTACGCAGGAGCGTCTCGGCCGCCTGAGCGAGCTCATCAGCGACCTCGGGCTCCCGGGTGCGGTCGTGCGCTTCACCGGAGCGAAGGAGCAGAAGGAGTTGTGGGAGGTGCGCAAGGCGGGGCTCAACATCATGATGTCGATGAAGGGCGACGGCAAGCCGGTCTCGTTCATCGAAGACTGCGCGGTGCCACTCGAGCACCTCGCCGACTATACGCAGCGGCTCACCGAGATCTTTCACAAGCACGGGACCGAAGGCACGTGGTACGCGCATGCAAGCGTGGGCACGCTGCACGTGCGGCCGATCCTCGACATGCGGCGCGACGGCGCGGCCAAGATGCGCGCCATCGCCGAGGAAGCCGCAGCGATGGTGCGCGAGTACAAGGGCGCGTATTCGGGCGAGCATGGCGACGGGCTGTGCCGGGGGGAGTGGGTGGCATGGCAGTTCGGCCCGCGGCTCGAGCAAGCGTTCGCCGAGGTCAAGGCGCTGTTCGATCCAGACAACCGCATGAACCCGGGGAAGATCGTCGCGCCGCCGCGCATGGACGATGCACGGTTGTTCCGCACCGGACCGCAGTACCGGCGCGTCGAGTTCGTACCGAAGCTCGATTGGTCGGTATGGAACGTCGATCGCGATCCGCGCAGCGGGCGAGAATCCGCGCCGGGAACGGGGGGCGATCCGGCGGGCGGCTTCGCCAAGGCGGTCGAGATGTGCAACAACAACGGGCACTGCCGCAAGTTCGACGCGGGGACCATGTGCCCGAGCTTTCGGGCCACGCGCGACGAGAAGCACGTCACGCGCGGACGCGCCAACACGCTGCGTCTCGCGCTTTCGGGACAGCTCGGCGCCGAGGGTCTCGCCTCGCATGCCGTGCACGAAGCGCTCGACCTGTGCGTCTCGTGCAAGGGTTGCAAGCGCGAATGCCCGACGGGCGTGGACATGGCCAAGCTCAAGATCGAGGCGCTCGCCGCGCACCGGGCGCGCCACGGGCTGTCGCCGCGCGAAGCGTTGTTCGCGTACCTGCCTCGCTACGCGCCGGCAGCGAGCCGCGTGCGCTGGCTCGCGGGCCTTCGCGATCGTGTTCCCGGCGCCGCCGCGCTCGTCGAGGGAATGCTGCAGATTTCGGCGCGCCGCGAGCTGCCGCGCTGGCAGCGCGGGTATGTTCAAGCCGCGGACGGGGCCGACAAGGCGTTCACGCCGCCGGCAGGGAAGGAGGTGCTGCTCTTCGTGGACACGTTCACGAATTATTTCGCGAGCGAGAACGCCAAGGCGGCGCGCAAGGTACTCGAAGCCGCGGGCTATCGCGTGCGGTTGAACGCCGTGGCGGGAGAGCGGCCGCTGTGCTGCGGCAGAACCTTTCTCGCCGCAGGCCTCGTCGACGAGGCAAGGGCCGAGGCGCGCCGGACGATCGGCGCGCTCGCGCCGCTTGCGCGCCGCGGCCTCGCCATCGTCGGGCTCGAGCCCTCGTGCCTGCTCGGCATGCGCGACGAGTTCCTCGATTACGGATTGGGCGACGATGCCGCGGTCGTCGCCCGGCAGGCGCTGCTGTTCGAAGAGTTCCTCGTTCGCGAGCATGAGGCGGGGCGGCTCGCGCTTGAGTTTCGCTCAGCCGGCGTCGGCGAAGCGCTGCTTCACGCGCATTGCCACCAGAAGGCATTCGCCGCGGTCGCGCCTGTCGAGAAGGTACTCGGCTGGATCCCCGGGGTCGCTGCGCGAACGATCGAGACGAGCTGCTGCGGCATGGCCGGCGCTTTCGGCTACGAGGCCGGGCACTACGATGTTTCGATGCGCATGGCCGAAGCGGCGCTGCTGCCCGCGGTGCGCGCCGCGCCCGCCTCAGCGTGGATCATCGCCGACGGCTTCAGCTGCCGGCACCAGATCCGCGATGGGGCGCAGCGCGACGCGCTGCACGTCGCGCAAGTGCTGGCGCGGGCGCTCGCGACCTAGGCCGGGCCAGGCGCAGCCTGCGACGTCGCAGACGCGGCGGCGGAAGCAGACGGTGAATGTCGAGGGCGAGCGGACCTCACGTTGCGAGCAACAGCCCGAGCTCGTGCGCCGCGGCCTGGAGCGGCGGCAGGAATTTGGTCTCCATCTCCGCCACCGA
>DASVFM010000054.1:0-19032 GCA_036380055.1 Casimicrobiaceae bacterium
TGACGCCGCCAGCCGTCACCGCCCCCGCATTGGCAAGCGTCTGCGCGGCCATCGCCGACGACCTTCCCGCCGTGGTGCCCGGGTTTCTGCCCGCACCCGTAGTCGGCGGGCTTGCCGCCGAGGCGCGGCGCCGCGACGCAGCGGGCGATTTCCGCGCGGCTCGCGTCGGCCGCGGCGAGAGCCGCGCCGAGCGCATCGATATCCGCGGCGACCGGACGCTTTGGCTCGACGAGGCGACGTCGACGAGAGCCGAGGCTCCGCTCTGGTGCGCGCTCGAAGCACTGCGCGCGGCGCTCAACGCGGCGACGCTGCTCGGCCTGTTCAACTTCGAGGGGCATTACGCCATCTATCCGCCCGGGGCATATTATCGGCGGCATCGCGACCGCTTTCGCGACGACGATGCGCGACTGCTGACCTGCGTGATCTATCTGAACGACCGCTGGACGCGCTTCGACGGTGGGGCGCTGCGCATCTATCTCGGCGGGCGCGACGTTCGCGACGTGCCGCCGGTCGGCGGGACTCTCGTCTGTTTCCCGGCGGAGCGTTACGAGCACGAGGTGCTTCCGGCCAAACGGGACCGGCTCGCGCTCAGCGGCTGGTTCCTGCGCCGCGTCTGAAGGCCCGCAGGTGACGAGCGTTCCCCGCAAGTTGATCATCGCCACGCGCCGCTCGGCGCTCGCTCTGTGGCAGGCCGAGCACGTGCGCGACCGCCTCGTGGCGATCTATCCGCAGTGCGCGGTCGAGCTGCTGGGCCTGACCACGCAGGGCGATCGCACGCTGGACCGCCCGCTCGCCGACATCGGTGGCAAGGGCCTCTTCATCAAGGAGCTGGAACAGGCGATGGCGGATCGACGGGCAGATCTCGCCGTGCACTCGCTCAAAGACGTGCCGATGGAGATGCCCGACGGCTTCGTGCTGGCCGCGATCATGGCGCGCGAGGATCCTCGGGACGCGTTCGTCTCCCTGCGCTATCGCTCACTGACCGAGCTCCCCGCCAGCAGCTCGGTCGGGACATCGAGCCTGCGCCGCGAGGCGCAGTTGCGCGAGCGCTATCCGCAGCTGCGCGTCGAGCCGCTGCGCGGCAACGTCAACACCCGGCTGCATCGGCTCGATCAGGGCAATCATGCTGCGGTCATCCTTGCGGCGGCG
Source organism: Casimicrobiaceae bacterium (assembly GCA_036380055.1). Classification (GTDB taxonomy): domain Bacteria; phylum Pseudomonadota; class Gammaproteobacteria; order Burkholderiales; family Casimicrobiaceae; genus PALSA-1003. Next base: position 1,150 of record DASVFM010000054.1, read on the forward strand.
GGCCTCAAGAGGCTCGGATTCGCGGACCGCATCGCGGCGCTGCTCGACCCCGCGGAAAGCCTGCCAGCTATCGGGCAGGGGGCGCTCGCGCTCGAGTGCCGCGCGGATCGCGGCGACGTGATCGAAGCGCTCGCGGGGCTCGCCGATCGCGAGAGCGCGCTCGCCACGTCTGCGGAGCGCGCCTTCGGGCTGGCGCTCGCCGGCGACTGTCGCACGCCTCTCGCCGCCTATGCGATGCAGCGCGACGGCGAGCTGTGGCTGCGGGCGCTGATCGCGAGCCGCGACGGCCGGCAGGTACTGCGCGGCGAGCGCGCGGGCCGCTGCGCCGGCCTCGACGATGCGCGTGCGCTGGGCGAAGCGCTGGGCGCTGAGTTTCTTGCCCGCGGCGCGGCCGCCATTCTCCGCGACGCGTCATGAGCGAGGTGGTCCGCGGACCGCTCGGCGGCGCGGGGATCGTCGTCACGCGACCGGCACGCCAGTCCGCCGGCCTGGCGAAACAGATTGCGGCGCTCGGCGGCACACCGCTGATCTTTCCTTCGATCGTGATCCTTCCCCCGCGTGATCGCGGAGCGCTCGAAGAAGCGCACCGTCGTCTCGCAGAGTATGCGTACGCGATCTTCGTGAGCGCCAACGCGGTGGAGTTCGGCGTCCGCGATGGCGCGTCCTGGCCCCCGGGGTTGATTGCCTTCGCACCCGGGCCCGGCACGGCGACGGCCCTGCGCGAGGTCGGCGTTCCGGACGTGCGCCTGCCGGCGACGACCATGGACAGTGACGGCCTGCTGGCGCTGCCGGAGTTTGCCGACGTCGCCGGCAAGGCGATCGTCATCTTTCGCGGCGGGGGCGGTCGCGACGTGCTGCGCGACGCGCTGCTTGCGCGCGGGGCCCGGGTCGTGCAGGTCGATTGCTATCAGCGAGCGCGCCCGACGTCGAGTCCCGCCGGCCTCATCGAGGCATGGCGCGAGCACCGGGTCGACGCGGCCACGATCACGTCGAGCGAGGGGCTGACCAATCTGTGGGATCTTCTCGATGCGGAAGGACGCCGATACTTGCGCGCCACCCCGGTCTTCGTGCCGCACGCGCGGATCGGCGAGCACGCGAGAACGCTCGGGCTCGTCACCGTCGTCGTCACGCCGTCCGCCGACGCCGGATTGCTCGCTTCGTTGCTAGAATACTTCGCCGCCCGAAAAACGAAGAACACATGAGCACTGCCGAAATCCTCGTCACCGCTCCACTGCCTCCGTTCCTGTACGACCCGCTCCGAGCCGGCTATCGCTGCCACGATTACTACCAGGCGGCCGACAAGGTTGCGTTGCTCGCCCAGGAGGGCGGCAGCGTGCGCGGTCTCGTGCAGGGTGGCCACACGCAGACCCCGACGTCGCTCCTCGACGCGCTGCCGAAGCTCGAGCTCATCTCGGTATTCGGCGTGGGCTACGACGGCGTCCCCGTCTCCTACTGCAAGAAGCGCGGCATCAAGGTCACCAATACGCCCGACGTGCTCACCGACGACGTCGCCGATGTTGCGCTGGCCCTCATCCTGATGACCGGGCGCGGCTTCGCGCGGCTGAACCGCTTCGCGCGCTCGGGCGAGTGGGAAAAGCGCGGGCCGGAGCTCACGACCAAGCTCGGCGGCCGCAAAGTCGGCATCCTCGGCCTGGGACGCATCGGCAAGGCCATCGCCAGGCGCGTGAGCGCGATGGAGATGAAGGTCGCCTACACCGGCCGCAAGCCGCAGAACGTGCCGTATGAATTCGCGCCGGATCTCGCAGCGCTCGCCGCCGCCGCCGATTTCCTCGTCGTCGCCTGCCCAGGCGGCGAGGCAACGCGCAACATCGTCGACGCCGGCGTGCTCGCCGCGCTGGGCAAGAAGGGCACGCTCATCAACATCGCCCGCGGGTCGATCGTCGACGAGCGCGCGCTCGTCGAGGCTCTGAAGGCGGGAACGATCAAGGGCGCCGGTCTCGACGTCTTTGCCGACGAGCCGCACATCCCGGCCGAGCTCCTCGCGATGGAGAACGTCGTAGTGCTCCCGCATGTCGGCAGTGCGACGCGCGAGACGCGGCAGGCGATGGGCGATCTGTGCAAGGCGAATCTCGATGCGTACTTCTCGGGCAAAGGCGTGCTGACGCTCATCCCCGAGCTCGCCTAGCCGGTCTTTCCGGCAGCATCACCGCGGCCAGCGAAGCGAGCACCATCGCCAGCGCGAGGAATTCGCTCGCGCCCGGTCGCTCGCCCAGGAACAGCATCCCGGAGAGGACGCCGACCACCGGCACCGGCAGCGAGGAGAGCGAGCTCACGGCAACCGGCAACGTGCGCGCCATGCGGAACCACGCCCAATGCGCGAGCGTGCCGGCGAGGAAGATGTTGTAGAGGATCGCGAACCACGCCGTGCCCGACATCGTCGCTAGGGAAGACGCGGCGTGTGGATCGACGATCGGCGCGGCGATGGCGATCGGGATCCAGCCGACGAGCAGCATCCAGCCGGTCAGCGTGTTTTGCGGCAGCGCCGGCGTCCAGCGCCGCAGCAATACGGTGCCGAAGCCCCAGCAGATCGCGGCCCCGATGATGAGAAGCGCACCTACCGGAGCCCGCTGAACGCTGACGATGTCCTCGCCGAGCAGGATCGCCATCCCGCCTATTCCCGTGAGCAGGCCGAAGAGCTTGCGTCCCGACAGCGGCTCGTCGAGCAGCCAGAACGAAAACAGAACGCTCCAGATCGGTATCGTGTAGGCCAGGATCGCCGAGCGCCCGGCAGGCATCTGCTGCACGCCGAAGAGGAGGAACGCGTTCCAACCAGTGATGTTGAAAATGGCGAGCGTCAGGACCTGCGGCCACAGCGCGCGCGGCACGCGAACCGAGCTGCCGGAGAGCCTCGCCGCCAAGAGCAGCCCCAGCCCGGAAAAGCCGAGCGAGGCGGCACGAAACGTGAGGGGAGCGAGCTCGGTGACGCCGATCTTCAGGATCGGCCAGTTGCACCCCCAGACGACCGCGAGTATGGCGACGAGCAACAGGCTCGACGCCGGAACGGCATGTTGAGTGCCGGTCCCCGGCGATGCGCTCATCCGCGGAAGCGCGGGGCGTCCAACGCGTCGCCGTACTTCGATTGGTGCAGGGCGCGGGCCTGCGTCACCCATTGGTCGCGGACGATGCGCCCCGGAAACTCCGGCAGCTTCGCATCGAACTCGGCAACGTCGCGCTCGTTCCAGCGTGCGATCTGGCGGAATGTCGTCACCCCGAGCGTGTGCAGCATGCGCTCGAGCACCGGCCCGACCCCGACGATGAGCTTGAGATCATCGGGTCCGGCAGCCCCGGACAGTATCGGTGGCGGCGCGTTATTCTCGATGTCGACGATGAGCTGGCGATACCTCAGGGCCTCTGCGCGCGCATCGGCGAGCTCTTTCGACAGCTGCTCGCGCTCGCGTGCGAGCTCCTCGAGCCCGGACTGCACGGCGTCGCGCTCGGCGAGCTCGTGCCGCAGCAGTGCCGCCTCGGTGTCCCGGCTGCGGATCAGCCGGGCCTTTTCATCGCCGAGCGAGTCCGCAGCCACGGGCACGCCGCGCGCGTCGGGGGACTCGTTGTTTTCCGCGCGCTGTGAGGCGTTCTGTGCTGGAGTCTCCTTCGCGAAGGGGCCTTTCGCTGCGTCGGGAACGTATGCCCGATGCGAGGCTGCCCGCGCGCCGAAGAAGTAGCCGCCCAGCGCAGCGAGCGCGAGGAGGATGATGATCGAGACGACGGCCACGTTTGGGCAGTTTCGGGACCGGCAGGTTGGGGACCGACGCGGGGCTCGCTCTATTTTTCGCTGCCGCCGTGCCTGCACTCGGCGGCGAGAAAGGGATTCTAGTCGAGCCGGCGCAACCGAGCCAGATGCGCCGTCGTGGCGCTCGCATATCCTGCTACAATCGCCGGCGCGAACGAAGTATTCCCCGCCGGCAATTTCCCCTCGAGATGAACGGCCAGCAGGACGACGCCAACGCGCCAGCATCGCCGACGCCGTCGCCCGCGCCGGCGGGAGGCACTCCGGGGCGTCGGACGCTCTGGGCGGCTGGCGCCTTCGCCTTGCTCGCCGTCGCGATCACCGCGGTCTGGCTCGACGAGCGCAACGCGCAGCGCAGCCTGCGACTCGAGGTCGCGCAGCGCCTGACGGAGCTCGAAGCCGCCGACAAAGCGACCCACACCGCCGTGAAGGATGCGCAGGACAACGTGCGCGACGTCCAGGCGAAGGTCGCGCTGCTGGAGAGTCGCCTCGCCGAGTCGCAGACGCAGCAGGCAGCGCTGGAGGCGCTCTACCGGGAGCTCGCGCCTGCGCGCGACGAGTGGGCGTTGACCGAGATCGAACAGGTGCTGCTGCTCGCGAGCCAGCAGCTGCAGATTGCAGGCAACGTGTCGGGAGCGCTCGCGGCTCTGCAGCTCGCCGACACCAAGCTGCAGCGCCTCGACCGGCCACAGTTCGTTCCGCTGCGCCGTGCGCTCGCGCGCGACATGGATCGCCTGAAGGCTGTTCCGTACGTCGATGTGGCGGGTCTCTCGCTGCGGCTCGACCAGGCGATCGCAGCCGTCGACGGCCTGCCGCTCGCGCTCGAGGAGAGGCTGCCGGCTCCGGCCTCGCCTTCGCCGCCGCCGGATGAAGCCCCCTGGCGCCGCTTTCTGCGCGAGGTGGGGCAGGAATTGCGGCAGCTCGTGCGCGTCGAGAATCTCGATCGCCCAGAGGCGCCGCTGCTCACGCCACAACAGCAGTACTTCCTGCGCGAGAACCTGAAGCTGCGCCTGCTCGCAGCGCGATTCGATCTGCTCTTCCGCGACCAGCCGAACTTCCGGGCGGACGTCGGTGCAGCCGAGGCGTGGCTCAAGAAGTACTTCGATACGCGTGCCAAGCCCGTGCAGTCGATTCTGACCCTGCTCGGGCAGATCAAAGCCACGGACATGGCCGCGGAATTGCCCGGACTCGCGGGCAGTCTGGACGCGGTGCGCGTGCTGCAGCTCGCGCGCGACAAGCCGTTGCGGTGAGGCTCGCGCGCGCATGCGCATCCTATTCTGGTTCCTGCTCCTCGCCGCCGGCGCGGTCATCGTGGCACTCGCCGCCAAGTTGAGCCACGGCTATGCGCTCCTGGTCTCCCCGCCGTATCGCGTCGAGCTCTCGCTCAATCTGCTGCTCGTTCTCGTCGTCGGCGGTTTCCTCGCGCTCTATCTCGCTTTTCGCCTCGTCGCGCGTACCGTGCAGCTTCCGGTCCAGGTCCGGGCGTGGCGGCAGCAACGGAACCGCGACCGGGCGCGGGCCAGACAGGATGCAGCGGTCGTCGCTCTGCTCGAGGGCCGCTACGTGCGGGCGCAGCAGGACGCCGAAGAGGCGCTGGCACTGCCGCAATCGTCGGGCCTCGCTGCACTCATCGCCGCGCGGGCAGCGATCGATGTGCGTCAGTTCGACAAGGCCGAGGCGTTCCTCGCGCGCAGCGGGTCGCAGGCGAAGAGCCTCGCCGTGCCGAGGCTCACGCTCGCTGCCGAGAGTGCGCTCGAGCAGGGGCAGCCGCAGGAGGCGCTGCGGCTCCTGCAGTCGCTCAAGCAAGAGGCGGGCATGCACACGGCGGCGCTGCGCCTGGAGCTGCGGGCGCTGCAGGCGGCCCGCCGTTTTCCCGACATTCCACCGCTCGTCGAGCAGCTCGTCAAACGCAAGGTGTTCGACGCGGCACAAGGGGAGCAGGTCCGCATCGCGGCGCAGCGCGAGCAGCTGCGCGCGCTTGCCCACGACGCTGCGGGTCTGCGCGATGCGTGGAGCCGGTTGCCGGAGGCTACGCGTATCCAGCCGAAGGTCGCCCGCGCGGCGGCGCTGAGCTTTCTGCAGCTCGGTGGAGACCGCGAGGCAGCGGAGATCATCGCCAACAGCCTGGAGCACGAGTGGGACTCCGAGCTCGTCGATCTGTACGCGGAGTGCAGGCTGGCGGACGGCACCCGGCAGCTCGAGCAGGCGGAGCGATGGCTTTCGTCGCGCAGCCAGGATGCGGCGCTGCTGCGGGTGCTCGGCCTGCTCTGCCAGCGGCAGCAGCTCTGGGGCAAGGCGCAAACCTACCTGGAGGCTAGTCTCGCCGTCGACAACGACTGGCGCACGCAGCTCGCGCTGGGGGAAATGCTCGGTCGGCTGGACCGAACCGCGGAAGCGAACTCGCATCTCGCCTCTGCGCTCAAGCTCGCCACCGACGAGCTGCGTCAGCGCTGAACGGGTCGGGCTGCGGGCTTACTTCGAGCCCTGCGGGCGTTCCTTGCGGAGATCGAATACGGCGATCTGCGCGTCGCGATATATCGGCGCGCCAAGTTTCGCTTCGATCGCCGGCAGACACGCGGCGACGTCCGGCCATTCCAGGAGGGCGGTATCGGGCGGCGTCTTCCAGGGTGTGAGGTGCATGACGAGATAGTCGGCGCCGTAGTTCTTGCCGGCGAGCACGCTGGAGAGATGCGCGAACTCGTGTAGGCGCAGCGCCCTTGTCGTGGCGGGGTACTCGCCGTAGCTGCGCACTCCGCAAACGGGAGTGACCAGCCCGATCTTCACCTTTTGGCGGTGTATCTCCTGATACCACGGATGTGGGTTGAAGTTCGACTCCAGATTCCACGGTGCCTCGATCAGGGTTAGCGACGCGGGCGGCCGTTGTGCGAGCTGGCGATAGAACTCCGGCACCGGATCGCGAGGCACGAGCTGCACGTAGGGGTTGTGCGCAGGATCGTAGTCGTATTGAAAGCGCAGGTGGCCGGTAAACTGGTTGGGGTAGTAGAGGTAGCTCGGCATCGGCCCTGCCCACCAAAGCAGCGCGCCGAGGGCGGCGGTCGCACCGGCGTGCAGCGACGTGCCCGGCAAACGGTCGAGACACGCTGCGGTCCCCTCGGCGAGAAACAAGAGCAGCAGCGGCAGCGCCGGCAGACAGTAGCGCGCGAGCACGAGCGGGTGGTTGATGTTCAGCGAGTGGGCCGAGGCCACCACAGCGGCGCCGCCGAGCCCCACCACCCCGAAGTAGAGGACCTCGTCGCGATCACGCGACCAGCGGGAGGCGACTCCGTACGCAGTCAGCAGGAGCAGGACAATCAGCGCCTCGGGCCGAGCGACGCCGAAGAGCAGCAGCATCGTGCGATACGCGCTCTCCAGGGTCACCGAATCCAGGCCGGCTCTCGACCAGAACGTCGCCCAGTCGTAGTAGAGCGGCGGACCGAGAACCGCGGCAAGCGGTATCGCGGTGGCGGCGCCGAGGGTGAGCAGCCTGCGCGTGGCGGTCCACGCTTGTTGCGCATTGCGCCGCACGAGCGCACCGACGATTCCCGTCGCGCCGCAGTAAACGAAGGGCAGCAGCGTGAAGGGCAGCGTGGTCGGCAGAAGATATCCGGCGAGAAACGTCGTCCCGGCATAGGTCGCGGCCCAGCCGGGAGATCCGTCCTCGCGCTTCCACCAGCGGCGGAAGCCCACGATCGCGAACAGCGTTAGCAGACTCGTCAGCGCGTACGGTCGTGCTGTCCGACTGTGATAGACGAGCAGCGGGGAAATCGCGAGCAACACCACCCAGATGGCGAGCACCGGCAGCGAGCTTTCGCGCCGGAGCAGCGCGGGAGCGGCCAGCAGCAGCGCCACGCCGGCGAGGAGCATTGGCAAATGCATCGTCCGTTCGGTGAGCCCGCCATGCAGAAAGAGGAAGCGGTAGTAGAGCGTCAGCGGAATGCTGTGGTCGGCGTAGCCGAAGCTCGTTGCGATACTTGCCGCGTCCGAGGCGAGGAGCTTGTTGAGCGCATGCCACTCGTCATCGAGCACGACCTGAATGCCGAGCTGGTACCAGCGCAGGAAAACGCCGACGAGAACGGCCACCGCCAGCAGCACCTGCCACGGCAGCGTGCCGCGCCCCGGCGTGGACGCCGCGTGCCCCGGCATCATGACGCGGACGATGGCCCTCGGGGGGTGGTCGGCAGGCGCAAATCCGGGCTTGAAGAGAAGATGCGCGGCCGCAAGATGCGCCAGCGCCACAGCCGGTACTGCAGGCTCGTCCAAAGCACGCCGAAGCCGTAAACGACGGCGCGTCCGAAGCTGATCTGGCTGCTCTCGGGTGCGTAGCGCGTGGGGCAGGATATCTCGCCGATGCGGACCCCGAAAGCGAGCGCCTGCATCAGCATCTGGTTGTCGAACAGAAAGCCGGAAGAGTTGGCCGCGAGCGGCAGCGTCTCGAGCACGCGGCGCGAGAACGCCCGGTAGCCGCTGTGGAACTCCGAGAGCCTGGCGCTGCAGACGATGTTCTGCACCGTCGTGAGAATCCGATTGGAGATGTACTTGTACTGCGGCATTCCGCCGGCGAGAGCGGACTTGCCGAGCATGCGCGAGCCGAGCACGAGCTCGTAGACGCCGGAGGCGACCATCGCCGCCATCGCCGTAATGAGGCGCGGTTCGTACTGGTAGTCCGGGTGGAGCATCACGACGATGTCGGCGCCCTGTGCCAGAGCCAGCTCGTAGCAGGTCTTCTGGTTGGCGCCGTAGCCGCGGTTCTCCGGATGACGGTGCGTAGCGATGCCGAGCCGCCGCGCGAGCGAGAAGGTGGCGTCCCTGCTTGCATCGTCGACGAGCAGCACGAGGTCGACGATGTCGTGAGGGATCGCGTTGAAGCAATCCTCCAGCGTCCTCTCGGCGTGGTACGCCGGCATCACGACGACGATTTTCTGTCCGTGCAGCATGTGCGGATCGAACTCGAGGCGGCTCGCGGCCTCGCTCCCCCGCGGAGGCCTGGCGAGCGGAGGGATGATACACGCCCCGCACGATCGTCCGCCGCTGCGCTTGCCTAGGCGCCCGCTTAGCGTGTTCAATCTGACCCGGCGCCAGGGGGACGACCACGTGCTCTTCAACAGCTACGACTACCTGCTCTATTTCCTGCCGCTCTCGCTGGTCGGCTTCTTCCTGCTCGGGCGACGGCCGCGCTGGGCCGTGGGGTGGCTCGTTGCGGCGTCGCTCTTCTTTTACGCATGGTGGGATCCGCGCTACCTCCCGCTGATCCTGGGCAGCATCGGTGTGAACTTCGCCGTCGGTCGCCTGCTCCACGGGCGACCGCGGCGCGCAAGACTCGTACTTGGTTGCGGAATCGCGGCCAACCTGCTGCTGCTGGGAGTGTTCAAGTACGCCGACTTCGCGCTGTCGAACGCCGCTGCGTTGTTGGGCGTGCCCGTCGCATTGCCGCATCTCGTCCTGCCGCTGGGCATCAGCTTCTTCACCTTTACCCAGATCGCCTATCTCGTCGACGTCTACAGGGGCAAGGCGCGCGAGCCCAGTCTGGCGAACTATGCCCTGTTCGTGAGTTTCTTCCCGCACCTGCTTGCGGGCCCAATCCTGCACCACAGCGAGATGATGCCGCAGTTCGCCTCGCCGACGAACAAGCGGCCCCAGGCTGCCAATCTCGCCGCCGGGCTCTTCCTGCTCTGCATCGGCCTCGTCAAGAAGGTCTGCTTCGCTGATCAGCTCGCTCCGCTCGCCGAGGCCGGATTCGACCATCCGGCTGAGCTCTCCGCGATCGGAGCGTGGGTAGCGGTGCTCGCCTACACACTGCAGATCTACTTCGACTTCAGCGGGTACACGGACATGGCGCTCGGCGCGGCGCGAATGTTCAACATCGAGCTGCCGATCAATTTCGACTCGCCCTACCACGCAACGAACATCCGCGAGTTCTGGCAGCGCTGGCATATCACTCTGTCGCGGTTTCTGCGCGAATATCTGTACATTCCGCTGGGCGGCAACCGCCACGGGCCGTCGCGGACGGCGCTCGCGGTGATGGCCACGTTCGTGCTCGGCGGTCTGTGGCACGGCGCGGCGTGGACGTTCGTCGCCTGGGGCGCTCTCCACGGCGCCGCACTCGTGTGCTATCGCGGCTGGCAGCGGTCGGGCCTGCGCTTGCCGCGCCCGCTGGCCTGGCTCGTGACCTTCCTCTTCGTCATGCTCGCCTGGGTGTTCTTCCGCGCGACTTCGCTTGCCAATGCCGCGGCCGTCCTGCAGGCGCTGACGGGCGCGAATGGTGGATCGGCTGAAACGAGCGCGGCGAGCGTGCAGCGCTGGCTCACGCAGTTGGAAGGCATCCTCGCTCCGGCCGCGCCGACCTCAGTGGCCCTGGCCACCGCGGTGGTCCTCGGCGGGGTGGCCCTCGTTGCCCTGCACCGTAACTCGAACCAGATGGCGCGCGAGTTCCGGCCAGGCTGGGTCAACGGCTTCGCCGTGACGTTCGCCCTGGTGTTCTCGGTTCTGCAGCTCGGCAAGGTCGCGCCGTTCATCTACTTCAATTTCTGATGGCCGTCGGTCCGGCAAGCCCGTTAGTCGAGCGCAGAGCGCGCCGGTGGTTCACGGCAGTGGTCGCGGCCACACTCGCTCTGCTGGGAGCCTGCGCTGCCTTCGTGTGGTGGGTCGATCCCTTCCAGCAGTATCGCCTCGCTTCCCACTACCCGCCGCGTTTCTACACGCTGCACCACCGGTACATCAATCCGGGACTCGCGAAGCATCAGGATTACGACACCGTGGTCAGCGGCTCGTCGATCATGGAGAGCACGCCGAACAGCGTCGTCGCGCGCCATTGCGGGGGAACAGCCGTCAACCTCTCGATGCCCGCGATGAGCGCTGCCGAGCGCAAGCTGATGCTCGACACGGCTTTCGAGAGCCGGCCGCTCAAGCGCGCGATTCTGGTTCTCGACTTCAACGAGTTCGCCGGCCAACCCGACGCGCGGCAGGACATAGCAGGTCCGCTGCCCGCGTACCTGTACGACCGAAATCCGTTCAACGATCTGCCGTACCTGCTCTCATGGAATGTTCTGCTTCGGTCCTGGCACATCGTCCGCGGCGAGGAGAGCGAAACCTACCGCTCGGACCCCGACGCGCCGTGGTTCTGGGGCGGGCTCAAGCGCTTCGGCCGCGACGAAGTGCTGCGCGAGCTCGACCTCGCGCACCTCAACCTGCGCTTCCAGCAGCCGCAGCGCACGCTTCCTGGAATGCGAGCGAGCTTCGAGCGCAACGTGTTACCGCTGCTGCGCGGCCATCCGCATACCGAATTCGACCTCGTCTGGCCGCCGTACTCGATCCTGGTGTGGCTCGATTTCGCGCAGCGCGACCAGCTCGACGTGAGCCTCGCCTTCAAGCGCTACGTTTACGAGGCCACGCGGGACCTGCCGACCGTGTCGATCATCGACCTGCAGGACGAGGCCGCGATCACGCACGACCTCGACCGCTACACAGACCTCTATCACTTCGATCCCGGAATCAACGAGCGTCTGATCGAGGCAGCCTGCTCGGGTCGGGAGCGGACGACACCTGAGCGCCTCGACGAATCCGAGCGCCGCTTGCGCGCTCAGGTGCAGGCGATCGAGACTCCGTCCGGGCTCGCGCGGCTCGTCGATCGCGAGGGAAATGCGGCGGAAGCGGCTAAGCGGGCTGCTCCACCTGCGCCGCGTAAGTGAAGGAGTCGGCGAAGAACTCGTTCTCCGGAAGTCGGCACGACGCGGTGAACTCGCGCCGCGCCGATTCGATCATCGCCGGTCCGCCGCAGGCGTAGACCTGGTAGCCAGACAGGTCGGGAAGATCGGCCATCACCGCCTTGTGCACGAAGCCCGTGCGACCGGGCCAGCGGTCCTCGGGCAGCGGGTCGGAGAGCACGGGAATGAAGCTGAAATTGCGGTGTTCCTCCTGCCACCGGGCCGGAAGCTGCGGCAAATACAGATCGCGGAGGCTCCTCACGCCCCAGTACAGCACCATCGGCCTATCGACACCGCTGTTCAGGGCGTGCTCGATTAGCGCCTTGATGGGAGCGAAGCCCGTGCTGCCCGCGACGAACACGACCGGCTTGTCGGATTCCTCGCGCAGATAGAACATGCCGTAGGGCCCTTCGAAACGCAGGATCTCGCGCCCCTTGAACTGGTTGAAGAGCTGATCGCTGAACGCTCCGCCCGGGACGTGGCGGATATGCAGCTCCAGAAGCGCATCGTTCTCCGGCGGGGTCGCCATCGAGAAGCTGCGCCGGCGCCCGTCCTTGAGCAGAAGATCGATGTACTGTCCGGCGAGGTATTGCAGGCGCTCGTTCGCCGGCAGCTTCAGCGAGACGATTGCCACGTCATGCGCCACCTTCTCTATCTTCTCTACGCGGCACGGCAGTTTGCGAATCCGAATGTCGCCCGCTCGCCGGACCTCGCGTACCTCGATGACGAGGCGCGACCTGGGCGTCGCCATGCAGAACAGCGCCAGTCCCTGAGCCTTGTCTTGCGCGGTCAGCGTCGCCGCCTGGTGCGACCCGTAGTCGACCTCGCCTTCGAGGATCTTCCCTTTGCACGTGCCGCACGCGCCGTTGCGACAGCCGTACGGGATCATGAGGTCCGCGCGCATCGCGGCGGCGAGCACCGTCTCGCCGTCGTCGCAGGCGAAACTGTGCTCGCTCGGTTTTATGGTAATCTCGAAAGGCATCGCGTGGTTGTCGCGTGACTTGTCGGCGCAGAGTGCGAGAAGTGATCCGGGTCCTGTTGATTGGCTGCGGCGACGTCGCCATGCGCACCGCTGAGCTGCTGCGCGGCAAGGTCCGCCTTTACGGTCTCACGCGGCGGCAGGAGGATGTTCCCAAGCTGAGGCAGCACGGCGTCGTTCCGATCCTCGGCGACCTCGATCGTCGCGGAAGCCTGGAGCGACTGCGCGCTGCGCCCTTCGCGGTTCTTCATTTCGCCCCGCCGGCAGGCGAGGGACGAGACGATCTGCGCACCGCGCGCCTGATTGCCGCGCTCACAAAGGCGCGAATTATACCGCAGCGCTTCGTCTACATCAGCACGAGCGGCGTTTACGGCGATTGCGCCGGCGATCGCGTCTCCGAAGCGCGCCCGCGCCGCGGCCGGACGCCGCGTGCCAGGCGCCGGATCGCGGCGGAAGATCGGTTGCGCCGATGGGCGCGGCGCTACGGCGTGAATCTCGCGATCCTGCGCGCTCCGGGAATCTACGCCGAGACGCGACTGCCGCTCGAACGGCTGAAGCAGGGGACGCCGGTGCTGCGAGCCGAGGAAGACGTCTTCACGAATCACATTCACGCGGACGATCTGGCGCGGGCGACGGTGGTCGCGGCGTTTCGTGGCAGGCCCAACCGCGCCTACAACGTGAGCGACGACGCGGAGCTGCGCATGGGCGAGTGGTTCGACGTGGTCGCCGACGCCTTTCACATGTCGCGGCCGCCACGCGTAACCCGCGAGGAGGCCGAAGCGCGAATAGCGCCGCTGCAGCTGTCGTTCATGAGCGAGTCGCGGCGGCTTTCCAACGCGCGGATGAAGCGCGAACTGAGACTGCGCCTGAAGTACCCGTTGCCACAAACGCTGCTGGCCGAGGTTGCCCCGCGCGAGCTGCGCCGGCAACTCGCGCTTCCACTCGGACCAACATGAGCGCGGCGGGCCGGCGATGACCGGCGAGCCGGCGGCTCCGGGCGTCGAGCGCCCGCGCTGGCAGCGGATCGCAGCGCGTCTCGACGCCTACGAGCGTCTCATCCGACTCGACAAACCGATCGGCACGCTGCTCCTGCTGTGGCCCACGCTGTCCGCCCTCTGGCTCGCGACCTACGGCTCGCCGTCGTGGGTCGTCGTCGGCATATTCGTGCTCGGCACGCTGCTCATGCGCTCGGCCGGATGCGCGATCAACGATTACGCGGACCGCAACTTCGACGCCTACGTGGAGCGCACCGCGAACAGGCCGCTCGCGCGCGGCGAGATCGCTCCGCGGGAAGCTCTTGCGGTTGCTGCCGTCCTGGCGCTGTGCGCTTTCCTGCTCGTGCTGCGGTTCAACCGCTTCGCGATCGCGCTTGCGCTGGTGGCGCTGGTCATCACTGTCGTCTACCCGTTCTTCAAACGCTTCTTCGTGCTGCCGCAGGCGTTTCTCGGTATCGCCTTCTCGTTCGGCATCCCGATGGCGTTCGCAGCGGTATACGAGCGCGTACCGGTCACCGGATGGACCTTCTTCGCCGGAAACCTGTTCTGGGTAATCGCCTACGACACCGAGTACGCGATGGTCGATCGCGAAGATGATCGGAAGCTGGGACTGCGTACTTCGGCAATTGCCTTCGGGCGGTTCGACGTGCTCGTCGTGATGCTCTGCTACGCCATCTACCTCGCCACGCTCGCCTGGGTTGGCCGGTTCTACGCGCTTGGCTCGGTGTTCCACGCGGGCGTGCTCGTGGCGGCGTGTCTTGCACTATGGCACTTCTGGCTCATTAGGAACCGCGGGCGGGAAGGCTGCTTCCGCGCCTTTCTCGGCAATCACTGGCTCGGTCTCGCGGTGTTCGTCGGCATCGCGGCAGATTTCGCCATCCGCTATCACTCGTGGCCGCGCTGGCCCGGCTGAGCAAGGAAGCGCGAAGTCCCTCGCCACGTCCGAGATGGCCAATTTCGCGCCTCTCAAGCAGCACATGCTCTATTGCCTCGATCGCTTCGTCGAGCGCTATGCCCTGTGCGGCCCGTTCCTCGAGATCGGGTGCGGTCGCGGAGACGTGAGCGCGCACCTGGCCGCCAAGGGGTGGAGGGGAACGGCGATCGACTTCTCCGATTCGGCGATCGCCGAGGCCGCCGTGACTCTCGCGCCGTTTGCGCACGTCGTCGTGAAAAAGGAGGACCTCGTCGACGTCACCGGCGAATACGCCTGCGTCATCATGTGGGACGTGCTCGAGCACATCGAGGACGATGTGGGCGCCTTGCGCGCCATCGAGAAGCTGCTGCTGCCCGGTGGCCAGCTCCTCCTCGCCGTTCCAAGCAATCCGCGCGAATGGCGATGGGACGATGATTTCTACGGGCATTTTCGACGCTACACCGTGGCGGAGCTCAGCGGCAAACTGGACGATGCGGGCCTGGAGCCCCAGGTGTTCTGGGATTTCACCTACCCGGTCTTCTGGGCGATGCGCCGCCTCTATACGCGGCTCAAGTCGCCACGGCCGATCGCAGACAAAAGCACCGCGACGCGAGCCAGCTCGACGGCGAGTGCCTGGGAGTTGCCGCTGCTTTCAAGCCTGCTGGAGCACACGGCTCCGCTGTGGCGTCCGCTTCAGCCGGTGCAGTTTCGTCTGTTCCGGACCGCCACCACGCGTGGGCACGAGTTCTTCGCGCTCGCGCGCAAGCCGCTCGCCCGCTAGCGCGGGCCGTGCACCGAGGCGCGGCGCCGCAACGTGCTCAGGCCGAGGAGACCGAGCAGGAGAGCGGTTGCGCCCAAGGCCAGGTCCGAGAGCGCCGGGATGGACTGCGCGGAAGCAGGGGAGGCAAGCGCAACCACACCCGTTGTGCAGTCGAAGGTGAGGGCGCTGCTGCTCGATCTGTGGCCGGAAAGACCCGGGCCCGCATAGGTCGTGATGGTGACCGTGATCGGGGTGTCGGGAGCGAGTCCGCCGCCGAACGCAGGAATCTGGAAGTTGGGATAGGGCGCGTTGTAAGGGCCGATGTTTTTGCCGGTTTCGTCCGTGAACTGCTCGATCACCCCGAGCGCGGGGACGGCTAGCTGGACTTGGGCGGAGGCCTGTGTATCGACGTTGATGAAGGTGTTGAGGTTGAAGGCGCTGCCGCCGCAGGTCCCGGCGAGCCCGCTCTGCGGCTTCAGGATCTCGATTCGTTGATGATCGGACGTCGCAACGGCCGTTCCGGTGCTCGATGGCGCCGGAGGAGAGGTGCCTGCGCCGGCCATGGCGAGGGCAGCCCACAGCAGGCCGAAGCCGCCCCAGCACGCCTTCAATGCCGACGCTGTGATGCGCAAGTGCCACTCTCCCCGGCGACAAGGGCTCCCGCAGGAGCCCATGAAAATGAGCATAGCCGCTACCCGCTGCAGCGGTCCAGCCGCCGCGCGCGATAATACCCGGTCGAAGCTGCGCTGTAGCGCCGATGCCACGCCAACTGTCGCCGTCTCCCGACAGATTCCCATGTTTTCGGCCAATTCCTGGCTTTCGCACAGCCGCTGGTAAGATGCCGCGCACGTAAATGGGGCAGTGCCGCCGAAGATGAAATACGCGGACCTTCGAGATTTTCTCGCTCAGCTCGAGCGGCGCGGCGAGCTGAAACGCGTGCGCGTCGAGGTCGATCCCAGGCTGGAGATGACAGAGATCTGCGATCGCGTGCTCAAGGCGCACGGTCCCGCATTGCTGTTCGAGCGACCCAAAGGACATTCCATCGCGGTGCTCGGCAACCTCTTCGGCACTGCGCAGCGCGTCGCCCTCGGAATGGGGCAGGAGTCGGTCGATGCGCTGCGCGAAGTCGGCAGGCTGCTTGCCCTGCTCAAGGAGCCCGAGCCGCCGGAGGGATTGAAGGACGCCTGGCAGAACACGCGCCCGATGTTGATGCAGGTGCTCAACATGGCGCCCAAGGAGCGCGCTTCTGCGCCCTGCCAGGAAATCATGTGGGAAGGCGCCGATGTGGATCTGCATCGCCTGCCGGTGCAGACGTGCTGGCCGGGCGATGTCGCGCCGCTCATCACCTGGGGACTTACTGTGACGCGCGGGCCGAGGAAGAAGCGGCAGAACCTCGGCATCTACCGCCAGCAGCTGCTCGCGCGCGACAAGCTCATCATGCGCTGGCTGCCGCATCGCGGAGGAGCGCTCGATTTTCGCGACCACGCGCTCGCCTCGCCCGGACGTCCGTTCCCGGTCGCCGTCGCGCTGGGCGCCGATCCGGCGACGATTCTCGGCGCGGTCACACCGGTGCCCGACACGCTCTCCGAGTATCAGTTCGCGGGACTGCTGCGCGGGGCGCGGACCGAGATCGTCAAATGCATCGCGCACGACCTGCACGTTCCGGCGTCGGCGGAGATCGTGCTCGAAGGATTCATCCGTCCCGATGCTGCCGACGCAACCGGTTACGAGACGGCCCTGGAGGGACCCTTCGGGGACCACACGGGCTACTACAACGAGGTGGAGCGCTTCCCGGTGCTCACGGTGGAGCGCATCACGATGCGCCGCGAACCGATCTATCACACGACGTATACGGGCAAGCCGCCCGACGAGCCGGCTGTGCTCGGGGTGGCGCTGAATGAAGTCTTCGTGCCGCTGCTGCAGAAGCAGTTTCCGGAGATCGTCGACTTCTACCTCCCGCCCGAAGGCTGCTCGTATCGCCTGGCGGTGGTGAGCATGAGAAAACAGTACCCCGGGCACGCAAAACGGGTGATGTTCGGCGTGTGGAGTTTCCTGCGCCAGTTCATGTACACGAAGTTCATCATCGTCGTGGACGAGGACGTGAACGTGCGCGACTGGAAGGAAGTCGTCTGGGCATTGTCGACGCGCGTCGACGCCGCGCGCGACGCCCTCATTGTGGAGAACACGCCGATCGATTATCTAGACTTCGCTTCGCCCCACTCCGGGCTGGGCAGCAAGCTCGGCATCGACGCGACCAACAAGTGGCCCCCGGAAACGCAACGCGTCTGGGGCCGACCGATCACAATGGACGAGCCGGTCAAGCGGCGCGTCGACGCCCTTTGGAAGGACCTCGGTTTGTAGCTAGGCGCCCTTAGTCGGGCGATTCCGGAGCCAGCTCCTGGGGCTGGCGTCGACTGCGCCACTCGCGCAGGATGCGGTACACGATCACGGCCACGGTGCCTGCTCGCGCCCAACGGGCAAATCGACGCAGCCCGAACAAGGGCGCGACCAGGTCGATGAGGCCGATCACGGCCGCCGGCCGAGTGATCGCACCACCGATCATGCTTGCTGGCCGAATTGCTTCGCGCAGTTCGGTGGCGCGCAACGCCGCCTCCATGCGCTGCAGCTGCAGCTGGGCGAGAAGCAGCTGCTTGCGTTCCGCGAGCTCGTCGAGGCGCGCGCTCATCGCCTGCCTCTCAAAGCCTCGACATCCCGCTCGAGCTCGGCGATCGTCGCAGCGAACGGCCGCTGGCGCTGCCTGTTCTTGAGCATCGCTACGGCGATC
>DASVFM010000055.1:0-10377 GCA_036380055.1 Casimicrobiaceae bacterium
GGCCACCACGCTCTCGGGCGGCGAAGCCCAGCGGGTGAAACTTGCCCTGGAGCTCTCCAAGCGCGATACGGGCCGCACGCTCTACATCCTCGACGAGCCCACGACCGGGCTGCACTTCCACGACATCGAGATGCTGCTCACGGTGCTGCACCGGCTGCGCGACCACGGCAACACGGTCGTCGTGATCGAGCACAACCTCGATGTGATCAAGACGGCCGACTGGATCGTCGACCTCGGCCCGGAAGGCGGCGACGGAGGCGGGCGCGTTATCGCGGAAGGAACGCCCGAACAGGTCGCCGCAACGGGAGCGAGCTATACCGGGCGATATTTGAAGTCGGCGCTCGAGCGGCAGATCCCGGCGCGGGACGGTCGTGCGGCAGGCCTGCGCGGGAGCAGCAAGAAGGCCGCCGATCTGCTCAGCTGACCGAACCCAAACGAAGCTGCTTTCCCTGAGTTCTTGGAGGCGTGCCGTGGACAGTGATCTCCGCGCAGAGCGTGCTCGATTCGTCGACCCGGTCGATCGCGTCTCCGAAATCCTGTTCGGCCTGATCATGGCCGTGACCATCGTCGGCGCGCTCTCGATCGCCACGGCTGGGCGAAGCGAGGTGCGGACGGTCCTGACGGCCGCTCTCGGCTGCAATCTTGCCTGGGGGCTCGTCGACGCGGTGATGTATCTCGTGCGCACGCTCACCGAGCGAACCCGCAACCAGACGCTGGCGAAGCAGGTGGTTGGCGCGGACACCGACGAGGCGCATCGGCTGATCATGGCGACTCTCCCCGAGCATGTCGCCGCGATCACCGGCCCGGCCGAGCTGGAGGGCATGCGGCGCCGGCTGCTGGCTTCGGCGGCACTTCAACGGGGCCTCGGGCGCGACGACTTCCTTTCCGCGACCGGAATATTCCTGCTCGTGGTTGCGGCGACCTTTCCGGTCGCGCTGCCCTTCTTGCTGACAAGCGATACTGCCCTCGCGATGTACGCCTCGCGCATCATCACCCTGGCGATGTTGTTCGCGGCAGGCTTTACGCTGGGGCGTTACGCCGGACATGCGCATCCCGTCCGGATCGGATTGGTCATGCTCGCGCTAGGCGCGGCGCTGATCCTTGCCGTGATGGCGCTGGGCGGATGAGCATTCCGCGGCGCTATCGCTTCCTTCTGGTGCTGCTGGCGACGCTCGAGTCTGCGATCGCAGGCGCGGCCGCGCCCGAGGGAGAAAGCGCCGCCTGGTCGGGGAGCGTGACGGGGTTCTACTATGCGATGCGCGACCAGTCTGACTTCGGCGTGGGCGTCGCAGCGCTCAACCGCGGGTCGCTCCACCTCGAAGGCCGCTACAACTATGAAGCGCGCGACGCCGGCTCTGCGTTCGTGGGTTGGAACTTCTCGGGAGGTGAGGCGCTAACGTTCGCAATTACGCCGATCATCGGAGCGCTGTTCGGTTCCACGCATGGTGTGATCCCCGGGCTGGAGGCGAGCGTCGCCTACGGCCCATTCGACGCCTATATCGAAGCGGAATACGTGTACGATAGCCACGATCAAACCAACAACTATTACTACGCCTGGAGCGAGCTTGGCTGGAAGCCGGTGGAATGGTTGCGCCTTGGCGTTGCGGGACAGCGAACCCGTGTCGTGCAAACCGATCGCGACCTGCAGCGCGGACTCTTCGCCCAACTAATGTTCGGCAAAGGCACGCTCAGCGTCTATGCCTTCAATCCCGATACGGGGAGTCGGTACACGATCATCGCGTTGGGTATTCAGTTCTAGCGCGGACAAGCCTCCGCCCCTCGACTCGCCGGTCGTACACGATCGAGGCGAAGATCGAGCAGCGAGGCAGGGCTAGCGGCGACGTCCGCCGAGCAGCGAGCCGAGCACCCCGCGCACGATCTCGCGACCTACGCTCGAGCCCACCGTGCGCGCCGCGCTCTTCGCCATCGACTCGAGCAGGCTGTCCTTGCGGCCAGTGCCCTTCGCGAGGCCCTCGAGCGAGCCCTTCAACGAATCCATCCAGCCTCCGGCACCCGGGGCGGTGCCAGCCGCGTCGGCGCTCTCCTGAGCGCGTCCCTTGAGCCGCTCGTACGCCGATTCGCGATCGACCGTCTTTTCGTAGACGCCCGAGAGCGCCGATGCCGCGATCGCCGCCTTGCGCTCGTCCGGGGTGATCGGCCCGATGCGGCTCGCCGGCGGTAGAACCCACGCCCGCTCGACGATGTTCGGCCGCCCCTTGTCGTCGAGAAACGAGATGAGCCCTTCCCGGACGCCGAGCTCGGTGATCGCTTTTTCCGTATCGAGTTTCGGGTTGGAGCGCATAGTCCCTGCGGCAGCCTTGACGGCCTTCTGGTCGCGCGGCGTGAATGCGCGCAGCGCGTGCTGGACGCGGTTGCCGAGTTGCCCGAGAACGGTATCCGGAACATCGAGAGGGTTCTGCGTGACGAAGAACACGCCCACACCCTTGGAGCGGATGAGCCTCACCACCTGCTCGATCCGGTCGAGCAGCACCTTCGGCGCGTCGGTGAAGAGCAGATGCGCCTCGTCGAAGAAGAACACGAGCTTCGGCTTGTCGCGATCGCCGACTTCGGGCAGCCGCTCGTAGAGCTCCGAGAGCAGCCACAGGAGCAGCGTCGAATAGACGGTTGGCGCGTTGAAGAGGCGATCGGCAGCCAGCACGTTCACCACGCCGCGTCCGCCCTCGGCGGTCTGCAGCAGGTCGTCGATGTTGAGCATCGGCTCGCCGAGGAACTTGTCTCCGCCCTGCTGCTCGAGCGCGAGCAGTCCGCGCTGGATCGCGCCGATGCTCGCTGCCGAGACGTTGCCGTAGCTCGTAGTGAGGCTCGACGCGTTGTCTCCCACGTGCTGCAGCATCGCACGCAGATCCTTCAGGTCGAGCAGCAGCAGGCCGCCGTCGTCGGCGATCTTGAAGACGAGCGCGAGGACGCCCGACTGGGTCTCGTTGAGATTCAGGATGCGCGCGAGAAGCAGCGGGCCGAGATCGGAGACCGTGGCGCGCACCGGGTGACCTTGCTCGCCGAACACGTCCCAGAATACGGTCGGGCACGCAGCGAACTTCGGCTCCGCCGCACCGATCTGCTTTAGCCGCTCGCTGAGCTTGGGCGAGGCCGCGCCCGGCTGACTGATCCCGGCGAGGTCGCCCTTCACATCCGCCATGAACACCGGCACGCCGATCGCGCTGAAGCGCTCGGCGATCACCTGCAGCGTTACCGTCTTTCCGGTGCCTGTGGCGCCGGTGATGAGCCCGTGACGATTTCCGAGCGCCGGCAGCAGGCACAGCTCGACGGCGGCGTTGCGTGCGATCAGCAGCGGTTCGGGCACGATGACCGTCCGGAATTCGCGGAACCTATACGTTAATTCTTCTTGCCCGGCCCTGTATCGGATGGGGCCGACGCTTTCAATTGTTCGAAGCCCTTCACGCAGATGTCGGCCCAGCGCGTGAACAGGTCCGCGAAGTCGGCGCGGTTGGTGACACTCGAGGTCAACGTGGCCGGCCCCGAGCGGCGCGTCGCGCGTTTGTCGATCGCGAGCCCGAGAACGGCGCCGGTAGTCGAGTCGCGGGCCTCCAAAACGAACGTCGCCCCGCCTGCCTCGACGGTATAGGTGCGGCTCACTCCCGGTCCCGACGGCAAAGGTGCGTTGATGTACAGATTTGCGATCGCCGGCGAGAGGCGCAAGACATCGGGTGCCGGCGCGGTTGCGACCTCGTACCCCTTTTTCTTGAAGGCATCCGCGAAGATCGATTCGAAGCCCGAGCGGGCGGTCTGCGCAATCTGCTCCGCGTCCTGCTCGTTAATCCGCCGCGACACTCCGCGCGAGCGATTCGTCTCCTTGACCCAGTCCTTGCGGAAGGACACCTGAACGGGGTCGATCATGACTTTCGAGTAGGCGCGATAATCGACGCCGGGCAGCAGGTATACCGCATCCAGATTCCTCGACCTCACCTGGACGAGGTCTTCATACGGCGCCGGCAGTGCGGTCGCGGCCGCTAGCGGCCCGCTGACCAGCACAGCAGAGAGAAACAACAGAGATCTTACGCGGAAGGTACGCATCGTTTGCTTCGCCATGACGATCCTCCGTGGCGCTGACTGCATTTGACGCACGACGAGCCTACGAGACGAGCGTCGCGCGACGGCGCCACACGATGTAGGGGACGACTAGCAGTGCGCTCACCAGGACATAGGCTAGCACCACTCCGGTGATCGTCGGCGGAGCGGCGTTCAAGGTTGCAACCAGCAGCGCCAGCCCCGGATTGCGCAATGCGCTGCTGATCGCCACCGCGGTCCGCGTCGCCGGGTCGGGGCCCCCGAGCAGATGGCCGATCGCCAGAGCCGCGACGGTCATGAGCACGATGGCAGGCCAGACGCGCACGCCGGCGTCCATCGTAACCTGCCACACGTCGACGAGAATCGCGACAACGAGCAGCACGAGCAGCACATTCCCCGCCTTGGCGAGCACGGGCCCGAGCCGCTCGGCGAGCGACGGTTGGAGCCGCCTCGCGGCCATTCCCAGGGCGAGCGGCAGCAACTGTGCGACGAACACCTGCTTCGCGACGCTCCAGGACGTGATGCTGGCGCGCCCCGCGTACAGCTGATTGAGCGCTGCTATCGACAGAGGCATGGAAACAACGGCGAGGAGGGCAACACAGATCTGCAGGCTCGGCGCGAAGGCTCGATGCCCGCCGGCACCGAGCGACCGGCGCAGGGCGACGGGCGCCCCAGGCGAGATCGCCATCAGGATGACCCCGATCTCCACGAAGCGGGGGAAATCGAACAGGCGGGCGATGACCAGCGCCAGCGCAGGGACGGCCACCAGCACCGAGAAGAGCCCGCGTAGCATCAGGCCGGGCCGCCGCCAGACCAGTCCAAGCTCGGCCAAGGCGACGCCGAGCCCGACCGAGAACATCACCGTGAAGACGGTGCCGGCCGCGAGCGCGTTGAGCATCCATTGCGGAACCGGACCGCTCACGGCCGCGACGGTGCCGGTGACAATTCAATGCACGAGCTTCTGACAGACCAGCTCGCGCTCCTTCCAGTAGATGCCGTTCAAGCGCAAGCTAAGCTTCTCGAGCGCGCCCATTTCCCCGCCGGTGATTTCGAGCATTGCGCCCGGGCGCGAGCCGGTGCCCTCGACGCGCTCGATCTTGTTGCACGTCAGCTCGGGAGCGTACTTCTTCACCAGCTCCTTGATCTCCTCGTCGCTGGTGCCGGGTGCGATGTTGCCCATCCACAGTCTCATTGATCGATCTCCTGGGTCCGGCGCTTTCACCTCACGCCATGATGTTTACGCCACCGTCGACGTACAGCGTCTCGCCCGACAGGCGGCGCGCGTAGGGCGTGGCGAGGAAGGCGCAGGTGAAGCCGATGTCCATGATGTCGACGAGCTCCCCCAGCGGCGCCCGCTGAGCGGCTTCGTTGAGGAGCAGATCGAAGTCCTTGAGCCCGGAGGCGGCCCGGGTCTTGAGCGGACCCGGCGAGATCGCGTGCACGCGGATGCCCTTGTCGCCGAGCTCGTACGCGAGGTAGCGGCACGACGCCTCGAGCGCAGCCTTCACGGGGCCCATCACGTTGTAGTTCGGCACGACCTTGTTGGCGCCGTAGTAGCTCATTGCGAACAGGGTTCCGCCGTTCTTCATCAGCGGGACCGCGAGGCGCGCCATGCGCACGAACGAGTGACAGGAGACGTCCATCGCCTGCTTGAAGC
The DNA here is from genome assembly GCA_036380055.1 of Casimicrobiaceae bacterium. Taxonomy (GTDB): domain Bacteria; phylum Pseudomonadota; class Gammaproteobacteria; order Burkholderiales; family Casimicrobiaceae; genus PALSA-1003. Next base: position 5,705 of record DASVFM010000055.1, read on the forward strand.
CTTCCGCCGAGCAATTCACGAGCGGACCCTGCAGATCCTGCTTCGGCGCGTAGGCGATCGAATGCACGAGGATGTCGAGCGTGCCCCAGTCCTTCGCAATCCGGTCGAAGACCGCCTCGAGCATCCCGGGGGTGGAGACGTCGAGCGGCATGAATATCGGCGCCTCCAGCTCGCGGGCGAGCGGCTCGACGTAGGTTCGTGTTTTTTCGTTGACGTAGGTGATGGCGATCTCTGCGCCGAGCTCGCGGAACGCTCTCGCGCAGCCGTAGGCGATCGAGGAGTCGTTGGCGATGCCCACCACCAGCGCCTTCTTGCCGGCGAGGACAGGGGTCTTGCTGTCGCTAGTCATTGCGTGGCCGTTTCCTTGAGCAGCGCCCGCGTATGGCGGGCGATCATCAGTTCCTCGTTGGTCGGTATCGCCCAGGCCGAGACGCGGCTTGCCACCGCGCTGATGCGTGGGCCGCCGGCGGCGTTCGCGGCCGGGTCGAGCTCGATGCCGAGCCAGCGCGCCTCGCGGCAGACGCGCTCGCGCAACGCGGCACTGTTCTCGCCGATTCCGGCCGTGAACACAATGGCATCGAGGCCGCCGAGCGCGGCGGCAAGAGATCCGAGCTCGCGTCCGATGCGGTATACGTAGAGATCGATCGCGGCCTTCGCGCCCGCTTCTCGGCTTTCGAGCAGCGTCCGCATGTCGCTCGAAACTCCCGAGACGCCGAGCAGCCCAGACTGCTGGTAGATCAGCTTCTCGATCGCCCGCGCGTCCATCTTCATCTCGTCGAGCAGATAGAGGATCACCCCGGGGTCTAGGCTGCCACAGCGAGTGCCCATCGGCAGCCCGTCGACCGCGGTGAAACCCATCGTGCTGGCCATGCTGCGCCCGTTCGCCATCGCGCACATGCTCGAGCCGTTGCCCAGATGCAGGACAATCACCCTGCCCGCGGCGGCTTTGGCGTCCTGCGCCGGGAAGGTGTGCGCGATGTATTCGTAGGACAGCCCGTGGAAGCCGTAGCGTCGCACGCCGCGCTCGGTGATCGAACGCGGCAGAGCGAATGCCTGAGCCACTTCGGGTTGCACGCGGTGGTACGCGGTATCGAAGCAGGCGATCTGCGGCAATTCGGGGGCGCGCTCCAGCAGGGTGCGGATGGGCGCGAGGTTGTGCGGCTGATGCAGCGGCGCGAGCGGTACATATTTTTCCAGCGCCGTGAGCACGGTTGCATCGACGCGAACGGGGTGGCTGTATTCGAGGCCGCCGTGAACCACGCGGTGACCGACGCCGACGAGCTTCTGCCGGCCAAGTTCGGAGCGCAGGAACGCGACCAGATGTTCGAGTGCGCCGTCGTGTCCCAGCTTGACGCCGTCGCCCCAGGATTTCTCGCCGAACGTTCTTCCTGCGCGGTCCTTGGCGCTGAAGCGCGGAGCAGTGTAGAGGCCTTCGGTCTGACCGCGCGCGATCAGCCCGAGCTTTCCTTCGAGGTCCGAGAAGACCGAGAACTTGAGGCTCGAGGAACCCGCGTTGAGAACGGCAATTGCATCGGGCACGTCACGCCACCGCTTTGGTTGCTTGGCGGCGGGCGTAGGCCACGAGCACCGCGATTCCGCATGATGCGAGCCGGCTCATCACCGGGTCGGCGCGGCTCGTGAGGATGACCGGCACGCGCGCGCCGAGCACGATGCCGGCGGCATCGGCACCGGCGAGGAACGAGAGGCTCTTCGCGAGCATGTTGCCGGCTTCAAGGTCGGGAACGACCAGTACGTTCGCCCGACCGGCCACCGGTGATTCGATCTTTTTGATCTTCACGGATTCGAGGCTGATCGCGTTGTCCAGCGCGAGCGGGCCATCGAGGATCGCGCCGGTGATCTGACCCCGGTCAGCCATCTTGCACAGCGCCGCGGCCTCGATGGTCGAAGGCACCTTCGGATTGATGGTCTCCATCGCCGACAGGATCGCCACCCGCACCTCGCTGAACCGCAGCGCGTGCGCCAGATCGATTGCGTTCTGCACGATGTCGACCTTGTCCTCGAGCGTCGGGGCGATGTTCACCGCGGCATCGGTGAGGATCAGCGTCTCCGAGTACGTCGGGACGTCGAGCACGAAGCAGTGGCTGATGCGCCGCGCGGTGCGCAGTCCCGCCTCGCGATTGACGACCGCGGCCATCAACTCATCGGTATGGAGGCTCCCTTTCATCAGGGCCTCGGCCCTTCCCTGGCGCACGAGCTCGACCGCCTTCTCGGCGGAGGCGTGGCTGAAAGGCGCCTCGACGATCTCCAGTCCCGAGATATCGATCTTGTTCTGCTTGGCGACTTCCTCGATGCGTGCGCGCGGCCCAACCAGGATCGGTTCGATGAGATCCATGCGCGCCGCATCGACCGCTCCCTGGAGCGAAGTCTGGTCGCACGGATGCGCGATCGCGGTAGGCACCGGCGGCAGCGTCTTGCAGAAGTCGATGAGGCGTTGGTACTTCTCGTGGGCCCGAGCCTTCTCGGGCCGCAGCGCCTCAGTCCGCGCTTTGGGTGCTTTCGTTGCAGTCGTCATGGCTGTCACCTTCCTGCTACTTTCTTGACCAGTGCCACGCGAGGCTCGACCGGCTCAACCCGCAGGACGCCCGCGATCGCCTTGAGCGTCGCGATCTGCTCCGGCGAGGCCTTGTTGCGCTGAACGCGCTCGTCGGCGAGCAAGCGCCTGGCGAGCGTGATGAGCCGATCTCGATCCGCGGGGTCGGCGACGAGCAGAGGCAGCGTTTCGAGCGCTTTCTCGCGCTCGTAGCGCACGATGATCTCCTGCTCGCCCCGGATCCTGCGCCACTCGTGGGGTGCGAGCTTCGGCAGCAGGTCTCCGTACTCGTTGACCAGCTCCTTCTTGAGCACGAACCTCGCCAGCGGCAGCGCCTCGCCACGCGGGAAGATCAGCGCCGCCACGCGTGTGACCGCCTCCGGATAAGCCCCTTCCTCGATAGAAGCCAGCGCTTCCTTGACGACCGGCAGCTCGCGCGGATCGGCGACGGTTTCGGCCTGCGCTTCGGCCTCGTACTTGTCCGCAAGGTAGAGCGAGAAGATGTTGCCGTAGGTCTGGAAGAACGCCGCCTCGCTCGTGGCGTCGCGAATTTCACGATAATAGTCCAGCGAAGCGCTAATGATTTCGGCACCCATCTTCTCCCACCTGCGCGCGGGCGCGTCGGCGGGAAGCGCCTTGCGCTGCGCCTTGACCATCTGCGCCGCCGGGCCAAGCCACGCCAGCCAGGGGTTCAAGTCTGATGCGGCCCAGCGCTGCGCCCGCAGCGGGTGGAACTGCCGCGCGAGCTTCGCGGTGAACTCGTTGGACATCGCCTGGATCGTCGGCTGCGCGAAAAGCTCGTAAGCACGCTGAGTGAACTCCGAAATTTCGGCCACGGCTTCGAATGGCCTCTCGTCGGCCCGCTTGAAGCGGTTGAGTCGTGCGGCCACCTCTTCGAGCTGAAGTTCCCTGAACTCGACCTCGTATTCGATCTTGCCGTTGCTACCCTTCTTTTCTTGGATCGCCATGCCGTACAAGCCCGGAGGCAGCGCTTCGATCGACTTCAGCACCGACACGATCTGCGCGTGCTCCTTCTTCGCCACTTTGCCGGAGACAAAGATCCCCAGGTGTCCGACATCCTGATGCAGCAACCCTACAATGACCTGGCCGCGGGCCTTGATCTCGTCCGTCGAGCCGTAGACGTCCGCCACCCAGTTGAATGCCTGCTGCGGCGGCGTGATGTTGTCGCCCATCGAGGCGAACAGGATGATCGGGGCCTTGATCTCTTTCAGATCGAAGACCTTGCCGCCTCTCCCCTTGGTCGTACCCGACCAGAGTTTGTTCCCGACGAAGAGATTCTGCGTGATCCACTCGATCTCCTCGCGATTCATCAGGTAGAAGCCGCCCCACCAACGCTCGAATTCGAGGAACCGCGGAGGCTCGGTATCGACATTGGCGAAGACGTGGTAGTACTTGTCCCAGAATGTGTTCGCGGGGTTGAGGTTCTCGAAGTTCTCGACCAGATACGCGCCGTCGAAGATGCCGTTGCCGAGGTCGGCGGCAAACGACGAAAGCCAGGTGCCCCCGAGCATGCCGCCGGCGTAGCGCATCGGGTTGTCGCCTTCACCCTCGGCCCACGCGCCGCCCCAGTACGACATCGGGGCGCCGTTGATCACGATCGGGCCGGTGTCGTCGGGATCGGCGGCGGCAAGCATCATCGCGGCCCAGCCGCCCTGGCAGTTGCCGATGATCGCCGGCTTGGCGCTGTCCGGGTGCAACTCGCGCACCTTGCGCACGAACTGCTTCTCGGCCTCGCAGACATCGAGCAGGGTCTGGCCCGGTTCGGGCTGCGGGAAGAAGATCACGAAGTAGACCGGATGGCCCTCGCGCAGCGCGACGCCGACCTGGGAATCGTCCTTGAAGCCGCCGATGCCGGGACCGTGTCCGGCGCGTGGATCGATGACGACGTAGGGACGGCGCTTCGGATCGACCGTCACTCCTTCCGGAGGGATGATGCGCACCAGCGCGTAATTCACTGCGCGCGCGAACTTGCGCGCGTCGAGCACGATCTCGTACTTGAAGTGCAGCACCGGACGCAATCCCTCGGCGGTGTGCTCGACGAATGCGTTGCCGCGCTGGCGCATGGTGTCCCAGAACAGGACGGAGCGCTGGGTCAGGTCGA
>DASVFM010000056.1:0-20887 GCA_036380055.1 Casimicrobiaceae bacterium
GCGCGAACTTGCGCGCGTCGAGCACGATCTCGTACTTGAAGTGCAGCACCGGACGCAATCCCTCGGCGGTGTGCTCGACGAATGCGTTGCCGCGCTGGCGCATGGTGTCCCAGAACAGGACGGAGCGCTGGGTCAGGTCGACAAAGTAGTCGTACCACCCAGACCAGGCAGTCCAGGGCGCCACGGGCTTGCCCGCATCCGTGAGGCCGTTGTCGCCGATCGCCTGTCGCACGCGCTGAGCAAAGTGCTGCTGCGCAATTTTGGTGCGCTTCGCGAAAACGAGAGATGCCTTGATGGAGATGTCCTGGCCGCGGGCCAGTTGTTTGCCGATGTCCATGATTTCCTCGGGGATATGAGCCAAACGTCTGCTTGGCTACCGATCGCGCCTAGAATTAATAATCAAAAGCTTATACTCTTCTATAGCTCTCGACCTTGATCATAGTCAAGCGAATATTGCACCGCAAAAAGTGGTGGTCACCGGGGCAGGCAGCGACGGGCACTTTTGGTTTCGCGCACCAGAGACCGCCGCCCCAGGGGTGCTGCCACCCGACGCCGGCAAGACCGAGATTGCTGCCCCGTGCGCTCCGATCCCTCGTTGCTCGCGTAGGGCCTGCTGGAGTTGCTAGTGGGCAGCGAGAGCGTAGCGCCCGCCTGCTAGTCTTGCTGGGGGTCGTTGCTCAAACGCCCGGGAGCGGTCGATCGCCCGTGAAGTGGGTCGCATCGAGCGAGCTTCATACGCCGGAGCGAAGGTTGCAAATCTCATGACCTTGCATCGAAAGCAGGGGGCCCGCCCGCATTGCCGCCCTAGGGTTCACCGTTGTCCGTAAACGATTATGCTACGCTTGGACTACGAAGCGATTACATCGTAGCCGCTGATGTCGAACGGGATGCGCCTGGCCGAACCCGTGACGCGACCGCCTTGGCGGAAACGATGGAGCCCGCTCGCGCGCGAAATCACGATCGTCCTGATCGTCAAGTTCGCCGCGCTCACCTTTCTGTGGTGGGCGTTCTTCAGCCATCCGATGGCGCGCTACATGACGATCGACGCGGGGCAGGTCGGCGCACACCTCACCGGTAACTCCGCTCCGAAGGAGTCTGCAAGTGCCGACCGCTGAAGTCGTCGATCTGTCGCGCCTGCAGTTCGCCGTAACGGCGCTCTATCACTTCCTGTTCGTCCCGCTAACGCTCGGACTGTCGTGGATCCTGGTCATCATGGAATCGGTTTACGTGATGACCGGCAAGGAGGTCTTTCGGGACATGACGAAGTTCTGGGGGAAGCTCTTCGGTATCAATTTCGTGATGGGGGTGGCGACCGGAATCACGATGGAATTCCAGTTCGGCACCAACTGGGCCTACTACTCGCACTACGTCGGCGACATCTTCGGCGCCCCGCTCGCGATCGAGGGGTTGATGGCGTTTTTCCTCGAGTCGACGTTCGTCGGCATGTTCTTCTTCGGCTGGGACCGGATGGGGAAGGTCACGCACCTCCTGGTCACGTTTCTCGTCGCGCTGGGCTCGAACCTTTCGGCGCTGTGGATCCTCATCGCCAACGCGTGGATGCAGAATCCGGTCGGCGCGGAGTTCAACGCCGAGACCATGCGCATGGAGCTCACGAGCTTCGCCGACCTGCTGTTCAACCCTGTCGCGGGCGTCAAGTTCGTGCACACGGTCGCGGCCGGCTACGTAACTGCATCGATGTTCGTTCTCGGCATCTCGTCGTATTACCTCCTGCGCCTGCGGGACCTGCCGTTTGCGGTGCGCTCCTTCGCCGTGGCGGCGGGCTTCGGCCTCGCCTCGGCCCTGTCGGTCATCGTTCTCGGAGACGAATCGGGCTATACCACCGGCGAGGTGCAGAAGGTGAAGCTGGCCGTGATCGAGGCCGAGTGGGAGACGGAGCCGCCGCCGGCGTCCTTCACAATATTCGGGTGGCCCGACCAAGCGAGCGAGACGACGCGATACGCGATCAAGGTTCCCTGGCTCATGGGGCTGATCGCCACGCGCTCGGTCGACACGCCGGTGAAGGGCATCAAGGACCTCAAGGTCGAGCACGAGGCGCGCATCCGTAACGGCATCACGGCGTACGCCGCCTTGCAGAAGCTTCGCACCGGCGATCGCTCCCCCGAGGCGAAGGTGGAGTTCGATCGAACCAAGGCCGATCTCGGTTACGGGCTGCTGATGCGCAAGTACACCGACCGGGTCGTCGATGCCACGCCGGAGCAGATAAAACAGGCGGTCGCAGACACGATCCCGCAGGTCGCACCGGTGTTCTGGTCGTTCCGGTTTATGGTGGGTCTCGGCTTCTGGTTCCTGTTCATCTTCGCGGCCGCGTTCTATCTGCTTGCGCGACGCCGTCTTTATCGCAACCGCTGGGTTATGCACCTGGCGCTGTGGACTATTCCGCTGCCCTGGATCGCTTCCGAGCTCGGCTGGATCGTAGCCGAGTATGCCCGCCAGCCCTGGTCGATCAGCGAAGTGCTGCCGACGCACTTGTCGGTGTCGTCGGTGTCGACCGGTCAACTCTACTTCAGCCTCGGCGGATTCGTCGTCTTCTATACCGGGCTCCTCATCGTGGAGCTCTACCTGATGTTCAAGTACGCGCGCGCGGGTCCGTCGAGCCTGGGCACCGGTCGCCATGACGCCGAGAAAGGCGCGGCCGCAGCGGGGACCGCGTCATGATCTACGTATTCGACTACGCGACGCTCAAGCTGATCTGGTGGCTGTTCCTGGGCGTTCTGCTCATCGGCTTCGCGATCCTGGATGGATTCGATCTGGGCGTGGGGACTCTGCTGCCGTTTGTCGGCCGCACCGATGCAGAGCGCCGCGTGATGCTCGATTCGATCGCTCCTACCTGGGAAGGCAACCAGGTGTGGTTCATCACGGCAGGCGGCGCGACGTTTGCGGCGTGGCCGCTGGTCTACGCCGCGGCCTTCTCGGGCCTCTACGTTGCGCTGATCCTCACCCTTTTCTCGCTGTTCTTCCGCCCGGTCGGGATCGAATACCGGAACAAGGTGGAGCACCCGCGCTGGCGAAGCGTCTGGGACTGGGGACTCTTCGCGGGCGGCACGGTGCCGGCGCTGGTCTTCGGCGTCGCCTTCGGCAATCTTTTGCTCGGCCTTCCGTTCCACTTCGACGCGGACATGCGCGTTTTCTACACGGGTTCGTTCATCGGGTTGCTCAACCCGTTTGCTCTGGTCGCCGGGATCGTCAGCCTCGGCATGCTCGCGATGCACGGCGCTATCTACGTGCAACTACGAACCGAAGGAGCCTTGCAGGCGCGTGCCCGGCAGGCGGCGCTCGCGTGCGGCGTCGTGTTTCTGGCCGCGTTCGCGGCGGCCGGCATCTGGGTCAGCACGGGAATCGATGGCTTTCGCATCGTCAGCATGCCGTCGCCGGATACCGCCCTGACGCCGCTGGTCAAGACCGTCGAGCGCGTGCGCGGCGGGTGGCTCGGCAACTACGGACAGCATCCATGGACGGTCCTGGCGCCTGTCCTCGCCTTCGCCGGAGCGCTGCTCGCAATCGTCGCCTCGCGGGCCCGCCGCGCGGGAGCCGCGTTCGTGCTGTCCTCCCTTGGCATCGCCGGCGTGCTGCTGACTGCGGGTCTCTCGCTCTTCCCCTTCATCATGCCTTCGTCGAGCGATCCGAAGAGCAGCCTGACCGTCTACGACGCGGTTTCGAGCCATCGCACGCTGCAGATCATGTTTTGGGTCGTGCTTCTGTTCCTGCCGATCGTGCTCGCATATACCGGATGGGTGTACCGCGTGATGCGCGGCAAGGTCACCGAAACGAACCGCGGCGGCTACTGAAAGGGCGACTCATGTGGTATTTCACTTGGATCCTCGGCCTCGGGGCCGCGCTCGCCTTCGGCATCATCAACGTCATGTGGCTCGAGGCATCCTACGTCTTCGGCCATCTCGACGAGGATGACATCTACGACCGCTTCGGAAGCGGCAAGGCGCCCTCCGACCGGCGCCCGGACGGCGGCTAGCTCTTCTCCACGGAAAAGCGCGGCCGAAGCCGCGCTCTTTTTTTGCCCGAAACGGAATTCTGACAGCCGGAATTACTGGATCGTAATCTGCTTGCTGTTCGTCTTGGCGATCTTCGGCAGCGTGAGCTGCAGAACGCCATCGACATGCTTTGCCTGGGCCGCGTTGGCATCGACCGACTCCGGCAGGCGGATCGCCCGCGATGCCTTGCCGACGCGCCGTTCGCGCCACAGCGCCTTGCCGTTCGCTTCGAGCTCTTCGCGATACTCGACGCCGATCGTCACGTCGCGGTCTTCGACCTTGACTTCGATCTTGTCCTTTGCCACGCCCGGGACTTCGGCCTTGACGATGTAGGCTTCCGGGGTCTCGACGACATCGAGGTCGATCGAGCCGCCGTTCAAGCCATCGCTGCCATTGACCGGCGCGAAGAATCCACCGAACGCGCGGTCGAACACCCGATCAAGCGGGCTCTGGTAACGCAACAGACTGGTCATACGCTCTCTCCTTGAATTCGCTAGGCAGCATCGCTTCGCCGCCGATGCAAGCAACATGGCGACGACGCCCCGGATTTCAAGGGTAGCGGGCTATTTGCGGAGCGCCGCGAGGATTCCCTGCAGGAGCGCCGTGGGCGAGGGAGGGCAGCCCGGGACCTCGGCGTCGACGGGAATCACGTTGGCAACCCGACCCAGGCTCGCGTAGCTCTCGCCGAATACGCCGCCCGTGCAGCCGCAGTCGCCTACGGCGACGACGAGCTTCGGGTCCGGCGTCGCATCGTACGTGCGCTGCAGGGCGATCGCCATGTGCTTGGACACCGGGCCGGTCACGAGCAGCATGTCGGCGTGGCGCGGGCTCGCGACGAAGCGGATCCCGAGGCCTTCGATGTTGTAATAGGGATTGCCCAGCGCATGGATCTCCAGTTCGCAACCGTTGCAGGAGCCGGCGTCGACCTGGCGGATCGCGAGGGCGCGCCCGACGATGCGCAGGATGTCCTCCTGCAGCCTTGCGGCGAGCCGCATCTCATCGGCCGCCGCCGGCGGGGGCTCGGTCTTGATGCCCGTCCTCGCGATCTGGCGCAGCAGGTACAACATGGTCAGAGGTCGTGCCCGGAGTAGGAAAGGTTGAACGATTTGTTGATGAGCGGGAAGTCGGGAACGATGTTGCCGATGATCGCGTGCTCGAGCACGGGCCAGTTCTGCCACGACGGATCGTGCGGATGGCAGCGCCGGATCGTGCCTTCCGGGCCGCTCTCGAGCGCGATGGTGACGGGGCCACGCCAGGCTTCAACGCAGCCGAGCGCGAGCCGGAACGCGGGCACCTCGGGCAGCGGCGCGGCGAAGTCGCCTTCGGGCAGGCCGTTCGCGATGCGCTCGACGAGCCGCAGCGATTCCAGCGCCTCGTCGAAGCGGATAGCGACTCGCGCCGCGACGTCTCCGTCGCGATGACTCGCCGCGCGCACGGCCAGCGTGTCGTAAGGCGGTGTAGGGAAGTCAGTCCGCACATCGCCCGCGACGCCGCTCGCGCGCGCCGCGAACCCGGTGAGGCCGAGCTGCGCCGCCAGCTCGGGCGTCACTCGCCCGCAGCCGCGGAAGCGATCCTGCAGGCCCGCGTGCTCGTCGTAGATGCCGCGCAGGACGCGAATCTCGCGCCCGAGCGCGACACACTGGTCGCGGATCACGGCGGCCGCGCCATGAGCGAGATCGCGCGCCACGCCGCCAGGAACGATGACATCCATCAGCAACCGGTGGCCGAGCGCTTCACGGTTCAGGCGCAGAACGTCCTCCTTGAGGCGCGAGAACTGCGCGAGGCCAACGGCGAAGCCACCGTCGTTGCCGAGATAACCGAGGTCGCCCAGATGGTTCGCCAGCCGCTCCCGCTCCAGACAGAGCGCGCGCAGCCACAGCGCGCGCGGTGGCACCGCGACTTCCGTCATCGCCTCCAGCGCCTGCGCGTACGCCCAGGTGTAGGCCACCGTGCTGTCGCCCGAGACGCGCCCGGCAAGGCGGCCACCCTCGGCGATCGGCAGAGCCTCGAAGCGCTTCTCGATCCCCTTGTGCACGTAGCCCAAGCGTTCTTCGAGGCGAAGCACCTTCTCGCCGACCACCTGGAAGCGGAAGTGTCCCGGCTCGATGATCCCGGCGTGTACGGGCCCGACGGGGATCTCGTGGACGCCCTCGCCGACCACGCGCACGAACGCGTAATCCTCCTGGCCCGGTTCCCACTTCGGGGAGGACTCGAAGTCGCGTCGCAGAGGAAAGCGGTCGATGGGCCACGCCGCCTGCCACGTCCACGGACGCTGGTCGTCGGCATCGCACTGCGCGCCGCTCAGATCGAAGGCCGTGCGCTGCATGCGATTGGCCACGGGAAAGATCTCCGCCAGATTGGGATAGCGGGCCTCGCCATCGGGCAGCGTATGCTCGAGCAGCGTCAGGCCCTCCGCGTCGCGCAGCAGCACCCGCAGGCAGAAGCCGCGCTCGCGGTCGCGATCGTCGGTGGCCCAGAGGGCGACGAGCTGGCCGCCGTGCTCCCACGCCAGCCGGCAGGCGGTGATGAGCTGGCCCGAGCTCACCGGGCAGCGTTGCGCCGGCAGCGGGCAGAGGAGCGTGGCGGCTGCGATTCCGAGCGGAGCGACGTTCATGGCCAAGTCAGCCGATCAGTCTCGCCGCCTGCAGGTACCAATCGGCGAGAAACGGCGGAATCCACAATCCGAGCATGAGCACGATCGCCATGTGGACGAACACCGGTGTCATCGCGGGCCGGTGCGGGAGCCGAGCCACCGTCGCCTCGCCGAACACCATCGGCTGCACCTTGGAGAACACCGCCGCGAACGCGACCCCGAGCGCGAGCAGCAGCAGCGGCGTCGCCCAGGGCTGCTCGCGCATCGCCGAGGTGAGGATCAGGAACTCGCTCGCGAACACGCCGAAGGGCGGCATGCCCAGGATCGCGAGCGATCCCAGCGCGAGGCCCCAGCCGATCATCGGGCTTACCGTGATGAGGCCGCGGATGCCGTCGATCATCTGCGTGCCGGCTTTCTGTGCCGCGTGTCCGACCGCGAAGAAAATCGCCGACTTGGTGAGCGAGTGCACGGTCATGTGCAGCAGCCCCGCGAAGTTGGCGATCGGCCCGCCCATCCCGAAGGCGAAGGTGATGATGCCCATGTGCTCGATGGACGAGTATGCGAACAGCCGCTTGATGTCCTTCTGGCGCGAGAGCAGGAAGGCCGCGGCGACCACCGAGAGCAGTCCGAAGCCCATCAGCAGCCCTTTGGCGAACAGGCTTTGCAGCGAGCCCTCCACGAGCACCTTGCAGCGGATCACGGCGTACAGCGCGACGTTCAGGAGCAGCCCGGAGAGCACCGCCGAGACCGGCGTCGGTCCCTCGGCGTGCGCATCGGGAAGCCAGTTGTGCAGCGGCACCAGGCCGACCTTCGTCCCGTAGCCGACGAGCAGGAAGACGAACGCGAGCGAGAGCACCGTGGGCTCCAGCGCGCCCTTAACCGAGTTCAACTCGGTCCACAGCAGCGCGTCCCCCCCGGCGCCGAGGACCTTCTCCGCCGCGAAATACAGCAGGATCGTGCCGAAGAGCGCCTGGGCGATCCCAACGCCGCAGAGGATGAAGTACTTCCAGGCGGCCTCGAGGCTCTCCGGCGTCCGGTAGAGCGAGACGAGCAGCACGGTGGTCAATGTCGCGGCCTCGAGCGCTACCCAGAGAATGCCCATGTTGTTGGTCAGCAACGCAAGCAGCATCGTGAAATTGAACAGCTGGTACATGCTGTGATAGAGGCGCAGCCGCGCCGCAGTCAGCCGCCCGTGCCGTTGCTCGATCTGCATGTACGGCCGCGAGAAGATCGAAGTCGTGAACCCCACGAACGCCGTGAGCGCCACTAGGAAGACATTGAACGGGTCGACGAAGAAGAGCTTGTCGGCGACCAGCATCGGGCCCGTGCCCGCCACGCGAACCGTGAGTGCGATCGACGCGAGCCAGGTCGCGAGGCTCGCGCCTACGTTGATCAGGGGGCCGACGGACCGCGCGCCCACGATCGCCAGCAGCACGGCACCGGCCAGTGGCATGCAGAGCACGGCGAGGACTTCGGTCATTGCACGGTCCCGTCGTCCTCGCGCAGGCGCTCGAGGTGCTTCAGATCGAGGCTATCGAATTGCTCGCGGATCTGGAAGAAGAAGACGCCGAGGATGAGCATGCCGACGAGAACGTCGAGCGCGATGCCGAGCTCGACCACGAGCGGCATGCCGTAGGTCGCGCTCGTCGCCGCGAAGAAGAGTCCGTTCTCCATCGACAGGAACCCGATGACCTGCGGCACCGCCTTGCGCCGCGTGATCATCATCAGGAAGGAGAGCATCACGCTCGCCATGGCGATGCCCAGGGTCGCGCGGGTGACGGTGCTGGCGAGCTGCGCGATCGGGTAGGCGAGATTGAAGGCGAACACCACGAGCACGATGCCGATCAGCATGGTGGTGGGAATGTTGATGAGGCCCTCGACGTCCCAGCGCACGTCGAGCTGGCGGATGAGCCGGTGCAGCAGCCACGGCAGCACGCCGACCTTGAGCACGAGCGTGAGCCCCGCCGACCAGAACAGGTGCGGCTGCCCCGTTGCATAGGCGACGATGGCGGTGGAGCAGGCGAGCGCAAGACCCTGGGCTGCGAAGAGGTCGATCAGCGTCAGCACGCGGCGCTGCGCCAGCATGGCGAACGCAAGCAGCAGCAGCACGGCGGCGAGCAGGTTGATCAGTTGCGCCCAGAGCGGGACCGTGCTCATCGCGCCTCAGCTCCCCAGCAGCAGGTTGACCAGCATTGCCAGCACGGCGAGCAGAAAGGCCGTGCCGAGGAATTCCGGCGCGCGGAAGATGCGCATCTTGGCCGAAACTGTCTCGATCAGCGCCAGAGCGAAGCCGCCCACCATGAGTTTCGCGACGAGCACCGGGGCGGCGCGCAGTAGGCCCTCCCAGCCTGCGCCTGCCTCGGCGATCCCGAACGGAAGGAAGAGCGCCAAGCCGATGCACGAGTAGTTGAAAAGCTTCAGCGCCGAGGCCCACTCGATCAATGCCAGGTGCCGCGCCGAGTACTCGAGGATCATGGCCTCGTGAATCATCGTCAGCTCGAGATGCGTGGCAGGGTTGTCGACCGGGATACGCGCGTTCTCGGCGAGCGACACCATGGTGAACGCCACGCCGGCGAAGGCGAGGCTCGGATAGATCGCGAACTGCCGGTGCGCGAGCGCGTCGACGATCGTGGGCAGCAGCGTCGCGCCGGAGATGAGCGAGGCCGTGAACAACACCATCAGCAATGCCGGCTCGGCGAGGAAGCCGACGAACATCTCGCGGCGCGCGCCGAGGCTGCCGAAGGCGGTGCCGAGATCCATCGCGGCGAGGGCGATGAAGACGCGGGCGAGCGCGAAGAGACCGACCAGCGCGATGGCGTCGGCGGCGCGGGCGAACGGGAGATCGGTGGCGAGCGAGGGCACGATCGCCGCGGCGAGCGCCATAGCCGAGAACACGACATAAGGTGTGATGCGGAAGATCGCCGACGCGTTCTCCGCAACCACCGCATCCTTGTGGAAGAGCTTGCGGATCGTGCGGTAGGGCAGGAACAGAGACGGGGCGCTGCGGTTCTGCAGCCACGCGCGGCACTGATTCACCCAACCGAGCAGCAGCGGCGCCAGAAACAGCGCCACGGCGAGCTGGAGGAGCTGCGAGAGGAAGTCGGTCGCGTTCATTGCCTGTCCACGACTCTCAGCGCACGAAGGACAGCAGCGCGAGCAGTGTCAGGAAGCTGTACACGAGGTACACCGAGATCCGGCCCTGCTGGAGCAGCCCGATCAGCCTTGCCGCTCGCTCCGCGAGGCGGGCCAACGGCAGGTAGAGCCAGTACCAGAAATGATCCTCGGCCTTGACGAAGTATCTCGGCTCAGCGTCGAACGGCGTGGGCAGCACACGCTCGATGCGGAAGAACTGCTCGAAGATCTGGCGGATTGGCTGACCGAAGCCTTCGGCGGTATCCTGCATGCGCGGCGTCTGCGCGGGAAAACCGCAATCCCACACGGGGCCCTTGCGCAGACGGCCGTGATACTGCCGGTGCACGATCTGGATCGTGAGCAGCAGCACAGCGGCGGTGACCACGAGCACGATCGCCGGGCTGTAGCTCGCGCGGTCCGCGTCGATCGGCGCGAGCAGCCACCAGCTGGCACCGGGGCGGCTGACGGTCGAGCCGATGAGCAGAGAGTTGACGGTGTCGAGGAGCGCGATCGTCTGCACCGGGAACAGGCCGAGAAGCACGCAGGCGACAGCGAACCACACGAGCGCGGCGCGTTCGAAGAGCCCGGCATCGTGCGCGTAGGCGAGATTCGGTTCGCGCGGCCGTCCCAGAAAGACCACGCCGTAGAACTTCACCATGACGTAGGCAGCCAGCGCGGCGGCGAGCACGAGCGCAGCTGCGGCCAGCGGGACGAGCATGTTGACGAACGATAGCGGGAGGTTCGGCGTGAAGAGAAACGCCTGCAGCAGTAGCCACTCGGAGACGAAGCCGTTGAGCGGCGGCAGGCCCGCGCAGGCGAGCACGCCAACGAGCGCGAGCCACGCTGCCCACGGCATGCGATGGATCAACCCGCCCAGGCGACCGAGGCTTCGCTCCCGGGTCGCGTGCAGCACCGAGCCCGTGACGAGGAAGAGCAGGCTCTTGAAGAACGCGTGGTTGAGGGCGTGGTAGAGCGTCGCCGTCAGCGCTATCGCGGCCAGGAGTCCCTTGTCATAGCTCTTGAACAGGATCGTGAGCCCGATGCCGGCGACGATGATGCCGACGTTCTCGATCGAGGAATACGCGAGCAGACGCTTCATGTCAGTCTGCACGGTCGCGAAGAGCACGCCGAAGAGTGCGGTGGCGAGCCCGAGCACCAGCGCGATGACGCCCCACCACCACAGCTGGCCGTGGAGCAGATCGAAGGTGACGCGCAGGATGCCGTAGACGGCGGTCTTTAGCATCACGCCGCTCATCAGCGCGGACACGGGCGAAGGCGCAGCCGGATGCGCCTCGGGCAGCCACACGTGCAGCGGCAGCAGCCCCGCCTTGGCGCCGAAGCCGACGAGAGCGAGCAGGAACGCGATCGATGCCCAACCGGCCGACAGGGGCGCGGAGCGCATCGAGGCGAAGGCGTAGCTGCCACTGCCTCCCTGCAACACCCCGAAGCAGAGCAGGATCGCAAGCGCACCCACGTGGGCGATCAGCAGATACAGGAAACCAGCGCGCCGGATCTCCGGAATGCGATGATCGGTGATGACGAGGAAGAACGAGGCGAGCGCCATCGTCTCCCACGCGACCATGAAAACGTACGCGTCGTCGGCCACGAGGACCAGCGCCATCGCGGCGAGGAAGGTGTGGTATTGCAGACAGAGCAGGCCGGGCGCCGCGCCGTCGCTGGCGCGGAAATATCCCGCGGAGAAAACCGATATCCCGGCCCCTGCCGCGCCCAGCAGCAGCAGGAAGAAAGCGGAAAGCGAGTCGAGGCGCAGGTGGAACGGCAGTCCGGGAAGGCCAAGCGGCAGCACCAGCTCCCGCGCCTCCCCGCCCATCGCGAGCAGGGCCACGGCCGCGAGCAGCAAGCCCACCGCCGCCCCGGCGTTGAAGAGCACGCGCCCGACGTACCGGATGCTTCGCGGCCGCGCGAGACCGAGTGCGCCGATCGCGATCCACGCGACGATCGCTGCGACGACGAGGTGAAGCGCGCTGGTCACCGCTTCACTTCACGCGCATACCAGGCGTCGCGCCCGAATCGGGCGAGAGAAGAAATATGCCGGGACCGTCGCCCGAGGCGGCGAGCACCATGCCTTCGGAGACGCCGAACTTCATCTTGCGCGGCGCCAGGTTCGCCACCATCGGCGTTAGCCGCCCGACCAGATCCTCCGGGCGATACGCGGACTTGATGCCCGCGAAAACCGTGCGATGCCGCGGCGCGCCGTTCTCGGTCTCGCCGACGTCGAGCGTGAGCTTGAGAAGCTTGTCCGCTCCGTCGACATGCTCGGCGTTGACGATCCGTGCAACGCGCAGCTCGATCTTGGTAAAGTCGTCGATCGAAATCGTCGAGGTCGCTCTGGCGGCGGTCTCGGCGCCGGCGTGCACAGACGAAGCGGTCAATCGCTCTGTCGGCGCGCCACCCGAGGCAGGCGGCGTTGGCGCCGACGGCGCCTGGGGCTCGAAGAGGGCGTCGATCTGCTTGGTATCGACGCGAGTCATGAGGTGCGCATAGGCGTTGATCTCATGACCATGGCGGAGCTGCTGCGGCAGGTCGCTCCATTGCTGCGGCTCGATGCCGAGGAATTTCTCGGCGCTCGCCGCCAGCGCCGGGAGCACCGGCTTTAGCATTGTGCAGAGGACACGAAAGTCGTCGAGGCACTCGGAACAGACCTCAAGCGCTCGGGGCAGCGTCGCCTTGTCGCGCGCGAGATCCCAGGGCTTGAGCCGGTCGAAGTACTCGTTGGTCTGGTCGGCGAGCAGCATGATCTCGCGCATCGCCTTGCCGTATTCGCGACCGTCGTAATAACCGCCGATCGCTGCCGCTGCCGCCTGCACGCTCGTGCGGTGCCGGTTTTCGAAAGGCCGGATCTCCGCGAGCTTGTTGCCCGACTGAGCGACGAACCGCGCCGCTCTCGCCGCGATGTTGACCAGCTTCCCAACCAGGTCGCTGTTCACCCGCGCCGTGAAATCTTCCGCAGTGAAATCGAAGTCCTCGACCTTGTCGTTGAGCTTGGCCGCGATGTAGTAGCGCAGCCACTCGGGATTCATCCCGACTTCGAGGTAGCGCTGCGGGCTCAGCCCAGTGCCGCGCGACTTGGACATCTTCTCGCCCGAGACGCCGATGAAGCCGTGCACAAAGACGTTGGTCGGCAGCTTGCGCCCGGAGAACCTGAGCATTGCCGGCCAGAACAACGTGTGGTGGTAAACAATGTCCTTGCCGATGAAATGGTACTGCTCGACCTCCGGAGCCGCTATGAACTCGGCGAAGGACCTTGTCTCGCCGTTCTTTCGTGCCTTGCCCGAGGTGAAATAATTCTTTAGGCTCGCGAGATAGCCGATCGGTGCGTCGAGCCAGACGTAGAAGTACTTGCCCACGACCTCGGGAAACCGCGGCGTCGGTTTGATCTCGATGCCGAAGTACGGCGCGTCGCGCGAGATGTCCCAGTCGGCGAGCTTGCCGTCGCCAAGCCACTCCGCGATCTTGTTCTTCACCTCGGGCTGAAGCGGCGTGCGTGCCGTCCAGTCGCGCAGAAAATTTGCGACATCGGGATCGGAGAGCTTGAAGAACAGGTGCTCCGAACGTCGCAACTGGGGCTTCGCGCGGGTGAGCACCGAATAGGGATTCTTGAGGTCCGTCGGCGCGTAGGTCGTGCCGCAGTTCTCGCAGGCGTCGCCGTACTGGTCCGGGGTTCCGCACTTGGGGCATTCGCCTTTGATGTAGCGGTCGGGCAGGAACATGCTCTTGACCGGATCGTAGAACTGCTCGATCGGCTTGAGGTAGATCAGGGCCGCCTCGACGAGCTTCGCGTAGATCTCTTGCGACAGCTCGGCGTTCTCCGCGCTGTGCGTCGTGTACCAGTTGTCGTAGCTCAGGTGAAAGCGCGCGTAGTCGCGCTGATGGGACTCGCCGACGCGCGTGATCAGCTCCTCGGGCGTGATGCCGTCCGCCTCCGCCCTGAGCATGTTCGGCGTGCCGTGCGCGTCGTCCGCGCAGACGAAGTGCACCGCGTGCCCCTGCATCCGCTGGAAACGCACCCAGATGTCGGCCTGGATGTATTCCATGATGTGGCCGATGTGGAACGGACCATTGGCATAGGGCAGCGCCGTGGTGACGAACAGCGTGCGGCGGGACATACGACGAGAAACCTTTGACACGACAGGGGAATCATCAATTTTAGCAAAGCAGCCTCGGGTGTGAGTACCGGCGAAAGGTCTTTTGGGCTTAAACTTCAAGCTTCCCGCATCATCCCGCCCCGGTTTCATGCCCATCGCCGAAGCAGACGTTCAAGGTCGCCTGCGCTCGCTCATCGACCCCAACACGGGCCGTGACTTCGTATCGACGAAGACGGTGCGCAAGCTCCAGATAGACGGCGCCAACGTGCTCGTGGATCTCCAGCTCGCTTATCCCGCGAAGAGCCAGCACGAAGCACTGAGGAAGCTCGTGCAGGGTGCCATCGCCGCGCTGCCGGGGGTGGGGAAGATCAACGTGACGATCGGTCACAAGATCGCGTCACACGCGGTGCAGCGCGGGGTCAAGCTCGTCGCGGGCGTGAAGAACATCATCGCGGTGGCGAGCGGCAAGGGAGGCGTGGGCAAGTCGACCACCGCGGTCAACCTCGCGCTCGCACTGGCGGCGGAAGGCGCCCAGGTGGGGGTTCTCGATGCCGACATCTACGGTCCCTCCCAGCCGATGATGCTTGGGATCACCGGGCGGCCAGAGTCGAAGGACGGCAAGACGCTGGAGCCGATGGAAGCCTGGGGCGTGCAGGCGATGTCGATCGGCTTTCTGATCGACACCGACACGCCGATGGTCTGGCGCGGCCCGATGGTCACCCAGGCGCTCGAGCAGCTGCTCAAGGACACCAACTGGCGCGACGTCGATTACCTCATCGTCGACATGCCGCCGGGAACCGGCGACATCCAGCTCACGCTCGCGCAGAAGGTCCCGGTGACCGGCGCGGTGATCGTCACGACGCCGCAGGACATCGCGCTGATCGATGCCCGCAAGGGTCTCAAGATGTTCGAGAAGGTCGGCGTGCCCATCATCGGCGTGGTCGAGAACATGTCGATGCACGTCTGCTCCAACTGCGGGCACGCGGAAGCGATCTTCGGCGAAGGCGGCGGCGAGCGCATGTGCAAGGACTACGGCGTGCCGTTCCTGGGCGGCCTGCCGCTCGACATCCGCATCCGCGAGCAGGCGGATTCGGGGCGGCCCACGGTGGTGGCCGATCCCGAAGGCAAGACCGCCGCGATCTACAAGGAGATCGCGCGCAAGACGGCGGTATTCGTGGCGCAGAAGGCGGAAGACTTCTCGGCGAAGTTCCCGAACATCGTCATCCAGAACACCTGATCCCGATGAGCATCAAGTCGGATCGCTGGATCCGCCGCATGGCGATCGAGCACCGGATGATCGAGCCCTTCGAGCCGGGGCAGATCCGGGAGGTGAACGGGCACAAGATCGTGTCTTACGGCACCTCGAGTTACGGCTACGACATACGCTGCTCGAGTGAATTCAAGCTCTTCACCAACCTCAACTCGACGATCGTCGACCCGAAGAACTTCGACGACAAGTCATTCGTCGACGTCAGGGGCGAGCACTGCATCATTCCGCCCAACTCGTTCGCGCTCGCCCGCACCGTGGAGTATTTCCGCATTCCGCGCAACGTGCTGACGATCTGCCTGGGCAAGAGCACCTACGCGCGCTGCGGGATCATCGTCAACGTGACGCCGTTCGAGCCGGAGTGGGAGGGCTACGTGACGCTCGAATTCTCGAACACGACGCCGTTGCCGGCGAAGATCTACGCGAACGAGGGCGTCGCGCAGGTGATCTTCTTCGAATCCGATGAGGTCTGCGAGACCTCTTATCGCGACCGAGGCGGCAAGTACCAGGGCCAGCAGGGCGTAACGCTGCCCAAGATCTAGGACTTCGAGCGGCGGAGTGGGGGCGGGCCGAAGGGCGGAGACGCGAAGCGCGCGACCCCGAAGGGGCGCCAGTGGCCGCGCTCACCGGCCTGGCCTTCGGCGGTCTGCGGTTCGCGCGGCCCGTGCGCGAAGCGCTTGGGGCGATCCGCGAGAAGGCCACGCGGCCGACACGGGCCGCGCCATGATTCGCCGGTAGGGAGAGGCCGCGGCACGCATATGCAGAGCTCCAAACCCGCGTCCGTCACGATCATCGCGGTCACCCAGGTCGCGGCGATGGCGCTCTGGTTCTCGGCCTCCGCGGTCGTGCCCTCGCTCGCGGCCGAGTACGGTCTGTCGAACTTCATGCAGGCGGCATTCACCGGCGCCGTTCAGGTCGGCTTCGTGATCGGCTGCCTCGCGAGCGCCTTGCTTGGACTCGCCGATCGGATGGATCCGCGCAGCCTGTTCGCTGTGTCCGCCGCGGTGGGAGCGAGCGCAAACGCGCTGCTCCTCGCGGTGCACCCCGCATCGGTCGCGGCGCCGCTGCTGCGCGTGCTGACGGGCGCGTGCATGGCTGGTGTCTATCCGGTCGGCATGAAGCTCGCGGCGACTTGGGCGAAGGGCGACATGGGGCTCATGGTCGGGTTGCTCGTGGGAGCGCTCACGCTGGGCTCGGCTTCGCCGCATCTGTTCAATGCGCTCGGAGGCGTGAACTGGCGCATCACCCTCGGCGCCGCGAGCGCCTCGGCCCTGGCTGCCGCGCTGCTCATCGGCTTGGCGGGCATCGGCCCGAACCGGGCGTCTGCCCCGCGCTTCGACCCGCATTACGTACTGGCCGCCTGGCGCGAGGTCCCGCTGCGGCTGGCGAACTTGGGCTACCTCGGGCACATGTGGGAGCTGTACGCGATGTGGGCCTGGATCGGCGCGTTCCTCAACGCGAGCTTCGCGCTGAGCCTCCCCGCCGCAACCGCGCCTACGGCAGCCAAGCTCGCCGCCTTCGCGACGGTGGCCTCCGGGGCGATCGGCTGCGTCGGCGCGGGGTTCCTCGCCGACCGCCTCGGCCGCACGACGCTCACCATCATCGCGATGGCGGTGAGCGGCAGCTGTGCCGCTACGGTTGGGCTGCTCTTCGGTGGCGCGCCTTGGGCTCTGCTCACCCTGTGCATCGTATGGGGGATCAGCATCGTCGCCGATTCGGCGCAGTTCTCCGCCTCGATCGCCGAGCTCTCCGATCCGGCCCGCGTCGGGACCATGCTGACGCTTCAGACAGCCCTTGGCTTTACCCTGACGCTGGCGACGATCCACCTCCTGCCGCACTGGGTCGACGCGCTCGGCTGGCGCTACGCTTTCGTGCCGCTGTCGATCGGCCCTGCCCTGGGGGTCTGGGCGATGGCCCGTCTGCGTGCGCGGCCGGAGGCAGTGCGCCTCGCGGGCGGGCGGCGGTAGGCGAGTGCCGAATATTCACGTGTGGCTGGCCGCCGCCCGGCGTAAACTAAAAAGTTCGGCGACGGAACCTGTCAAATCGCTGGCAACAAGAGGAGGCTGCCGTGGCATATCACCTGGAAGGAAGACTGCTCGAAGTCTGCAACTGCCGCGTCCTTTGCCCGTGCTGGATCGGCGAGGATCCGGATTTCGGAACCTGCGATACGATCGTCGGCTGGCACTTCGACAAGGGCACGATCAACGGCGTCGACGTCGCAGGGCGCACGATCGTCGCCATCGCGCATATTCCCGGCAACATACTGAAGGGCAACTGGAGAGCGGCGATCTACCTCGACGACAAGGTGACGCCGAAGCAGGAGGAGGCGATCCTCGGCGTGTACACCGGTAAGCTGGGCGGCCCCGTGGCGGAGCTCGCGAAGCTGATCGGCGAGGTCGTCTCAGTGGAGAAAGTACCCATCAGCTTCGACGTCCACGGCGGCAAGGGCACGCTCAAGGTCGGCAATGCGGGCTATGCGGAGCTCGAGCCGTACGTGAGCGCGAGCGGCGCTACGACCACGCTTGCCGACACGGTGTTCTCGACGGTTCCAGGGGCGCCGGTGTTCGTGGGCAAGAGCCCGCGCTACCGGTCCAAGAACGAGAAGCTCGGCATCAACCTCGACATGAGCGGCCACAACGCGCTGCAGAGCACGTTCGTCTTCAGCGCCTGAGGTCGCCGCGCCGCCGATGGCGCTCGCCAAGGTCCCCGCCGGTCCAGCGTCAAGTGCGGACCGGCGTTTCTTTCTGCTGCTGCTGCTGATTGTCGCGCTCGCCGCCGCCGCGTGGGCGAGCATGGCGCTGTGGAGCGCAAGCCCGTACGCGCGCTACCTCGACCACGGCCGCTGGCTCGACCCGGTCTGGTTCGACGCGATCTGCCGCGTCGTGCCGCAAGGCGGGTTCGTGGTGCCGGCAGCGCTCCACGCCGCCGCGTGGCTGCTCATGATCCTCGCCATGATGCTCCCCACGACGCTGCCGCTGCTGCGCGTCTTCTCGGGAATCACCGAAGCGAGGGCGGACCACGGCCTGCTGCTCGCCCTGTGCGTGCTCGGCTACGTGGCTGCCTGGAGCGCTTTCGGCCTGGTGGCGCATGCGGCCGACTCCTCCGTGCATGCCGCCGTCGCCGCGTCCGGCTGGCTTACCGCGCATGGCTGGGTTATCGGCGCGCTGGTCCTGGCGGGCGCCGGGGCGTTTCAGTTCAGCTCGCTCAAGTACCGCTGCCTCGAGCGCTGTCGCACGCCGTTCGGGTTCGTCAATGCGCGCTGGACTGGACGCGCGCCGGCCTGGGAGGCGCTGCGCATTGGAGTCGACCACGGCTTGTTCTGCGTCGGCTGCTGCTGGGCTCTGATGCTGGTGATGTTCGTGGTCGGCATGGGTAATCTCGGCTGGATGCTGCTTCTGGCCGCCGTCATGGCCGCCGAGAAGAACCTTCCCGTCGGCCGCCGGCTTGCGGCGCCTGTGGGGATCGGGCTGCTCGCCTGGGCCGCCGTCACCGTCGCGGCCAACCTCGGGTGACCGCACGGGCGCGGGCCCGCTGTCGCGTCCGCGCAACCTCCGCGGCCGCGTTGGGTGGCAACCCGAGCCAAATCTGTCGCTCCGTTGGGTAAAGAGGGGCACAATACGCCGGCTTGAAAGGGGGCGCTTTCGCCCCCTTCGCCATTTCGCGTCCTGGAGTCGGGCCGAGGGCCCGGAGGTTTATGAAGTTTCGCTTTCCCGTCGTCATCATCGACGAAGATTTTCGCTCCGAGAACGCCTCGGGCCTCGGCATTCGCGCGCTCGCCGCCGCGATCGAGAAGGAAGGGCTCGAGGTGCTTGGCGTGACGAGCTACTACGATCTGTCCCAGTACGCGCAGCAGCAGTCACGTGCTTCCGCGTTCATTCTCTCGATCGACGACGAGGAGTTCGGCACGGGAACCGCGGAGGAGACAGAGAAAGCGCTGAAGAGCCTGCGTGCCTTCGTCGAGGAGATCCGCTTCAAGAACGCTGACATCCCGATCTACCTCTACGGCGAGACGCGGACCTCGCGGCACATTCCCAACGACATCCTGCGCGAGCTGCACGGCTTCATCCACACTTTCGAGGACACGCCGGAGTTCGTTGCCCGCCACATCGTGCGCGAGGCGAAGAGCTACCTCGATTCGCTCGCACCGCCCTTCTTCCGCGCGCTGGTCGATTATGCGCAGGACGGCTCATATTCCTGGCACTGCCCGGGGCACTCCGGCGGCGTCGCGTTCCTGAAGAGTCCCGTCGGGCAGATGTTCCACCAGTTCTTCGGCGAGAACATGCTGCGTGCGGACGTCTGCAACTCCGTCGACGAGCTGGGGCAGCTCCTCGATCATTCCGGGCCGGTGGCGAAATCCGAGCGCAATGCGGCGCGCATCTTCAACGCCGACCACTGCTTCTTCGTCACCAACGGCACCTCGACCTCGAACAAGATGGTCTGGCACGCCAACGTCGCGCCGGGAGACGTCGTGGTCGTGGACCGCAACTGTCACGTTTCGGTGCTGCACGCCATCACGATGACCGGCGCGATACCGGTGTTCCTAACGCCGACGCGAAATCATCTCGGCATCATCGGACCGATCCCGCTCGAGGAGTTCAAGCCCGACAACATCCGCCGCCGCATGGAGGCCAACCCCTTCGCTCGCGAGGCGAAGAGCAAGAAGCCGCGCATTCTCACCATCACGCAGAGCACCTACGACGGGGTCGTCTACAACGTCGAGATGCTGAAACAGACGCTGAACGGCAGCATCGACACGCTGCACTTCGACGAAGCCTGGCTGCCGCACGCCGCGTTTCACGACTTCTACCGGGACATGCATGCGATCGGCAAGGACCGCCCGCGCAGCAAGGACGCGATCATCTTCGCTACGCACTCGACGCACAAGCTGCTGGCGGGCCTGTCGCAGGCCTCACAGATACTGGTGCAAGACAGCCAGACGCGGAAGCTCGACCGGCACGTCTTCAACGAGGCCTACCTGATGCACACCTCGACCTCGCCGCAGTACGCGATCATCGCCTCCTGCGACGTCGCGGCCGCGATGATGGAGCCGCCCGGAGGCACGGCGCTGGTAGAGGAGTCGATCGTGGAAGCGCTCGACTTCCGGCGCGCGATGCGCAAAGTGGACGATGAATGGGGCAAGGACTGGTGGTTCAAGGTCTGGGGCCCGGAGAAGCTCACCCCGGAGGGCATCGGCAAGCGCGACGATTGGATGCTGCGCGCCAACGAGAAGTGGCACGGGTTCGGCAACCTGGCCCCGGGCTTCAACATGCTGGACCCGATCAAGGCAACGGTCATCACTCCGGGGCTCGACGTGTCGGGCAAGTTCGCGAAGACGGGCATCCCGGCCTCGATCGTGACCAAGTACCTCGCCGAGCACGGCGTCATCGTCGAGAAGACCGGCCTGTACTCGTTCTTCATCATGTTCACCATCGGCATCACCAAGGGCCGCTGGAACACGCTGGTGACCGCGCTGCAGCAGTTCAAGGACGACTACGACAAGAACCAGCCGCTGTGGAAGATCCTCCCCGAGTTCTGCGCCCAGCAGCCGCAGTACGAGCGCGTGGGCCTGCGCGACCTCTCGCAGCAGATCCACGACATGTACAAGAGCAATGACGTCGCACGCGTGACGACGGAGATGTACCTCTCGGACATGCAGCCGGCGATGAAGCCGTCGGACGCGTTCGCGTGCATGGCGCACCGGGAGATCGAGCGGGTCGAGATCGACAACCTCGAAGGCAGGGTGACGAGCGTACTGCTGACGCCTTACCCGCCCGGCATTCCG
>DASVFM010000057.1:0-29181 GCA_036380055.1 Casimicrobiaceae bacterium
GATCGCCGGCTACGAGCGGCCGCTTGTGTCTACGACCCTGCGCCCGGCGCGGCAGAACTGCGAGGGCTGTCATAATCCCTCGGTCGTGCACCATGACACGATCGTGGTGCGCAAGCATTACGGCAGCGACCCGGCGAGCAGCGAGTCGGCCACGCGACTCATCCTGCATACGGGCTTCGGTACGATCCGCGAGCGTGCGGCGAAGGGTATCCACTGGCACGTCGCCAACGACGTGTCGTTCATTGCCTCCGATCCTCAACGGCGGACGATCCCCTGGGTGCAGGTGAAGACGGCCGACGGCAAGACCAAGACCTACATCGATGCAACGAGCAAGGCAGCGCCGGGCAGCTTCAAGGCGGAGGACGCGCGCCGGATGGAGTGCTTCGACTGCCACAACACCGTCGGACACCCGTTTCCGAACCCGGCCGACGCGGTCGATGAAGCGATCGCGACTGGCAGGATCGATCGCAGCCTGCCCTCGGCGAAGCAGCGAGCGCTCGAGCTCATCCCCGCGGCCGACAAGCTATCCGGGCCCTACGAAGACCGGGCGAAGGCGGTCGACAAGCTGATCGCCGAATCGGCGGCCAAGGCCGGAGTCAAGCCCGACAAGAAAGAGGCCGAGGCGAAGTTCGAGAGCGCGATGAAGCAGATCCTGCTCGGGAGTACGTTCGAGGCACAGGGCATTACGTGGAAATCCTTCCCGAACCACACCGGGCATAAGGATTTCGCGGGCTGCTTCCGCTGCCACGACGGCAAGCACTTCGACGACAAGGGCAACGCGATTCGTCTCCAATGCACCTTGTGCCACGATCTGCCGCAGGTCACCCGCGAAAAAGGGAAGGGGTCGGTGGCTTCGACCGTAGTGGCCGGGGTCTCTCCGCCGGACAGCCACGAGGCGCCGAACTGGATGCGGGATCACCGCCTGTCGGTCGATCAGAGCTGCGCCGCCTGTCACGGCAAGACCGACTACGGCACGGAGGGCGGCAATTTCTGCGCGAATCCGGCGTGCCACGGCCGGAAGTGGCCGGAGCTGGACCTGAATGCGGAGCCGAAACCGCCGGCGAAGGCGGAACTCGAGCAGACGCTCGCGCGTGCACTGGCGCGGTGAGGGACGGATGGGCACCCGCAGACGAAGTCCAAGCTCGAGGAGCTGCACAAGGTCGTGATGGGCGCTGTCATTGTGAGTGACTGAGATTCGCAAATCCGCGCTGGTCGCGCATTCGGCCGAGCGCATCTTCGACCTGATAGAGGCCGCGGAAGACTATCCCGCCTTCCTGCCATGGTGCGCCGGAGCAACCATCCTCGCGAGAGACGAGCAAACGGTAAACGCGCGCATCGCAATCGATTACCATGGAATCCGCCTCGATTTTGCGACGCGTAACTCGAAACGCCGGCCTGAGTTCATGTCGATCCAACTCGAGCATGGTCCGTTCCGCCATTTCGAAGGGCAGTGGCAGCTCGCCGCGCTGGCCGCCGCGGCGTGCCGAATCGACTTCGGCCTGCGCTACGAGTTTCAGAGCGCGGTGATGGCGAGGCTCGCCGGGCCGGTCTTCGACCGGATCGCCAATACGTTGGTCGACGCATTTGTTGCCCGCGCGGACCAAGTCTACGGTCCGGGGCGCGTGCCCGGAGCGTGACCAAGGAGCGACGTTAAATGACCAACCCAAGCCGACTTGATGCACTTCGCCAATCACGCCTCGCCGCAGAGCTCTCTGACGAGCAGTGCAGCGTGCTGTCGGACCTCGTCACGCTGCGCGACCTCAGGGACGGCGAGGTTCTGGTGAAAGAGGGGGAGGCGGACAACCACCTCTACGTCATCGTCCATGGTTTGTTGCGGGTGGCGAAGAACCTTGGCAGCCCGGAGGAGGTGACGCTTTTTACCATCGGCGCAGGCGATTTCGCCGATGAGCTGAGCTTCATGGACGGCACGCAGCACTATGCCTCGCTGCTTGCGGCGGGCGAGACGCGCGTGCTCGGGCTCGAGCGGGAGAAGCTCGAGTCGCTGCTCACCGCGCGGCCCGACATCGTCTACAGGGTCATGCGCGCAATCATCCGCGCCGTGCATCAGATCCAGCGCCGGCTCTCGATGCACTCTGTGGAGCTTACCAACTACATCTACAAGCAGCACGGCCGATACTGACGGGCGTCGGCGTTGCTTTTTCGCGCGCTTCAGGCGGGGGGCGGAACCAGGCTCAGCGTACGGATGCCCAGCACCCCATGAAGGCCGCGAACGGCCCCGAACCCGCCCGGTCGGCGCACCTTACGCTGGCGCGTGGCCAGCCGGCTTGATCTAAATCAGCCAACCGCGCCGGCACACGAAGAAAGGGCGCTGAGGACCGCCAAGTAGCCTCCGCAATCCCGTTGACTTAGGTCAAATGCGTTCGGCGCCCGGGCGCATACTGTACGTGGCCAGAGGGGTCCGCCCGATGAATCCGTACGTCGCCTTCCTGCTGTATCTGCTCGCGATTCTGGGGTTCGTTTTCGTCACCCTCGTGATGAACCGTTACCTCGGCCCAAAACCGGCCGCCTCGGACATGAAGCTCGAGCCCTTCGAGTGCGGGGCGACCGTGGTCGACACGCGCAATACCAAGGCGGTTCCGATCAAGTACTACGCGGTCGCGATCGCCTTCATGCTCTTCGACATCGAGACCGTGTTCCTCTTCGTGTGGGCGCTCGGCGCGCAACCGCTCACCGGTTTCATGCTCTTCACCTTCTTTCTGTTCGCTCTCCTGCTCGTGCTGATCCTTCTGTATGTCTATCAGGCGAGGCTGCTTGACACGGTGACCGAATAGCGATGAGCCAGCCCGTCATTCCGATCCGAGCGGCAGGGGCGAGGAGCACTGCGTTCGAGTATTTCTCGACGAAGAAGGACGAATTCGTCGGCTGGGCGCGAAAGTTCTCGCTCTTCCCGTACCCCTTTGTGACCGCCTGCTGCGCGATGGAGTTCATGGCTGTGAGCTCCACGCCTTACGACACCGATCGCTTCGGGGCTGCCTTGCCGCGCTTCTCGCCGCGCCAGTCGGACCTGCTAATGGTCGTGGGTACGGTCACGCACAAGCAGGCACCCATCCTCAGGAAGGTCTACGAGCAGATGTGCGAGCCGAAGTGGGTAATGGCCTTCGGCGCGTGCGCAACCAGCGGCGGCTTCTATCAGAACTACGCGGCCGTAGCGGGCATCGACAGGATCATTCCCGTCGATATTTACGTCCCCGGCTGTCCGCCGCGCCCCGAGACGGTTATCGACGCGATCATGAAGCTGCAGGACCGCATCGGCCGCTCGCACCACCCCATCCTGACGGAGAGCTTCTGACCATGCCAGCCGAGATCGTCGAACGCCTGCGCGCGGAACTCGCCTCGGACGGGCGGGAGGTGACGCTCGCGCCGGACATGCCGGTCGTCACGGTCGCTCCGTCCGCCGTGCGCGAAACCGCTCGTCAGCTCGCCGCCGATCACGGGTTCGATCTCCTGCTCGACGTCACCGCGGTCGACTGGCCGGGGCGAACTCCGCGCTTCGACGTCGTGTACCACTTCTACTCGACCAGGCACCTCATGCGCGTACGACTGAAGACCCGCGTGCCCGAAGAGGAGCCTGTCGTCGATTCGCTGCGCTCGCTATACGGCTCCGCCGGCTTCATGGAGCGCGAGTGCCACGAAATGTACGGGATCGTATTCCGCGGCAATATGGACCTGCGGCCGATCCTGCTCTACGAGGGCTTTGTAGGCCATCCCCTGCGCAAGGACTATCCCAAGCAGCAGGAACAGCCACTGGTCCCGTACCGGAAGTGAAGAGGCCGAGCTTGGATACCCGCGCGAGCGCGCCGCTGCCCAACCCGATCCGCCCCGCCTTCGAGCGCGGCGAGCGGGATGACTCGGTGGTCGTAAGCATCGGGCCTTCGCATCCGGCCACGCACGGGACGATACAGGTGATTGCCGCGCTCGACGGAGAAAAGGTTGAGCGCGTCGACGTGCACTGCGGCTACCTCCACCGCGGCTTCGAGAAGGAGTGCGAGGATCACACCTGGCACAACCTGATGCCTTACGTCGACCGGCTCAACTATTGCTCTGGGCTGGTCAACGATTTCGCGTATTGCGAAGCGGTCGAGCGGTTGATGGGCATCGAGATCACGCCGCGCTGCCGTTATCTGCGCACGCTGTTGTCCGAGTACTCGCGCATCGCCGATCACCTTACCTGCGTCGCCGCGTCGCTGATGGAGCTGGGGGCGATGACGGCGTTCCTGTACCTGGTGATGATCCGCGACTACGTCTACGAGCACCTGGCTGACCTGACCGGCGCGCGGCTCACCTATACCTACGGCCGCATCGGTGGGCTCGCCTGTGACCTTCCCGCGGGCTGGCTCAAGCGTCTGGGCGAAATACTCGACCAGTACG
The DNA here is from genome assembly GCA_036380055.1 of Casimicrobiaceae bacterium. Taxonomy (GTDB): domain Bacteria; phylum Pseudomonadota; class Gammaproteobacteria; order Burkholderiales; family Casimicrobiaceae; genus PALSA-1003. Next base: position 4,390 of record DASVFM010000057.1, read on the forward strand.
AGGACTTCGTGGGCCGGATCCACGGGCTCATGGACCGCAACCGCATCTTCATCGACCGGACCCGCGACGTCGGCGTGATCTCGGCTGTCGACGCGATCAACTGGGGCTTCACTGGGCCGATTCTTCGCTCGACCGGCGCGCCGCGCGACCTGCGCAAGGACACGCCGTACCTTGCCTATGCGGAGCTTGATTTCGACGTGCCCGTAGGGATCAAAGGCGACAACTACGACCGCTACTACGTCCGCATGCGCGAGATGGACGAGTCGGTGTACATGATCCGGCAGCTGATGGACATGCTGCCCCCCGGGCCGATCAGCGTCGACGATCGCCGCTGCACGCTGCCGGACAAGCAGCTCGTATACACGGAGATCGAATCGCTGATCAACCATTTCAAACTGGTGATGGACGGCCCTGACGTTCCACCCGGCGAGGTGTACGCAGCGCACGAGGCTCCCAACGGCGAGCTCGGCTTCTACGTGGTGAGCACGGGCGGGGGAAAGCCCTACAAGCTGCACGTGCGCGCGCCCAGCTTCGTGCACATGGGCGGGGTCCACCGACTGCTGGAGGGCTACCAGCTCGCCGACATCATTCCGACGTTCGGATCGGTGAACATGATTGGCGGGGAGTGCGACCGGTAGTCGGCCGCCGCGTGCGATGAAGCATCTGATCCCCGAGTTTGACAAACTCCGTGCGCGCTACCCCGCCGGCTTTGAATCGTCGCTGGTGCTGCCGTGCCTGCGCCGCATCCAGGAGGATCGCGGCTTCGTTGCCGACGGCGACATCGACGAGCTCGCGCGCTACCTCGGCGTGCCGCGCATCCAGATCGAGGAGGTGTTGAGCTTCTACGATCAGCTGCGGCGCGAGCCGGTCGGCCGCTGCCACATCGCGCCCTGCCGCAATGTCTCGTGCTCGCTGCTCGGCGCGGAGCGGATCATCGACCATCTCGCGCGCAAGCTTGGCGTCGCGCCGGGCGAAACCAGCGCCGACGGACGGTTCACGCTCTCGACCGTCGAGTGCCAGGGTGCCTGCGGGAGCGCCCCTGTGGTCGTGGTCGGCGACACCTGTCACGGCGATATGACGCCCGAGAAGATGGATGCGCTCCTGGAACGGTTGCCGCAGCATGGCTAACGCCAAGGTCCTGATGACTTTCCCCGTGACCGCGGTGTCGCACGCGCTGGCGGACTACCGCGCGCGCGGCGGCTACGCGGCGCTCGAGAAGACGATGCGCCAGCTCAAGCCCGAAGATGTCACGCGCGAGGTCACGACCTCCGGGATCCAGGGCCGCGGCGGCGCCGCCTTTCCGATGGGCCGGAAATGGGCGGTCGTTCATCTGAACGATGGCCAGCCTCATTACCTCTGCGCCAACGCAGACGAGGGCGAGCCGGGGACCTTCAAGGACCGCTGGATTCTGGAGAACGCGCCGCACCTCCTGATCGAGTCGATGCTGATCGCCGCCTACGCGCTGCAGGTGCGCCATGCTTTCGTCTACATCCGGGGCGAGTTCGATCACCCGTATCGCCGCCTTGCCGGGGCGCTGGAGGAAGCGTACGCGGCGGGCTACTGTGGCGAACGCATCCTCGGCAGCGACTTCTCCTGCGACATCGTCATTCATCGCGGCGCAGGGTCGTATGTCTGCGGCGAAGCTTCCGCGCTCCTCTCGTCGCTGGAAGGCAAGCGCGGCTATCCGCGCAACCGCCCGCCGCGACTGACGGTGCGGGGTCTTTACCAGCGGCCTACCGTCGTCAACAACATCGAGACGCTTTCCAACATCGCCTGGATCATCGCCAACGGCGGCGAGGCGTTCAAGAAGATCGGCGTCGAGAAAGATCCGGGTACCCGGCTCATTTCCATTTCCGGCCACATCGAGCGTCCGGGCGTGTACGAGATCGAGACGGGCTATCCGTGGCGCAAGTTCATCTACGAGGACTGCGGGGGCGTTCTCGAAGGGCGGGGCCTCAAGGGCATCATCCCGGGCGGGATCTCGACCAAGGTGCTCACCGGGAGGGAAATCGAGCCGCTCACGCTCGACAACCCGTCCCTGAACTCGGCCGGATCCTCGCTGGGGTCGGGCGGCATGGTCGTGATCGCCGAGGGAACGTGCATGGTGCGGCTGCTGCAGGTGCTGCTGCGTTTCTACCACCACGAGTCGTGCGGGCAATGCACGCCTTGCCGCGAAGGCATGGGCTGGCTCCATCGCATCATCGACCGCATCGTGGCGGGCGAGGGCCGCCCCGAAGACATCGATCGCCTCTACCAGATCTCGGCCTGGAACGACGGCAATACGATCTGCGGAATGGGCGACGCCGCCGGATACGCGACGAGCGGCATCCTCAACAAGTTCCGCGATGAGTTCGAGTACTTCATCGAACACAAGCGCTCGCGCTTCAATGGAACCCTGGAATGCCTCAGATCTTCATAAACGGCCAACCGGTCCAGGCGGAACGCAATCAGTCGGTGCTGCAGGCCGCGCTGGCAAACGGCTTCTACATTCCGTACTTCTGCTGGCATCCGGAGCTCTCCATCGCCGGCAACTGCCGCATCTGCGCGATTCAGATCGAAGGCCGGAGCTGGGTGGAGATCTCCTGCAACATGCCGGTCTCCGAAGGAATGCGCGTCCTCACCGATTCCGACGTGGTGAAGGAGTATCGCCGGTCGATCATGCAGCTTCTGACGCTCAATCACCCGGTCGACTGCGGGATCTGCGATAAAGCCGGCGAGTGCAAGCTCCAGGACTACCACTACAAGTACAACGGCGCTCCGTCGCTGTCGCGGGACGTGAAGGTACACGCGACGAAGTTCCACCCCCTGTCGGAGCGCATCGTGCTCGACAACGAGCGCTGCATCCTGTGCTCGCGCTGCGTGCGCTTCACTCGCGAGATCTCGAAATCGAACGCGCTCGGCATCGTCGAGCGAGGCGATCAGTCGCTGGTGCGCGCCGCGGAGGACCGACCGCTCGACGCCGATCCGTATTCGGACAACATCATCGATCTGTGTCCCGTCGGGGCGCTACTGTCGCGCCCGTTCCTGTACAAGGCTCGCGTCTGGTATCTCAAGCCTACGCCGTCGGTCTGTCCGGGGTGTGCGCGCGGCTGCACGGTGCAGATCTGGCATCGCAGGGCCGAGTGGAAGCTGAATGCCCTCGACCCGCGACTCAATGCCCGCATCGAGCGCGTGACGCCGCTCGAGAACGCGGAAGTGAACGGGCCCTGGATCTGCAACAAGGGACGCGACCTGGCACAGATCTTCGAACGGCCGCGGGCCGAGCAGGCGATGCAGAAGGGGCAGCCGGTCGAGCTCGACACGGCGATCGAGGCTGCCCGGCGACTGCTCGAGGCGGCCAAGCGCCCGGTGGCGCTCGTGTCAAATTGGGGCTCGAACGAGGAGCTCGCCGCCTTCAGACGGATGCTTGGCGGACGGGTCGCCGCGCTGGTCAAGGAGGACTGGTCACCGCAGAAGGGCGAGCGCGTCGAGGACGAGCTGCTCATCCAGGCCGACAAGAACCCGAACACCGCCGCCGCGCGCGCGCTCTTCCAGCAGCACGACGACGGCGCGCAGCCGCTTCCCGCGGACGCCGACCTGGTCATCGTCTGGGGCGAAGGCTTCGATTTCGGCCGCGTTCCGCGCGGGGCGCGCATCGTCTTCCTCAACGCCTATCTGCAACCGGAGAACGGGCACGTCGACGTCTTCATCCCGATCAGCATCCAGACCGAGCGGCGCGGCCATTACACGAATTTCGAGGGGGTGGTGAGCGCCTTCGAGCCTTGCTTCCCGAAGAAGGATTCGGTCGCCGACGCCGAGACGCTCTTTGCCCGGCTGGGAGCTCCCGCGGAGGTCCGGGCATGATGCAGGACCTCGTCGTCGACCTCGTCTTCATCGGCTACGCCGTCGCCGTGCTCCTGCTCTTCGGCACGGTGCTGACCTGGGTCGAGCGCAAGCAGGCTGCGATCATGTCCGACCGCATTGGCGCGAACCGGGCCTACCTGCGCATCCCGTTTACGCAGATCAAGCTCGTCTGGTGGGGGCTTTTCCACGGTCTGGCCGACGGGCTGAAGATGATGCTGAAAGAGGATTTCCGCCCCAACGCCTACGACCGTTTCGCGTACGCGATCGCGCCGTGGGCCGTCTTCACGCCGGTGCTGCTCGTCTTTGCGGTGATCCCCTTTGGCGGCACGCTGATTCCCGCCAAGCTGTTTCCGGCGCTGGCCGACTGGTTCGGCGAGCGGGCTTATCCGATGCAGATCGCGCGTGTCGACGCGGGCCTGCTGGTTGTGTTCGCCTTCGGGGGGTTGACGATCATCGGCGCGATGCTCGCCGGCTGGTCGTCGTCGAACAAGTTCTCGCTTCTGGGCGCGCTGCGCGCCGGCTCGCAGATGATTTCCTACGAGCTGATCATGGGGCTCACCGTACTCGGGCTGATCCTCATCTACGGTACGGTCGACCTCAACGCCATCGTGCAGCAGCAGTCCGGTGTGGTGCTTGGCTTCCTGCCCGCATGGGGCTTCTTCCTGCAGCCATTCGCGGCAACGCTGTTCCTGACTGCGGCCATCGCCGAGAACAAGCGCATCCCGTTCGACTTGCCGGAGGCGGAGTCGGAGCTGATCGCCGGCTACTTCACCGAATACAGCGCGATGAAGATGGGGCTGTTCATGTTCGCGGAGTTTATCGAGATCGCCATCGTCGCGGCGCTGTTCACGACGCTCTTCCTCGGCGGCTACAACCTGCCGTTCATGAGCGACGCGGGCTTCGTGCTGCCGGGAGGCCACGCCGTACCGCTCAGCCATGCCGTGGTCGTCGTCGTGCAGCTCGTCGTATTCCTGGGCAAGGTGCTGATCCTGTCGAGCTTCCAGATTCTCATCCGCTGGACCCTGCCGCGGTTTCGCTGGGACCAGCTCCTGCGCTTCGCCTGGAAGTTCATGTTCCCGCTGGCGCTCGCCAATCTGACGGTCACCGCGATCGTCGTCTGGGCGCTTCAACGCTAAGCGCACATGAAACCCTATCCGCGCAAGCAGTACTGGAACCGCCCCACGATGTCGTTGTGGGAGAAGGCGTATCTGCCGGAGATTCTGCGCGGGCTCGCCATCACGAGCTGGGTGTTCCTCAAGAACATGGGCCGCTGGATCACGCTGCGCAAAGGCGCGCTCACGACCTACTACCCGGAGGAGACACGATTCGATTACGCGGCGCACAACCGGGGCAAGCACGTGCTCACGCGCCGGCCCGACGGGCGCCCGCAGTGCATCGCCTGCAACATGTGCGCCACCGTCTGCCCGGCGAAAGTGATCGAGATCGAGGCGGCCTTCGATCCAGACGACGTGGCCCATCCGAAGTATCCGGCGCGCTTCGAGATCGACTATTCGCGCTGCATCTTCTGCGGCTTGTGCGTCGAGGCCTGCCCAGAGGATGCCATCCGCATGGTGAAGGAGGTGCCGGATCTTCCCTCTCACGATCGGGAGCACATGTGGCTGGGGCTCGACGAGCTTTTGAACTGGAACCCGCAGAGCGACGTGGCCAAGCCCTATCCGCCGAAAGGTGGCGTGGCGCGGCCGCGGGAAGCGGCATGATCGAGACCTGGCTGCTCTGGTTGTTCGCCGCCACCGCGCTCGCCGGCGCGTCGCTGATGCTCGTCCTCCAGCATCCGATGCGCGTTGCGCTGGCGCTGATTGCGACGATGCTCTCGCTTGCCGGCGTTTACGCGCTGCTGGGAGTGCACGTCATCGCCATCTTCCAGGTGCTCATCTACGTCGGAGCGGTCATGGTGTTCATGGTCTACGCGATCATGCTACTCGACGTGCGCGATCGCTCCTTCACCCGCCGCTTTTCGCGGCTGCTGGTACCTGGCGTGATCGCGGCGGTTCTGTTCCTGGCGGTCATCGTGCACGCGCTGTGGCGCGTGCTGCCCGCCGAGGGAGGAGGCGATGGCGCCGGGGCGGTTTTTGCCCTGCAGCGGTTCTCCGTCGAGTTCCTCAACGAATACTGGCTGCATTTCGAGCTCGTATCGGTGCTCCTCGTCGCCGCGGTTGTCGCCGCGGTGGCGGTGCTGGAGATAGGACGTAAGTCCCGTGGATAACCTGCAGATGCTCGTGGCGACCTCGCTGGCGCTGTTCGCGCTCGGCCTGCTCGGCGTCATCGTGCGCCGGAACGTGCTCATCATGCTGATGTGCATGGAACTCATGCTGAACGGCGTGAATCTGAGCCTCGTTGCCTTCGCGCAGCAGGCCGCGTCCGCGGCAGGCGCGGTGCTGGTGTTCCTCATCTTCGTCGTGGCCACCGCCGAGATCGCGATCGCCATTCCCATCGTGCTCCTGCTCGTGCGACGGCGCGACGCGCTCGACATCGACGCCTACGCCGATCTGAGGGGCTAGACAATGAGCCATCCGCTCACCCTGATCGTCCTGCTGCCGCTTGCCGGGTTCCTGCTGAACGGGCTCTTTGGCAACCGGCTCGGCAAGGGATTCGTCTCGGCCGTCGGCTGCGGCCTGCCGATCCTCGCTTTCGTGACCGCCATCAAGTGCTTCTTCCTGCTGCGGGCCGGTGGCGGCGCGCCGCTGCTCGACACTAGCTATACCTGGGCCAGCTTCGGCGACAGCTCCTTCGAGGTGTCGTTCTATTTCGACGTGCTCAGCGCCGTGATGGTGCTGATCGTCACGGGCGTGGGCTCGCTCATCCACGTCTACTCGATCGGCTACATGAAGGAGGACGCGAGCTACGCCCGCTATTTCTCCTACCTCAACCTGTTCCTGTTCTTCATGCTGCTGCTGGTGCTGGGTCGTTCGCTGCTGGTGCTCTTCGTCGGCTGGGAGGGTGTTGGCCTCGCCTCGTACCTGTTGATCGGCTTTTGGTTCGAGGACCCCGACAAGGCGCGCGCCGGGAAGAAGGCATTCATCACCAACCGTGTCGGTGACGCGGGCTTCCTGCTGGGCATGTTCCTGCTCTACCAGGCGCTGGGAACGCTCGATGCCGACCGGATCAATGCGGCATTCATGGCGCCGACGCTGCCGGCCGTGTCGGCAAGCGTGGTGGGCGTTCTGCTCTTCATCGGCGCCTCGGGCAAGTCGGCGCAGATTCCCTTGCACGTCTGGCTTCCCGACGCGATGGCAGGGCCCACGCCAGTCTCTGCGTTGATCCACGCGGCGACGATGGTGACTGCCGGCGTGTACATGGTCTCTCGGCTGTCGGGGATCTACATGCATGCGCCGGAGGCAAGCGCGATCATCGCCGCGATTGGCGTCCTGACGGCCTTCTTCGCCGCGACGATCGCGATCGCGCAAAACGACATCAAGAAGGTGCTCGCCTACTCGACCATTTCCCAGCTCGGCTTCATGTTCGTGGCGGCAGGCGTCGGCGCCTACGGCGTGGCGATCTTCCACCTCTACACGCACGCGTTCTTCAAAGCGTGCCTCTTTCTCGGCGCGGGCAGCGTCATCCACGCTCTAGGCGGTGAGCAGGACATCCGCAAGATGGGCGGGCTCGCACGCAGGATCCCGGTGACCTTCGCGACCTTCGCCATCGCGACCGCCGCAATCGCCGGCATTCCACCGCTCGCCGGGTTCTTCTCGAAGGACGAGATCCTCTGGTATGCCTTCGCCAGCAGCTCAGGCGGCTCGCCGCTGCTCTACGCGGTCGCGGCGGTGACCGCGCTCCTCACCGCCTTCTACATGTTCCGCCTGCTGTGGCTGACATTCTTCGGCCGCTCACGCATGAGCTCGGAGGTCGAGCACCACGTGCACGAGTCGCCGCTGTCGATGACCGGCGTGCTGGTTGTGCTCGCCGCGCTGTCGGCGATCGGCGGCTTCCTGGCGCTGCCGCATTTCCTTGAAGCGCTGCTGCCGCTGCCCGCCGCCGTACCCGCGTTGGAGCATTTCGAGACGCCGCTTCTCGTCCTCTCGATCGCGATCGCAGTCCTCGGCTTGGCGGCAGCGGCCTACATCTACTCGGACGACGGCCAGCGCGCGGCAGGCCTGCGAAAGCGTTTCGCGGGCCTGTATCGGGTGCTCTCGAACAAGTATTACGTCGACGAGCTCTACGACTGGCTCATCGGCCGGCCGCTGTACTGGATCTCGGAGCGCATCTTTCTGCGGCTCGGCGACCAGAAGATCATCGACGGCACGCTGCACGGGCTCGCCGACCTGGGCCGCCGTACCGCCGGCGGGCTCAGCCGCGTCCAGAACGGCAGCCTGCATCTTTACGCGCTCCTGGTGCTCGCGGGGATCATCGTCTCGCTCGCCTGGAGCTTCCGCCATGGCTGACAGCGGCATCCTCAACGTCGTCCTCTACCTGCCGGTCGTGGCGATCGCTGCGATCGTGGCACTGCCCGCTCGTAGAGAAGACCTCGTTCGCGGGGTGACGCTGCTGGCGATGCTCGCCCAGCTCGCGCTGACCGCTTTGCTGTACCTGCGCTTCGATCCCGCATTCGACGGACTGCAGTTCGAAACGCGGCTACCGTGGATTGTCTCGTGGGGCGTGTACTACCAGATCGGCCTCGACGGATACAACCTGCTGCTGGTGCTGCTCACGGCGTTCCTGGGTCCGCTGGTCGTGGCCGGAGCGTTCACTGCGATCCAGAAGGATGTGAAGCTCTTCTACGCGATGATCTGCGCGCTGCAGTTCGCGATGATGGGCACCTTCGTGGCGCAGGACCTGTTCCTGTTCTACCTCTTCTGGGAAACGATGCTGATCCCGCTGTTCCTGATCATCGGCATCTGGGGCGGCGAGCGCCGCATCTACGCCACGCTCAAGTTCGTTCTCTACACGGCGTTCGGCAGCATCCTGATGCTGGCCGCGGTGATCTACTTCGTGTACGCGCTGACGACGACGACCGGAATCACGTCGTTCGCTTTCGCCGACCTGTACCGCGCACAGCTGCCACTCGACGTGCAGGTTATCCTGCTCGCCGCGTTCGCCCTGTCTTTCGCGATCAAGGTCCCGATCGTGCCGCTGCACACATGGTTGCCTGACGCGCACGTCGAGGCGCCAACGGCGGGCTCGGTAATCCTTGCCGGCGTGCTGCTGAAGATGGGGACCTACGGCTTCATGAAGCTCGCCTTTCCGCTGTTCCCGGACGCAGCGCGGCTCCTCGCGCCGGTCTTCGGGACGCTCGCGGTGGTGAGCATCATCTACGGCGCCTGCCTGGCACTGGTGCAGACCGACATCAAGAAGGTCATCGCCTACTCGTCGATCAGCCACCTGGGGTACGTGATGCTCGGCCTCGTCAGCCTCGATCTCATCGGCGTGCAGGGCGCGATCATGCAGATGGTGAGCCACGGGCTGGTCGCCGGCGGACTTTTCCTCATGGTGGGGATGATCTACGAACGCTGCCATACGCGGGAGCTGTCTGCGTACGGCGGGCTCGCCAAGCTGCTGCCGTTGTACTCGGTGTTCTTCGGCCTGCTCACCCTCGCCGCCATCGGCCTGCCGACCACGAGTGGGTTTACCGGCGAGTTCCTCGTCCTGCTCGGCGCCTTCCGGGCCGCGTGGCCGCAATATGTGGAGGGCGCGGGCTATCCGCTCTTCCTCAGCGCGAGCGCCGTCGCGGGAGTCGTGCTAGGCGCTCTGTACATGCTGTGGTTCGCGCAGCGGTTCCTGTTCGGCGGCGCGAAAGCACCCCATCAGCCGCTGATCGACTTGAATCTGCGCGAGAAGGTCATCCTGGCATCGATCATGGCGGCGGTCTTCGCACTCGGGCTCTTCCCCGACGAGCCGCTGCACAAGACGGAGCTGGCAGCCCGGCAATATCGCGAACTCGTCGCCGCTGCGCCCCGTGGAACTGCTGCGCTGCGCGGCAGCAACACGAACCTTACGGCGGCAGTGCAGCCCGCCGCACCGCTGGCCGCCTCAGGGGAGGCGAGATGAGCTGGGTGAATGTCGTCATCGCCATGCTGCCGGAGAACTCCGTGCTGACCGGCATCCTGGTGCTGCTCGCCTGCGAAGCCGCTGGGCCATTGCGCCGACAAACCGCGATGGCCATATCGCTGCTGGCCGTGGGTCTCGCCGCAGCGGCAGCGCTGTGGCTTGCGGTGAGTGGCTACGAGTTGGCGGCATTCAACGGCCACTACTCCGTGGACCCCACCTCGCAGGTCGCCAAGGCCATCCTGCTGGGCCTCGCGCTGCCGACCCTGCTGGTCGCGGGGCGCGAGACGGCGGAGCGGGGCTTCAGCGTGCTGCTGCTTTCTTCGCTCTACGGCGCCTGCCTGCTGCTGTCCTCGGACAGCTTCCTCACGCTTTTCCTCGGCCTCGAGCTGATGTCGTTGCCCGTATATGCCCTCATCCTCGTCGCCTTCAGGCGAGCCGAGAGCGCGGAGGGGGCGCTCAAGTATCTGGTTCTCGGCGGAACGGCGACCGCGACACTGCTGATGGGAGTGTCCCTGCTTTACGGGTGGAGCGACTCGGTGGCGCTGAGCGTTTTCGCGGAAGCGGTCGGGTCCACCGATACGATCGCGATTGCCGGCGTGGTGCTGGTTCTTCTTGCGTTTCTGTTGAAGGCCGCTGTCGTTCCGTTCCACACCTGGGCGCCCGACGCCTACGAGGGCGCGACCATGCCTGTGACGGCGTACATGGCCACGATCGTCAAGGCGGCCGTGCTGCTCGCCGCCGTGAGACTGTTCGGCGCCGCGCCCGTGGGCAGGCCGCTTGCCGACGTGCTGGCGATCCTCCCGCTTGCCTCCATCGTCTGGGGGAACCTCACTGCGATGCGGCAGACGAGCTTCCGTCGCATGATCGGCTATTCGTCGATCGCGCATGCCGGGTACCTCTTCTATGCGTTCCTCGGCGACGGTCGCTTTCAGGCCGTGGCGTTCTACGTGCTCGCTTACGGCCTGATGAACCTGCTCGCCTTCGCGTCGCTGCCGCGCACCGCCGATGGAGTGCCCGAGGATCGACTGGACGACCTGCGCGGCCTGTTCCGCCGTCAGCCCTACGCCGCGATCGCCATCGGAGTAGCCATGCTCTCGCTCGCCGGCATTCCACCCCTGCCGGGCTTCGTCGCCAAGTTCCTCATCTTCAAGAACGTGTTCGCGGCCGGCTTCACCGTCTACGCGGTTCTCGGGCTGGTGGGGAGCTATTTGGGCATCTACTTCTATCTGCGCGTAATCCAGTACCTGTTCATGAGCCAGGAGAGCGAAGGCGAGGCCGCCACACGCGCTCCGGCGCGCCTCGCGCTCGGCGCGAGCCTCATCTGCCTGCTCGTGGCGGTGCTGATTGGCGTATTTCCAGGCTGGGTGATCGAGCGGCTCTGAGCTGCGGCGCGACGTGCTAGGCGCGCGCCGGCGCGCTCTCGGCGGCAGGCTCCTCGAGGGCCTCGGCGACAAGCTGGGCGATGTCCCGCGTCTCTATATCGTTGCCCGGCCCGAGAGCCTTCAGCCCGTCGCTCATCATCGTTGCGCAATAGGGACACGCGGTCGCTATCACCCGCGGCCGATGGGACAAGGCCTGTTCGACGCGGACGATGTTGATGCGGCGGCCGATCTTTTCCTCCATCCACATGCGCGCTCCACCCGCGCCGCAACACATCGCTTTCTCGCGGCGAAGATCGAACTCGAGCGGGGCGTCGCGGGTGAGCGTGGCGAGAACCGCGCGGGGCGCTTCGTATTCGCCGTTGTGGCGGGCGAGATAGCAGGGTTCGTGATAGATGACCCGCTCGAACCGGGGCGAGACGCGGATGCGCCCGGCGGCGATCAGCTGCGCGATGAGCTGGGTATGGTGGATCACCTCGTAGCGCCCGCCGAGCTCGGGGTACTCGTTCTTCAGGCTGTTGAAGGCGTGTGGATCGCAGGTGACGATCCGAGTCACGCGCAGCTCATTGAGCGTGCCGACAAGCGTCTGCGCCAGCTGCTGAAATAGCATCTCGTTGCCGGCTCGGCGCACGCACTCGCCGGTTGACGTTTCGCGCGTGCCAAGGATCGCGAAGCGCACCCCGGCGTGCCTGAGGATCTTGACGAATGCCGCTGCGATCCGTTGTCCCTCGCGATCGAACGACGCGGCAGAGCCGACATAGAACAGATAGTCGAGGCCCTCGACGTCCTCCGGGCCACGCACGACCGACACACCGAGCTCGCGTGCCCAGTCTCCTCGCGTCTCCGCCGGCAGCCCCCAGGGGTTGCTCTGCACCTCGTAGGCGCTGAACACGGCCTTGAGTTCGTGCGGGAACTCGCCTTCCATGAGCACCTGGTGCTGGCGCATCCGGTAGAACTTCGGCAGGTGCTCGAGCTCGATCGGGCACGCCTCCTCGCAGTAGCCGCAGGTGGTGCAGGCCCAGAGTGTCTCTGGCGCGATGACCTGACCGACAAGGGCCGGCAGCTCGGCCGAGCTGTCTCCCACGATGGCCTGGCGTTGGGCAAGCAGGTGGCGCTTCACGCTGTCGTGCACCCATTTCAACGAGAGCGGCTTGCCGGTGAGAAAGGTCGGACAGGCGTCCTTGCACCGCCCGCATTCGGTGCAGGTGAAAGCATCGAGCGCGTCCTTCCAGCTCAAGTCCCGCGCGGTGTGTATCCCGATCATCATGCCGCCGCTCTCGTCCTGCATGATCTTCTCGAGATCGAGGGTAGGCACGCGGTTCGCCCGCGCGTCGCGGCGGAAGAACAGCACGGGCAGCGCCGTGACAATGTGAAAATGTTCACCCAGCGGCAGGATCACGAGGAAAGACAGCACGGTCAGCATCTGTACCCAGTAGAACGCCTGGTAGCCGGCCGCGAGCTGTGACCGCGATAGGCCGCCCAGCGTTGCCGCCACCGCACTGCCGGCAAACGCAAACGAGCGCTCGTGGGCGATCGCAGGATCGCCGGAAGCGAGCAGCGCGAAGCGGAAGGCGTCGAAGAGCAGGTCCGTCACCATGATCGCGGCGATGAGCGAGAGGATGAGGATCGCCTCGCGGTTGCGCTCCAGCCGCTGGGGCTTCTGGACAAACCGGCGCCAGACGGCATAGCCCACCGCCGCGAGCACCGCGAGCTCGACCGCATCCTTGAGGCTCGCGAACAGCGCGCCCATGCGGCCTGGGTAGACGAAATGCTCCTGATAGCCGATGACGAGAAGCTCGAGCTTGCGCACCAGCAGCGTCATGAAACCGAGGAAGATCACGGCGTGCATGAGGCCGGGGCGCCATTCACGCCTCACCATCCGGGACTGCAGGAAGCCGTCGATCGCGACCGTTTTCAGCCGCGCGAACGGCCGGTCCCAGCGCACTTCCGGCGCAAGGGCGACCACGATTGAGAGCTTGCGCCAGGCGAGTGCGCCGAATGCGGCGAACGCGGCTGCCAGCACCAGCGTAATCGCGACGGGACCCATGCGTCCGTAGGGTGCTATGGGCGAGCCGCAGCGCCTGACCGCACGCAGCGCGGCGTCGCGTCGCTCAGCGGCGTTTCGCCGAGCGCAGCGGGCGGTCGGTCACGCGCCGGCCCGGGCTGCCACGGGCGAGTACATGTCGAGCAGCTGTAGCCGCGTCGCCTGCAGGCGCTCGGCAACAACGCCGAGGAGTCGCTGCATGAGGATGAAGCCGAAAGCCGTATCCTCGTTGCAGGCGGCCAGGAGCTCGCCGCCTTCGAAGGCGAGCGCATCGACGCGTTCCAGCGTACGCGCCTGAAAATGCTTGCCCCTGCCCATGAGCAGCGCGGACCAGCCGAGCTCGTCGCCGGCGAACAGCGTTTGCACGCGGAACGTATGCCCGGGGGCGACGATCTCCAGCGCCACGAGCCCGGTCACGATCAGGTAGAACTCCGTGCACTCGTCGCCCTCACGGAAGAGGATCTGGTCGCGCTCGAAGCGGATCTCCCTCGCGAGGCTGGCGAGCTTCTCGATGTGGCGGGGCTCGAATTCCGCTACGAACGGATGATGCCTGAGCGTCGACAGCAGCCTGTCCTTCATTGTCATTCACCTTTCTGAAATCAACGATTCGCTTCCGCAATGTGTGCGGCACGCGTTACGCCGCAACGTAATCGGCGTAGCGCGGCTGGTACATCCGCGACCGCGCATGCGCCAGGAGATCGGCCGGCTGCGGCTCTTGCGCCAGCCCACGGCGATAGGCCACGCCGGCGACCGCTGCCGCGATATGCGCCGAGACCTCGCGAATGTCCTTGAGCGGCGGATAGAGGCTTCCCTGTTCGAGATCCTGCGCGGTCACCTGCTCGGCCAGCGTCCGAGCGGCCGCCATGAACATCTCGTCGGTCACCCGGCTGGCCCGTGACGTGATCACGCCGAGTCCCACACCGGGAAAGATGTAGGAGTTGTTGCCTTGCCGCGGCACATGGGTGCGCCCGCCGAGCGTGACCGGATCGAACGGAGAGCCGCACGCGAACAGCGCCCGCCCGTCCGACCAGCGATATGCCTGGGCAGCGGTGCACTCGGATTTCGACGTCGGGTTCGACAGCGCAAAGACCATCGGCCGCTTGTTGATGGCGGCCATCGTACGCACGACTTCCTCGGTGAATGCGCCTCCAACCGCAGCGACACCGATAATCGCCGTCGGCCGCAGAGCCTTCACCGCATCGAGGAGGCCCGTCGCCGGCGTGTGTTCGTGCGCGTACGGAAGCTTGTGCGCGGCAAGGCCGGCGCGTCCCTTGACGACGAGCCCTTGGGAGTCGACGAGCCAGCAGCGCTGCCGCGCCTTTGCACGGTCTATGCCGCTGGCGACCATCGCTTCGACAGCCAGATCCGCGATGCCCGTGGCGGCCTCGCCCGCCCCCTGGAAGAGCAGCGTCTGCTCGGTGAGAGCGCCGCCGGTGACCCGCAGCGCAGACAGAATCCCCGCCACCACGACGGCGGCCGTGCCCTGGATATCGTCGTTGAATGTCGGAACCCGATCGCGGTACTTCTGCAGGAGCCGAAATGCGTTGTGGGTGGCGAAATCCTCGAACTGGATCACCACGCCCGGGAAGAGCTTGTTGGCGGCGACGACGAACTCCTCGACCAGGGCATCGTAGCCCTCGCCGCGCAGCCGGGGCTGATGCAGGCCGATGTACAGTGCGTCGTCGAGCAGCTCCGAGTTGTTGGTGCCCACGTCGAGCAGCACCGGCAGGCAGGCGCTCGGCGGAACGCCTGCGCATGCCGTGTACAGCGCGAGCTTGCCGACCGGAATGCCCATGCCGTTGGCGCCGAGGTCGCCCAGGCCGAGAATTCGCTCGCCGTCGCTCACGACGATGATCGCCACGTCGCGCCGTGGCCAGTTGGCGAGGACCTGCTCGACCCGCCCGCGGTCGGCGGCGCTCACGAAGACGCCGTGGGGGCGCTGGTAGATGTGGGTGTAGCGCTGACAAGCCAGCCCGACCGTGGGCGTGTAAACGATGGGCGTCATCTCATCGGGGTTCTCGATGAGCAAGCGGAAGAACAAGGTCTCGTTGCGATCGTGCAGCGACCTCAGGTTGACATACTTTTCCAGATCCGTCGGCTGACGCCGGAAGTTCTCGAGCACGCGAGCGAGCTGCTGCTCTTGCGAGGAGACGTGGGGCGGCAGCAGGCCCCGCAAGTGCAGCGTATCGCGCTCGGCTTCGGTGAAAGCGGTTCCCTTGTTAAGCGCCGGATCCTGAAGGATCGCCACACCGCTAGGCAGGGATTCGACTCGGTTCGGCTGTAGCATTTCGGCTCCTTGCGGTGCGTCCGCCTGCCTGAAGCGCGCGGGCGGGGACCTTCAGATGGTCTCCGGAATCATCTTGATCGCGCCGCAGGGGCATTCGGAGACGCACAGCCCGCAGCCTTTGCAGAAATCGTAGTTGAACTCGAAGCGTTTGCCCGGGCCGAGTTTGATCACCGCATTGTCGGGGCAGACCCCGTAGCAATTGTCACACTCGAAGCAGTTGCCGCAGGACAGACAGCGGCGCGCCTCGAACAGCGCGTTGGTCTCGTCGAGCCCCTTGACGACTTCCTCGAACGTCGACGTGCGCCGGGCAAGGCTGAGCGTGGGGCGCACCGTCTTCGAGGCGTCGGCGTAGTACCAGGTGTTCAGCTTGTCATATTCGGCCACCTCGTGCTTGGGGGGCGGCGCGTAGGTCTTTCCGCTCAGCCAGGCATCGATGTGGCGCGCCGCCTTCTTACCGTGGCCTATACCCACCGTGACCGTGCGCTCCGAGGGTACCATGTCGCCGCCGGCGAAGAGACCCGGGTATCCGGTCATCATGTTCGGGCCGACCTTGACCACGCCGTCCTCGATGACGAGCCCCGGCACCTTGTCGAGCAGGGACAGGTCCACGTCCTGGCCGAGGGCCAGCACGAGAGAGTCGGCCTCGAGGGTCTCGAACTCGCCGGTCGGCTGCGGAAAACCCTTCTCATCCAGCTGCATCTTCTCGACGGTCAGCGTGCCCTCGTCGGCCATGTTCTTGATCGTCGATAGCCACTTGATGAACACGCCCTCCTGAAGCGCTTCCTCGACCTCGAAGTCGTGCGCCGGCATTCGCTCACGGGTGCGGCGGTAGACGATGATCGACTCGGAGGCACCGAGGCGCTTCGCGGTGCGCGCAACGTCGAGGGCGGTGTTGCCTCCGCCATAGACGACGACCCGCCGGCCGAGGAGGGGCTTCTCGTCGCCCTCCATGCTGCGCAGAACGGAGACGGCATCGAGCATGCGTGCTGCCGAGCCTGCGGGAATATACGCGCGCTTGGCGATGTGCGCTCCGACGGCGAGGAACGCCGCGTCGAAGGAACCCTCGCGCATCTCGGCGAGAATGTCGGTCACCTTGCGATTGAGCTCCAGCTCGACGCCGAGATCGAGGATGCGTTTGATCTCCGCATCGAGCACCTCGCGCGGCAGGCGGTACTTCGGAATGCCGAAACGCATCATGCCGCCGGCGAGCGGGCCTGCCTCGATGATCTTTACCCGGTGCCCTAGCCGCCGCAGGTGATATGCGGCCGAGAGCCCCGATGGACCCGCACCGACCACGAGCACGCGCTTGCCGGATTCAGCAGCAGGCGGAGCGAATTTCCAACCACGCTTGAGTGCCTCGTCACCGAGGAACCGCTCGACCGAATTGATCCCGACTGCTTCGTCTAGCTGGCCGCGGTTGCACGCGGTCTCGCAGGGGTGATAGCAGACCCGCCCCATCACCGCAGGCAGCGGGTTGTCCAGCGTCAGCGTACGCCACGCGGCGGCGTAATCGCCGCTTTCCGCGTGGTAGAGCCAGTTCTGAATGTTCTCGCCTGCCGGACAGGCGTGATTACAGGGCGGCAAGCGGTCGAGATAGACAGGGCGCAGCGTCCGCCACGAGCCGGTCTTGTTGGCGAGGCTCGAGCCGACGTCCAGGGTGATGGCGAAGGGCTTGTCCATGGGCGCCTAGCCGAGCAGCGCGAAGCGCTTGACGTTGTGATCGGCGATGGCCTGGATGAGCGCGATGCGCGTCGAGTCCACGGGCTTGGCGAACAGGTGCGCGAATCGCTTCTGCAGGGAGAGATACTCGTCGACCGGCACCTTGCGGCGGATCTTGGTGCTGTTCACGAACTCGCCGTGTTCCGCCTCGAAGAGCGGGAACAGCCCCGACTCGACGGCGAGCCGGGCGACCTTGATGGTGTCGGCGGGCGCCGATCCCCAGCCCAGCGGGCAGGGGACGTGGATGTGGATGTAGCGCGACCCGCGGATCGGCATGGCCTTGGTCACCTTGAGTTCGAGGTCGCGCAGATTGGCAACGCTCGCCGTGGCCACGTAGGGGATCCGATGCGCCATCGCGATGAGTGGGACGTTCTTGCCGGTCCCGAACACGTTGCCCGGAGCGGAGCCGACGGCAGCGGTCGTGGCGGTCCTGGCCGCCGGGGGCGTCGCGCTGGAGCGCTGCACCCCGGTATTCATGTACGCTTCGTTGTCGTAACAGATGTAGAGCACGTCGTCGTTGCGCTCGAACATTCCCGAGAGGCAGCCGAAGCCGATGTCCGTCGTGCCGCCGTCGCCGCCCTGCGCGATGACGCGCACGTCCTCGTGCCCCTTGACGCGCATTGCCGCCGCGACGCCGGAGGCGACCGCTGCGGCGTTGCCGAAGAGCGAGTGGATCCACGGAATCTGCCACGAGGTTTCCGGGTAGGGCGTGGAGAACACCTCCAGGCATCCGGTCGCGTTGACCGCCGCCAGCTGCGAACTGGAGGCGCGCATGGCAGCGTCGATGGCATAGCGCGCCCCCAGAGCTTCGCCGCATCCCTGACAGGCGCGGTGCCCGGAGTTGAGCGAATTGGTACGCCGCATGTTGGCCTGAACCGAGCGCTCGTGCTCGCCGAGCAGGCGGTTGCCGACGGTGAAGGTCGCCGT
This sequence comes from Casimicrobiaceae bacterium, assembly GCA_036380055.1. Lineage (GTDB taxonomy): Bacteria > Pseudomonadota > Gammaproteobacteria > Burkholderiales > Casimicrobiaceae > PALSA-1003. The sequence continues at coordinate 22,595 of DASVFM010000057.1, forward strand.
CTGGTAGAACTTGATCGGCTGCATCTCCATGAACGTTCCCCGGCGGGTCAGGCGATCTGGGAGGCCACCGTGCCGACGCGGCGCAGGATCGCCTCGGCAGTCGGACCGCTCGTGCGCGCCTGAGCTTCGCGCGCGAGCTCATAGGCCACCAGGTCGGCGTTGAGATCGAGGAAGGTCACCTGCTCGAGCTCATCGTGTTCAGCGTCGCGGAAAAGCTGGTGCAGCGAACTGCGCGTGATCGGCCGCCCGCCGAGACCCGCAATGACCGTATAGCCGTTGAGCACGATCCCTGACAGCGACTTTCGCACGCCGTCGGACACATGCCCGCCGAGCCCGACGGCGAGCGATTTCTCGATGACGACCACGCGTTTGGCCCTGCCCAGCGCCTCGCGCGTAGCGTCGAGCGGAAACGGGCGGAAGGAGCAGATCGAGACCGATCCGATGCGCGAACCTTCCGCGCGCATCTCGTCGACGACTTCCTGGATGGTGCCGTTGACGGACCCCAGCGCCACGACGATGGTGTCGGCGTCCTCGGTGCGATAGGTCCGCAGCAGACCGCCCGAGGGGCGCCCGAAGTGCCGCTTGAACTCGCCGGAGAGTTGCGGAATCAGACCCAGCGCGCGCAGCTGCTTGTGGTGCGCGAGATAGCGCACCTCCATGAACGCCTCGGGACCGACCATCGCTCCGATGCTCACCGGCTGGGCCGGGTCGAGCGCCTGTCGCGGAACGAACGGCGGCAGGTAGGCGTCGACCTGCTCCTGCTCGGGAACGTCGACGCGGTCATAGGCATGGGTGAGGATGAACCCGTCGACGCAGACCATCACCGGGCACGAGAGCTCCTCGGCGAGGCGGAACGCCTGAATGTGCAGATCGAGCGCCTCTTGGTTGGTTTCGGCGTAGAGCTGGATCCAACCCGCATCGCGCATCGACATGCTGTCGGAGTGGTCATTCCAGATGTTGATGGGAGCGCCGATGGCGCGATTGCCTATGGTCATGACGATCGGCAATCCCAGGCCGGCCGCGTTGTAGACGGCTTCCGCCATGAACAGCAGGCCCTGGCTCGCGGTGGCCGTGTAGGTGCGGGCGCCCGCCGCCGAGGCGCCGATGGCGACCGACATCGCCGCGAATTCCGACTCGACGTTGATGAATTCGCAGTTGGCGAGCTCCCCGGTCTTCACCATTTCGCCGAGGCCCTCGACGATGTGCGTCTGCGGCGTGATCGGATAGGCGCAGATCACTTCCGGCCGGCAGCGAGCGATGGCTTCCGCCACGGCATGCGAGCCCTCGGTTTGCTTAAGCATGACTCGCCTCCAGCTTCCCGCCCGCAACGGCAAAGGCTTCCTCGGCGGCGGCGACGTTCTTCTCCGCGATGGCCGGCGGAAATTTTTCGCGAATCGCAGCCACGACGGATTCGAGCTTGACCTCGCGGGTGATCGCCGCGAACCCCGCGAGCAGCGGCACGTTCGGCACCGGTCGGCCGACATGCTTCATGGCGAGCTCCGTCGCCGCAATCGCGCGCACGCGGTTCGGCCGGAAGCCGTGCACGAATTCCTTGAGGCCGAGCTCGTCGAGGCCGCGCGCGGAGTTGATCAGTATGTAACCCGTGCTGCGGAGCCCCTTGAACAGTTCGACCTGGTGCAGCAGCGTCGGGTCCTGGATGATCACCGCATCGGGATCCAGAACGGGCTCGCGCAGGCGGATCTCCTTGTCGTCGATGCGGCAGAACGCGATGACCGGCGCTCCCATGCGCTCGGAGCCGAAGCTGGGGAAGGCCTGCGCGTAGCGGCCCTCGAGAAAGGCCGCGACCGACAGCATCTCCGCGGCGGTGACTACGCCTTGGCCGCCGCGCCCGTGAATCCGGATCTGGAACATCTTTCTCCTGCGGTAATTGTTACGGGCATGGCCGACTGAAAATTCACCGCGCCGCCGCTGGTTCGACATTGTCCACAGGCCGGGATTGACACTGCAAGCCACGCGAGGGTATCTATTGATACAAGTCAAGAGTACCGGTAACCCCTCAGCCTTAGACTCCTCGTGGCTTGCCCCGCGCCGCGAGTGTAATTTCCGGGCTGGCGTAGTAGCCCGGCGCCGAAGGTGCAGCGCAGCAAGAGCGAATCAGGAGGTCCATGAATTCCAGCAGCCGGATCATTCTCGGTGTCGGTTTAGGCGACCGCACGCGTAAGAGCCGCTGGCCGGCGCGCCTGGACTGGACCCAGAGCGCGACGGGCCTGCTGGTCGCGCTGTTCATGTGGGGCCACATGTTCTTCGTGTCCTCGATCCTGGTGAGCGAGCACGCGATGTGGGCGATCACGAAGATGTTCGAGGGCTACTTCATTTTCGGGAAGGCCTACCCCGGAATCGTGTCGGTCATCGTCGCCGGGGTCACAGCGTTGATCGTCGTGCATGCTGCGCTCGCGGTGCGCAAATTCCCGATCAACTGGCGGCAGTACAAACTCTTCCGCGGTCACATGAAGATGATGCAGCACGAAGACACTACGCTTTGGTTCTGGCAGGTGTTCACGGGGTTTGCGTTGTTCTTCCTGGCGACGATTCACCTCTTCGTCATGCTGACCAAACCTCATTTGATCGGTCCCTTCGAGTCCGCCGACCGCGTCTGGAGCGACCGCTACTGGCCGCTCTACATCCTGCTCCTGCTAGCCGTCGAGTTTCACGGCGGCATCGGGCTATACCGACTGGCTGTGAAATGGGGCTGGTTCGAGGGTCGTGATCCAAACGCGACACGCAAGCGGCTGAAGACGCTCAAATGGGCGCTGACCGGGTTCTTTCTCATTCTCGGGTTCGCAACGCTGGCGGCCTACATCAAGATCGGCATCGCCCATGCGCCGAACTACGGGCAGCACTACGTGCCGGCCGCGGTGACACCGGGACCGGGAAGCGTGCAATGAAGATCGTCTACACCGATGTCCTCGTGATCGGCGGCGGACTGGCGGGCCTGAGGCTCGGCATCGGCGCGAAGCGTCGCGGTCACGACGTGATCATCCTCTCGCTCGTGCCGCCCAAGCGTTCGCACTCGGCCGCGGCACAGGGGGGCATGCAGGCTTCGCTCGGCAACGTGATCAAGGGCCAGGGGGACAACGAGGACGTGCACTTCGAGGACACGGTGCGCGGGAGCGATTGGGGCGCCGACCAGCGGGTGGTCCGTATGTTCGTCAACACCGCGCCGAAGGCCGTGCGCGAGCTCGCCGCGTGGGGCGTGCCATGGAGCCGGGTGCGCCAGGGGGATCGCCAAGTCGTAATCAACGGCAAGCCGGTGACGATCACCGAGCGCGCCGAAGCGCACGGACTGGTCGCGCAGCGCGACTTCGGTGGCACCAAGAAATGGCGCACCTGCTACGTCTCCGACGGCACCGGACACGCCATGCTGCAGACGATGAGCGATCAGGCGATCGGCGACGCCATCCCGGTGCACGAGCGCAGGGAAGCTATCTCGCTGATCCACGACGGAGCCCGGTGCTACGGGGCGGTTGTGCGAAATCTGGTGAGCGGTGAGCTGATCGCCTACGTAGCGAAGGCCACGGCGATTACCACCGGCGGTGCCGGGCGGATCTACCGAGTCACGACCAACGCGGTCATCTGCGAAGGCATGGGCCACGCCATCGCGCTCGAGACCGGCTCGGCGGCGCTCGGCAACATGGAGGCGGTGCAATTCCATCCGACGGGCATCTTCCCGGCCGGGATTCTCGTTACTGAGGGCTGTCGCGGCGATGGAGGCCTGCTCAAGGACGGCGACGGCCATCGCTTCATGCCCGACTACGAGCCGGAGAAGAAGGAGCTCGCCTCCCGCGACGTCGTCTCGCGCCGGATGGAAGAGCACATTGCAAAGGGCAAGGGGGTCAAGAGCCGCTTCGGCGACCACATCTGGCTCGACATCACGCTGCTCGGCGAGAAGCACATCCGGCACAACCTGCGCGAAGTCTTCGAGATCTGCCACTACTTCCTCGGCGTGGATCCGACGAAGGAGATGATCCCGGTGCGGCCGGCGCAGCACTACACGATGGGGGGCGTGCGCACGAACCACACGGGCGAGAGCCCGACGCTCAAGGGACTGTTCGCCGCGGGCGAGGCTGCGTGTTGGGACATGCACGGCTTCAATCGGCTGGGCGGCAATTCGGTCGCCGAGACCGTGGTGGCCGGAATGATCGTCGGCGAGTTCATCGCCGATTTCTGCGACAAGCCGGAGAACGACGTCGATATCCCGACCCGTGTCGTCCACGACTTCCTGCGGCGCGAGCAGCTCGCGCTCGACGGTTTGGTCAACAGCCGCGGCGCGGAGGACGCTTCGGCGATCAAGGCGAGGATGCAGGAGATCATGACTGATAAGGTAGGGATCTTCCGCACCGGCAAGGACCTCGAGCAGGCAGTCGACGAGCTGCAGAAGCTCGTAGTGAGGAGCCGCAGCATCGGGCTGAGGGCGCACTCCCCGGGCGTCAACCCCGAGCTCGTGACCGCGTACCGGACCCGGAAGATGCTGAAGCTCGCGCTCTGTGTCGCCTACGGCGCGTTCACCCGTACCGAGAGCCGGGGCGCGCACTACCGGCAGGACTTTCCTCGCCGCAACGACGCGGAGTGGCTGAAGCGCACGCTCGCCACGTGGAAGGGCGATGCGACGCTGCCGACACTGACCTACGAGGCGCTGGACGTCAAGCGCATGGAGCTGCCACCGGGATGGCGCGGCTACGGGGCGAAGGACTACGTAGACCACCCGGACACCGCTGCGCGCCAGGTGGAAGTCGACGCCACCAAGGAGAAGATCGCCAACCGGTTCGAGAGGCAGCACGCGCTGATGCCCTACGAGCAGCTGCTGCCGAAGCAGTTGCGCGCGAAGAACGAGAGAATCGACGAGCGGATCACGGCGGTCCCGCCTTCCGAGGAAGGGGAGGCGCAGGGCTTTGTTTGGGAAAACGAGTGAGGCGAGCGTGGACCAGGCGATTCGCGTGAAGGAATCCACAGGCGCAGCGCAGAAGCCGCCAGCGACCGGCGAGAAGATCCGGCTGCACATCCTGCGCTACAACCCGGCCGATGCCGCCAGCGTGCCGCACATGCAGACCTTCGAGCTCGAGCAGACCGAGGGTATGACGCTGTTCATCGCACTGAACGAGATCCGTGAAAAGCAGGATCCGTCGCTGCAGTTCGACTTCGTCTGCCGCGCTGGCATCTGCGGGAGTTGCGCGATGGTGGTCAACGGCAGGCCAACGCTCGCCTGCCGGACGCTTACCAAGAACGTGGGGCCCGACATCACCCTCGCGCCGCTGCCGTTCTTCGAGCTGATCGGCGACCTGTCCGTCGACACCGGGACGTGGATGCGCGGGATGAGCGAGAGGGTGCGCGGCTGGCTGCACATGAAGGAGCCGAATCCCGATCTCTCGCGCATCGAGGAAAAGATGGATCCGGATCTGGCCGACAAGATCTACGAGCTCGACCGCTGCATCGAGTGCGGATGCTGCGTTGCCGCCTGCGGCACTGCGCGCATGCGCAAGGATTTCGTCGGGGCGGTCGGCCTGAACCGGGTGGCGCGTTTCCGCCTCGACCCGCGCGACAAGCGAACCGACCAGGATTACTACGAGCTGATCGGCGACGACGACGGCATTTTCGGCTGCATGTCGCTCCTCGCCTGTCACGACGTCTGCCCGAAGGACCTGCCGCTCGAGACGCAGATCGCATTCCTGCGCCGCAAGATGGTTAGGATGGGGTTCAGTTAAGGAGGAGCATCAGCGCCCTCGCGGCGCGAACGATTCAGTCAGCGCACGGTGCGGGTCCCGACCGTGCGATCTCACCCCGCCCGGCAAGCCGCTCGCCGGGCTCGGCCGTGCGCTCCCGAGAAACCGCCCCAGCGGATTAGTCCGCCACGGGCCGCAAGGACGAAGGAGCCAACGATGGACAAGATGGCCACAAGGATCGAGAAGGACTTTCTGGGCGAGAAGACCTTGCCCGCGACCGCCTATTACGGCGTGCAGACGCTGCGGGGAAAGGAGAACTTCCACATCACCGGCATCCCGATGTCGCTGGAGCCCAACTTCGTCAAGGCGTTCGGCTATGTCAAGAAGGCGGCCGCTCTGGCAAACCGGGACCTCGGGGTGCTCGACGCCCGGATCGCCGACGCCATCGCCGGCGCGTGCGATCGGCTGATCGCCGGCGAGATGCGCGACCAGTTCGTGACTGACTTCATCCAGGGCGGCGCCGGAACTTCCACGAACATGAACGCGAACGAGGTGATCGCGAACCTCGCGCTGGAGCACTTGGGACACAAGAAAGGCGAATATCAGCACGTCAGCCCGAACGATCACGTCAACTTCGGCCAGTCCACCAACGACGTCTACCCGACCGCGTTCCGGCTAGCGCTGATCCTGCGCCTTTCGAGCTATGTCGACGCCCTGCGATGTCTCCAGGACGCGTTCTACGCCAAGGGCAAGGAATTCGAGCGCGTGCTCAAGATGGGCCGCACGCATCTGCAGGACGCCGTGCCGATGTCGCTCGGGCAGGAGTTTCATGGCTGGGGTACGACGCTCGGCGAGGAGGTTGCGCGGATCCTCGAAGTACGCCAGTTCCTGCACGAGATCAACCTCGGC
>DASVFM010000058.1:0-10737 GCA_036380055.1 Casimicrobiaceae bacterium
ATGGCTGGTTGAGGTCTCCCATGATTTCCACATTGAGTCCCGCAAGGAGTGAAACGAGCATGAAGCGCATCCAGCTGGCGAGCTACAAGGCCGTCCATTTCGACTACACGGTCTCGGGCAAGATCGCAACCATCACCCTGAACCGCCCCGAGCGCAAGAACCCTCTCACCCTGGAGTCTTACGGGGAGCTGCGCGACCTGTTCCGGGAGATGGTGTACGCGACCGACATCAAGGCGGTCGTCTTCACGGGCGCGGGCGGCAACTTCTGTTCGGGCGGCGACGTGCACGACATCATCGGCAAGCTCGTGCAGATGGACATGACCGACCTGCTGCGCTTCACGCGCATGACCGGCGACCTGGTCAAGGCCATGCGCGGCTGCCCGCAGCCGATCATTGCCGGTATCGATGGCGTGTGCACCGGCGCGGGCGCGCTGATCGCCTGCGCATCGGACCTGCGCTTCGCCACTGCGCGCAGCAAACTTGCATTCTTGTTCGTGCGCGTCGGACTCGCCGCCGCGGACATGGGTGCGTGCACCCTGCTGCCGCGCCTGATCGGCCTGTCGCGCGCAGCGGACCTGCTCTACACCGGCCGCGTCGTCGGCGGCGAGGAGGGTGAGCGTGTCGGGTTCTACAACCGTCTGGTCGAACCGGAGAAGCTGCTGGAGGAGGCTACCGCGATGGCGGCAAACCTCGCCGACGGCCCGACCTTCGGGCATGCGATGACCAAGACGATGCTCTGGCAGGAATGGAGCGCGGGTCTCGGCGAGTGCATCGAAGCCGAGGCGCAGGCGCAGGCGATCTGCATGCAGACGGAGGACTTCGAACGGGCCTATCACGCGTTCGTCGCCAAGCAGAAGCCGGTGTTCCAGGGCAATTGATGACCGACGAAAGCTTCCTCGCATGGCCATTCTTCGACGACGATCATCGGCGCGAGGCTCGCGCGCTGGCACGCTGGACGGAAGAGGCTCTGCCATTGCTCCTCGACGGCGCCGAAGGTGACGCCGACGCGGTGTACGCGTGCGTATCGCGGCTCGTGCGCGAGCTGGGTCGCGCGGGTTGGCTTCGCGCCTGCATTCCAGCAGCCTATGGCGGAGCGCGCGAGAAGCTGGACGCGCGCAGTCTCTGCATCGCGCGCGAGACTCTGGCGCGAGCGTCGAGCCTTGCCGATTTCGCTTTCGCGATGCAGGGTCTCGGTAGCGCTCCGATCACGCTCTTCGGCAGCGACGAGCAGAAGCGGGCCGTGCTTCCTGCCATCGCTGACGGCACCGCCATCGGCGCATTTGCGCTGTCGGAGCCGAATGCGGGCTCGGACGTCGGCGCCATCGCGGCCACTGCGACGCGCGACACCGGCGGCTGGCGCCTCGACGGGGTGAAGACCTGGATCTCCAATGCCGGCCTTGCGCACCACTACGTCGTCTTCGCGAGAACGGGCGAAGGGCCGGGAACCAAGGGGTTGTCCGCGTTCATCGTCGACGCCGCCACATCTGGGCTCGATGCCGCGCAGCGCATCGACACGATCGCGCCGCATCCGCTAGGCACGCTGCGTCTGAACGACTGCCGTGTCGGCGCCGACCGGCTGCTCGGCTCGCCCGGCGACGGGTTCAAGATCGCGATGGCGACGCTCGACATCTTTCGCGCGACGGTCGGCGCGGCCGCGCTGGGCCTCGCGCGTCGGGCCTTCGAGGAGGCTCGCGCGCGCGCGATCGAGCGCCAGGCGTTCGGATCCCCATTGGCTGGATTCCAGCTGACCCAGGCGAAGCTCGCCGACATGACTGTCGCGATTGACGCGGCCGCGCTGCTGATCTATCGCGCGGCGTGGGCCAAGGACGTGCTGGGGATGCGCGTGACGCGGGAATCATCGATCGCCAAGCTTTTCGCCACCGAATCCGCGCAGCAGGTGATCGACGCGGCGGTGCAGATCTTCGGTGGCCTGGGCGTCGTGCGCGGAGTGACCGTGGAGCGGCTCTATCGCGAGATTCGTGCTTTGCGCATCTATGAGGGGACCAGCGAGGTGCTCAGGCTGGTCATCGCGTCGAAAGTCCTTGACGCGCATCAATGAGAAGAGGACCACCGGCTGCCTATGATCAGTCGGTACAACAGGACTTGCCATGGACCGGCGCCAAGTAACTCGCTTGCTAGATGAGGAGCATCGCGCGAACCTCAGCCTGCTGCGGCGGGTCGAGCAGGCTTTTGCTGCACCCAACCAAGCTCGGGGGCAGGGCGAGCTCATGGCGGCGTTCGGCCGACAGTTCGATCAGGAAGTGAGGCGCCATTTCGAGTTCGAGGAGCGCGATCTCTTCCCGCGGCTCGACGACGGCGGGGCCGGCGACCTTGCTGCGCTGCTCATGGAAGAGCACGATGCGATCCGCGCAGTCGCCGACGACCTGTTGCCGTTAGCCCGCGCCGCAGCCGCCGGCGAGCTCGATGGTCCCGGGTGGGATGCGCTGAGACGCAATGCGCTGGAGATGGTCGAGCGACTGACCGCGCACATCGACAAGGAGACGATAGCGCTGCTTCCCGTGTTGGACAACCTGCTGGACGAAGACACCGACCGCGATCTCGCGTTCGCGTACTCGACGGCCTGACCGCACTGGCGCGGCGGAGGCGATCATGGAAGCCATCACCCTGCAACGCGTAGCAATCCGACCCTTGCGGCGCGACGATCTGGACGCGGTTGTCGCGATCGACGCGGCGAGCGTTGGACACACCCGGCGAGCCTACTTCGTTCGCCGTCTGGAAGCTGCGATGCGCGAGCCGAAGCTGCACGCGCAGTTTGCCGCCAGCGACGACCAGGGCCTCGCGGGATACATACTGGCACGCGTGCTCGAGGGCGAGTTCGGGCGGCGCGCCTTCGAGCTGCGCCTTGAGGTGATCGGCGTACGCGGCGACGCGCTCGGCCAGGGCATCGGCAGCTCCCTCTTCGACGCGCTCAGCGACCACGGGCGCCGGCACGGCATCGCCGACGTGCTCACGCAGGCCGCGTGGAACGATCACCGCATGCTGGGCTGGCTGGACGCGATGGGATTCTCGCTCGCTCCGAATCACGTCGTGAGCTGCGACGTGCACGGCAGTGAATACGCTCCGGAGCGTGACCGGGCCGCAACTGCAGTGGACGAGGAGAACGCGCCGCACGAGATCGACTATGGTGTCTGGCGGAGCGATTTCGAGCGGCTTGCGCGGGATGCGGTGGACGTGCGGGCGATGGAACCTGCCGATCTCACTGAGATCCTTCGCATCGACCGCAGCATCACGGGCCGCGATCGCGAGACATATGTTCGACACAGGCTCGCCGAGGCGATGCAGGACTCGGCGATCCGCGTTTCGCTCACTGCGCGGGTCGAGGGCTTCATCGTCGGCTTTGTTATGGCGCGCGTCGATCTGGGCGATTTCGGTCGCACCGAGCCGGTCGCGGTCCTCGATACGATCGGGGTCGATCCCGACTACACCGGCCGGGGTGTCGGGCACTCTCTGCTCTCGCAGCTGTGCATCAACCTCGGGGCACTGCGCGTCGAGCAGGCGGAGACGATCGTCGCGCCGCACGATCTGGCCCTGCTCGGCTTCCTCTACAGCGTGGGGTTCGAGCCGTCGCAGCGGTTGGCGTTCGTGCGCCGGATCGGATAGAGGCGCCTCGCGCTCCAAGCCTGCGGCCATGACGATGCCCGACGACGACGCCGTGCGCGAAGCGCTGCGGAACGTCGAAGATGCCGAAGCCGGGATGAACATCGTCGATCTCGGGCTCGTCTACGGGGTCGAAGTGGCGGCGACCGCTGTGCACGTGGAGATGACGATGACGACCGCGGCCTGTCCCATCGCAGAGACGATCGTCGATCAAGCACGAAGCGCAATAGAGGCGATCGTGCCGCCCGGCACCGAAGTCGACGTGAAGGTGGTTTGGGATCCGCCATGGACGCCGGACAAGATGACCGGTGTCGCGAAGGAACACTTTGGCTGGGGCTCCTGAACCTTTGCCGGAGAATCCAGAGAGAGACGAATACCCGCGGCGCCGCGTTTCGTCGCGGGGCGGAGTGCGTCCGTTGCAGCGCCTGCCCCTGCTCGCGCTGGGGTTCGTCGGCCTGATCCTCGGCGTGGGCGCCGGATTGGCGAGGCTGGGGTGGGGCGCTCCGGCGCTGGCCTCGTCGGTTGCATCACTGCACGGGCCGTTGCTGGTCGGCGGCTTTCTCGGCGCCGTGATCGCGCTCGAGCGCGCGGTTGCGCTCGGCGGTTATTGGGCCTATCTCGGGCCACTGCTCGCGGGGCTCGGCACGCTGGGTGCAGTGGCCGGCGCACCGGCGCTCGCGATGTGGTGCTTCCTCGCCGGCAGCCTCGTCCTGCTTGCGGCTTCGGTCATGGTGTTCCGTCGTCAGCCGGCGTCCTTCACCGCGGTCCTCGCCCTCGGCGCCCTCAGCTGGGCCGTCGGCAACGCGCTGTGGGCGACGGGATCCGGCGTGCATGAGATCGTCTTGTGGTGGCTGGCGTTTCCGATCCTGACCATCGCCGGCGAGCGCCTTGAGCTGACGCGCCTGCTGCCGCCGGCACCGGTCGCCAGGCGCGTCTTCGCGGTGATCCTCATCGCAATCGGCGGCGGGTTGCTGCTTGCGCATTCATCGTGGGGCCCGCCGCTGTTCGGTTCGGGCCTGATCGCACTCTCGCTCTGGTTGCTCAAGCAGGACATCGCGGGGCGGACCGTGCGCACACGCGGTCTCACGCGCTTCATTGCGGTATGCCTGCTCTCCGGCTACGCGTGGCTCGCGGTAGGCGGCGGCATCGTCCTCGCGGGCGGGGTTGCACCGGGCTCTGCCTCGTACGACGCGGCGTTGCACGCGCTCCTGCTCGGCTTCGTCTTCGCGATGATCTTCGGGCATGCGCCGGTCATCTTCCCGGCGGTCGTACGGGTGGCGATCCCTTACCACGCGAGCTTCTACGCTCCGCTTGCGCTGCTGCACGTGTCGCTGATTCTGAGGCTGGCCGGCGACGCGACGGGCCGCTTCGAGTGGACAAAGCTCGGTGGAATGCTCAACGCGCTGGCACTCGCGGCATTCATCGTGAGCACGGTGATTGCGGTCGTGCGCGGAAGGCGCGCGTCCGGGCTCGCCCCCTGACGGACCAGCGCGGACTTCACTACTCGTGCAGTGACTGGTATTTCGCGAGCAGGTCTTCCGGAGTCTCCCTGAAATCGGGATGCGGCACGATACAGTCTGCCGGGCAGACGAGCTTGCACTGCGGCTCGTCCTCCGCCCCGACGCACTCGGTGCATTTCATCGGGTCGATCACATAGATCGGTTCGCCAACGCTGATTGCCTCGTTGGGACAAACGGGCTTGCAGGCGTCGCAGGCAGTGCAGTTGTCGTTGATGAGCAAGGCCATGTGCTAGTCCCGAGTACGGTTCAGGCGGCCGCGCGTTCTTGGAGCGCGCGCAGCTTGTGGTGCCGAAATGCACCCCATAGGGCGGCACCGATCGCGCCGGCGTAGATCGAATCGGGGTGGTTGACGGCAGTCACGTTCACCTTTTCGTTCACCATTTCCTCTTGGATCGCCGCAAGGAGCCCGCCGTCGAGGGCGAGCCCGCCGGTGATCAACGCGGTGCCGTCCTTGATGCCAGTGACCTTCAATAACTTGACGATCCGCGACGCCATCGAGAGGTGGATGCCTTTGAGAATGTCCGGCGTCGGAATGCCGCGCGAAACCATGTTTATCACGTCAGTTTCGGCAAGGACGGCGCAGATCGAGCTGCATTTCTCTGGATTCTTCGAGCTCTGCGACAGGGCCCCGATCTCCTCGAGCGCCACGCCGAGGTAGCGCGCGATGTTCTCGAGGAACTGGCCGGATCCCGACGCGCACTGGCTGGTCATCTTGTAGGCGAGTACCTTGCCGCGCTCGTCGACATAGATCGCGCGGCCGTTGAGCGCGCCGACGTCAACCACGGCGTTCACTCCGGGATGAAGGAACACGCCGCCGCGGGCGTGGGTCGTCATCGAGTAGAAATGTCCCGTCGCGAACTTGACGTTCTCTCCTTCGCCGGTGGTTGCGGTGTAGTCGATCGCCCCGGAATCGAGGCCGGCATCGGCGAGCACGGCGTCGAGTCCCTCCTGCGCGAGCTGTAGGGGATCGCGGCGCCGGATGCGCTCGCAGCGCTTGGCGAGCCACTGCGGCGCGTCGCCGTCAACATTGAACAGGACACTCTTGACCGCTCCGGAGCCGATATCGATGCCGACCGTGTATGTCACTTTCGCGCCTCCGCGGTCTTCCCTTCCTCGACCACTGCGCGCCAGGCGAACGTTGCGCCACCGAGCGCGCCGGTGTAGATCGAGTCGGGATTGATATTGAGCGTGAGCTCCCCGTAGTTCTCGCGCACGAGGTCTTTCAGCGCCTTCACGGCAGCCTCGTTCTTCGCCACCCCTCCAGTAAAGGTGAACTCGTCGCGGATGCCGCCCGACCGGGCGAGGATCGACATCGCGCGCAGGATGATCGCGCGATGAAGCCCGGCCATGATGTCCTCACGCTTGTCGCCGAGGGAAAGTCGGTCGCGCAGCTCGGCGCCTGCGAAGACTGTGCACGTCGAGTTGATTCGGATTGTCTTCGTGGACTTCATCGCCATGGGGCCGAGCTCGTGCAGGCCCATGTTCATCTCGTCAGCGATGTAGCCGAGGTAGCGCCCGCAGCCTGCCGCGCAGCGGTCGTTCATCTGGAAGCTCTCGACGATGCCGTTCTTGTCGACCTGGATAGCCTTGGTGTCCTGCCCGCCGATGTCGAGAACGGTCGCGGTGCCGGGATGCATCACGTGTGCGCCTAGGCCGTGGCACAGAATCTCCGAGCGAACGTGCTCCTTGGAAAACGGAAGGCGTGCCCGGCCGTAGCCGGTGCCGACGATGTAGGTTTCCTCCAGCGGCAGTTCGAGAATGCCCTTGATCGGCGCCTCGACCGCGCTTCGGCGGTCGGCGGTGCCGGGCAGCATCCGGAACGTTCGCTCGAGCGCGGCGAGCAGATGCCGAGTGATCGAATCACCGTAGACCCGGTTCTCGACCTCGATGATCGAGCGGTCGAAGACGTTGAGGAGAAAGTCGTAGCGGATCCCCGACTCCTTGGCGACTGCTTCGCCGGTCGCGAGGTACTGGGCTCCCGCGATGTCCCGGAAAAAGTCCGACTTGGGCTTCGCACCGGGCGCAAAGAGCGTCTCGGCCTTGGAGGACAGGCGTCTGAAGACTTCGCTTAGCGCGGTGCCGACGGCCTGGGCACTCTCGCCGAACCTCGCCGTCGCGACGTTGCGCTGGCAGGTTGCCTCGAGGTCGGAGAGCTGCTCCAGATACTGCTCCAGGCGGAAGCTACGCTCCAGCTGACCGAGGAATCCATCGAGCTCGCCGTTCAGCGCCCCGGTCTTGCCGAGCGCCTGCCGGAACAAGTGGAAGCGACCGTTGACCAGCGCCTCCTGCTTCGCGATCGCCGCGGCGGTGTCGTAATTCGAACGCGAGTTCGTGATGCCGCGCCCGAGGATGTTTTGGTTCTCGTCGATCACGACCGCCTTGGTGGTCGTCGAGCCGAGGTCGATGCCTATGAAGCAGCGCATGGCGTGCTCAGTGGACCGCGGCTGCGGCCGCGCGCTTCTGCTTGACCATCTGCAGGTAGCTCTCGAGACGGTTCTTCACGTTCGCCGCCGAGAAGTAGCGCGGATCGACCAGATCAGTCTCGATGAACGCCGCGGGCTTGCCCGTGCGCTTCTCAACCTCGCGCAGGATCAGGAGCTGCCCCGCGGAGAAGCTGTTGCAGCTCTTGATCGAGTTGATCAGCAGCCCATCCGCCTGGTACTCGTCGATGTACTGGCAGATCATGTCGATCCGCGAGGGCAGGTTGAGGTTGGTATAGCAGCCGAGACAATAATCGGCGAGTGACTCGAGCGGATGCTCGGGATCGTGCCTGAATCCGAAGTCGTAGACGCCGCCGACCTTGGCGTAGGTCGAGGTGACGACGACCGCGCCTTCGTCGTAGAACATCTTCCAGAAGTCGCGGAAGCTGGTCCAGTTTGGTGGCCCCTCGACGACGAGCCGGTACTTCTCCTCGCCCATCTCACCGTCGGGCGTGATCGGGCCTTTGCCCAGGCGCACGCGCTCCTCGATCTCCTTCCGCAGCACGTGGTAGAACTCGGTGGCTTCTGGCAGGCCGCGAAAAGCGGTGAAGATGGGCCCGATGTAATACACCGCGCCGAAGTAGCCGTCGATCGGGGAGGGACGATTCTTCGCCGATTGCAGCACGGCGACGAGATCCTCCTCGGCCTTGACCGATTCCTTCATGTACTGGCGTAGACGGTCGATGTCGAACTTGACGCCCGAGATGCGCTCCAGCGTTGGAATCACCGTTTCTTTCAGTTGCTTCACGACGTACTCGCGCATGCTCGGCGCGATGTGGCCCTCGCCCTGATAGGGAATGTGCAGCATCACGCTCTCGCAGCCGTACTTGTGACGGACCAGCTCGAACCACTTCATGAACGTGAAGCAGCCGGTGTACGAGAGGAGCAAGATGTCCGGCTTCGGTAGCGGCTCTCCGGTGGGACCGATGTCGCCGCCGAGCATCATGCCGAGATCGGCTTTCACGTAGTTGCACACGTCCTCGGAGGCTCCGTCGCGCTCCGCATCGAGGATCATCTTGCCGGATTTCTTGCGCAACCCGTTCTGCAGCGCGTTGGTCTCCGGGAGGCTACGCGCGAAATCGAAGCACATCAGCAGCTCGTTCAAGTTGCCAGGAACGAAGGTCGCCGCCACCTTCTGCCCCCGCGCGCGCGCGGTGGCGAGCTCGTGATAGTTGGCGTTGATCATCTCCTTCTGCAGCCACATTGCGTCCTCTTTCTGGACTTGCGGCTTCTTGGTGCTCTGTGGCATCGGGGCGGTCGTGGTCATGCAGCGCTCCACAGCTTGATCGAATCGGCGAAGGTGCCGGCCTGCTCGCGGATCGGCGCCATCTGCCCGGTGTTCTCCGCATACTTGAACGCAGTGTGCGGAATCTTGTGTTTCGAAAGGACATCCTGCAGCATCGGGCGCTCGAGCAGCGCGGGATCGCAGAAGGAGGGCGCGGCGAAGATCACGCCTTCGGCGCGGCCGGTCTTCACCTGCTTCAGCAGAAACACGCCCTTGTCCTCTCGCTTCGCGTCGTATTTCGCCGCGGTGGTCGCGGAGCGGTGGAGAAACGCCTTCGACAATTCCTGCAGCGGATTGCCGTTGTCCGGCACGTCGTCGAGCAGCCAGCGCGTGACCAGCATGAAATCGTCGTCGACGACGTAGCAACCTGCCATCTCGATCGACTTGATCAGGCCGAGCGGCGGCTGCTCGCAAAACGTACCGTTGATGACGACGCGCGCGTTGTCGCGCTTCGGCCTCGGCATGGCGTCGGTCGCCGCGATGTAGTCGCGGACGAGCTGCGTGTGCTCTTCCGGCGGGAGCACCATGCCGGCGCGCAGGACGAGGTAGACCTCTGAGGTCGGCGCCTGCCACGGCTTGTCGGCGCGGTATGCGTAGAGGTCGCGCACCGCGCGACGGTTGTCGTTGTAGACCTGGACCGAGGCGTTGAGCTCGGCATCGGTGATCGGCTTGCCGCGCAGCTTGCCGAGGTCGTCGCGCAGCACCTCGAGCTCGTGGACGTAATAGCTGCCGCCGATAGCATCGACGTAGTTCTGCGGAACGTCGAAGTAGCGCACGTACTTGTCCTTGAACAGGATCTGCCACATGCCCGATAGGTTGCGGATCACGTCGCAGATGGACGGAAACAGCATGCCGTCGAGGCAGTCCAGGCGGCCCGTGAGCGCCAGCTCGATCGTCGAGCGCGGGATGCGGCAGATGTAGCTCTGGTAGTACGCGTCGCCCTGGATCACCTCGATCTGGTCGCCGCCGCCGAGGATGCCGACGGAAAGCATGCCCGCCGCGTGAACGATCTCCCGCGGGACGTACACGGGCATGTAGCCGATCGCCTTGCGACCTGGCACCGCCGCCTTCCATTGCTTGACAGCGCCGAAGGTCAGATCTTCGAAGAGCGCCTGGCAGCGCTCGACGATCTGGACCGCACGCGGTACTTCGGCCATCAGCGGTGCTCCCATCGGGGTGGGCGCTTGGCGAGGAAGGCGGCAAGGCCTTCGTTCGCGTCGTGCGTCCGCATGAGCTTGTCGAGGTAGAGGCGCTCGAGCTCGGACAGGCGACGCCGCACGTCGGCGACATACGGAGCGCGCGCAGCCGAAAGCGCACAGCCGAGCGCCGCGGCGCTCTTGTTGCCGAGGTGCTGATCGAAATAGGTTGCCGCCGCCGCCTCGGGATCGGCTGCGAGTGTGTCCACCAGGCCGATCGACTTCGCCTCTTCACCGCTCAGCGAGCGCCCGGAAAACAGCAGATCTTCTGCGGCCGGCTGATTGACGCGATAGGGCAGCAGGCACGACGCGGCCGGAGCGAATACGCCGAGCTTCATCTCGGGCTGGCCGAGCTGAGCATCCGGAGCGGCGAAGATCGGTCCGCTTGCGAGAGCGAGCTCGAGCCCGCCGCCGAGGCACTGTCCGCGCACTGCGACCAAGATCGGCGCCCGAAATTCGAGCATCGCGAGGAGGAGCCCGTGCAGGGAAGCGAGCATCACAGCGCAGCGATCGGGCAGGTGCTCCTCGACACTGGCGCCGAAACTGAAGTGCGGACCCTCGGCATCGAGCAGCACGCCGCGAAGCCCCTTGTCGTCGCGATGCGAGAGGAAGCTCTCGTCGAGCGCGGCGATCATCGC
>DASVFM010000059.1:0-27621 GCA_036380055.1 Casimicrobiaceae bacterium
GCTTGCGTTCTGGCGAGCAACCAGCGCGTGACGCCCGCATAGATCAGACAGATCAACGCCGACGTCACGACGATCAGCGTGCTCATCGCGGCGGCCGGCCCGATCTCACCCGCCTCGTCGAGGTTGATGATGGCGATAGACGCGACCTTGGTATCCGGCGAGTAGAGGAACACGACTGCGGAGATTGTCACCATCGCGTTGATGAAGAGATAACGCGCGATATCGAGGATCGCCGGCAGGCACACGGGTACCGTGACCCGCACGAAGGTCTTGTAGAACGGCACCTTGAGCGAAGCCGACACCGCCTCGAATTCGTTGTCGAGTGCCTTGAGTGCAGTCACCGCGGTCAGATGGCTCGAGGTGTAGTAGTGCACGACGGTCGAGACCGCGAGGATCAGCATCCCTCCGTACATCACGTGCAGCGGGTTGTCCGGATGGTTGAAGAAGAAGATGTAGCCCAGGCCCAGCACCATCCCGGGTACGGCCATGGGGATCGTTGCCAACAGTCGGATCGCCGACCTGACGAGCGGCATGCCCCGCGTCTTCTCGAGCAGATAGGCCGTGCCGAAGACCATGGCGGTCCCGATCCCCGCGGTGATTAGCGCCATCTCGAGGCTGTTGAAATACGAATCGATCACGCCGCCGTCGACCAATCCGAACACATAGTGTCGAAGGCTGAAGGAGAGGTCATATGGCCAGAGCTTGATGAATGACGTGTAAACCGCCATGCCGAGCACGGCGAGGATGATCAGGCAAACCAGCGCGCAATAGGCGAACATCGCGGCATCGAAGCCCCGGCTCGGACGCGGTGCGTAGGGCACCGCCCGGGAGGAGAATTGCGACTGCTGCCGACTCTGCATCCACCACTCAACAAGAAAGGCGAGGAGCACCGGACAGAGCAGGACCAGACTTACTACGGCGCCGCGATTGAAATTCTGCTGCCCGACCACCTGCTTGAAAATATCCATCGCGAGCACGCTGAAGTTGCCGCCGATCACCTTGGGGATGCCGAAGTCGCTCACCGTGTAGGAAAATACGACCATCGCCGCACTCACCAGACCGTAGCGCGCGCTGGGGAGAGTGATGGTGATGAATTTCCTGAGTTGATTCGTACCCAGCGATTCCGCAGCTTCATAGAGCCGGCCGTCGGCGAGCAATAGCGAGGTGAGCACGATCATCAGCGCATGGGGAAAGATCGCGTAAACAGCGCTGATGATGATGCCGATCGGCCCGTAAACGGAATAGCCGAAGAGCCAACCCTTGAGCGCGCCCTGGTTGCCGAACCATTGAATAAAAGAGATCGCCGCGAGCATCGACGGGGATAGGATCGGCGTCAGTGCGAGCAGCCGGAAGGCACCCTTCCACGGCATGCAACTGCGCGTAAGGGCGTAGGCGAAGGTAAAGGCAAGCGGCACGGTGATAGCCGTCACGCTCGCCGCGACCCACAGCGTGTTAAGCACCGAGAGCAGCAGCGCCGGGTTCTGCACGTACTCCCGGAACACCGTGAGGCCCACGAATGAACCAGACTTGTCCTCGGTGCTCTTCACCAGGATCATCGCGAGGGGCGCGAGCAGGAAGATCGCGAGCAGCGCGCATGCCCCCAACAGCAGAAGCTGCGCGAGGCGGTCCTGCCAGTGGGTGAGCGACTTGACGCGCCCTCGCGGCAGCGAGGCAGCGACTGCCGCAGTCGTCATTCGAGCAGGCGCATGCAATCCGGCGGCAGGCCGACGCGCAGCGCCGCTCCTTCGCTCAGGTTCATCGCGTCGCTGCTGTGCCGCGACAGGTTCACGACCAGCGGTTGCTCCTCGGCACCGGCGAGCGTTACGCTCACCAGGCAGAACGCGCCCAGAAACTCGATCTTGGCCACCTTGCCGGTGACTGCGTTGGCTTCACCGCGCAGTTCGCCGTCGATCAGAACGTCCTCCGGCCGCAGATAGAGGCGCACGCGCGTTCCCGGCGCGATCCGCTGCGTGCCGATCGCGCCATCGAGCACGAGGCTGCCCACCCGGAACTTCCCTGAGCCCTCGGCCACCGCGGAAAGTACGTTTACCTTGCCCACGAAGTCGGCGACGAAAGCCGTGGCGGGGTCGCGGTAGATCTGCTGCGGTGTGCCCACCTGCTCGATCACACCGTGCTTCATCACCACGATCCGATCAGCCATTGACAGCGCCTCTTCCTGGTCGTGGGTGACCATGATGGTCGTGACGCCGAGCCGCTGCTGCAGAGCGCGAATCTCTCCGCGCAGCCGCACACGCTCGATCGCGTCGAGCGCGGAGAGCGGCTCGTCGAGGAGAAGCAGCCCCGGCGCGGTAGCGAGCGCGCGCGCCAGCGCGATGCGCTGCTGCTGGCCGCCGGAGAGCTGGCCAGGGTATTTCGGCCCGGCGTCGGACAGTCCGACGAGCTTGAGTAACTCGCCTACCCGGCGGCGGATCTCGTCCTGTCCCTTGCGCCGGTTCACGAGCCCGTAAGCGACGTTGGCAAAGATCGTGAGGTTGGGAAAGAGCGCGTAGGACTGAAACACAATGCCGTAATCGCGGTTCATCGCCGGCAGGCCCGAAATATCGCGCCCCGCCTGCACGATCGTTCCCTCGTCCTGCGTCTCGAGGCCGGCAATGATCCGCAGCAGCGTCGTCTTGCCGCAGCCCGAGGGGCCGAGAAAGGTCATGAGCTTGCCGCGCTCGACGGAAAGCTCGATGTTCGACAGCGCGGTGAACTTGCCGAAGCGCTTGGTGACGCCCGAAAGACGGAGATAGGTCTCGTCCGGAGTGGAGCGGGTCTCAGTCATGCCGTCCTGCGGCGGCCCGGGGTCGTGCTGCGCGCCCGCGATCCGCACGCATCGGCGCGCGACCGCGCTCCGAGGCCGGACAGCGCGGTCGCGGCGAAGGTCAAAGAACTACTTTGGCAGCGACTTCGAGTCGTAGCGCTTGGTCCACTCGGCCAGGATCTTGTCGCGATTCTTGGCTTCCCAAGCGAAGTCGTTCTTTACCAGCCGCTTCTCGTAGTCGGCCGGAACGAAGTCGAGTGGCTTGGCGATGCCAGGAATGGCAACGACCGCAAAGTTCTTGGCGAAAAGCTCCATTGCGCCAGGCGTGGCGAGCCAGTCCATCAGCTTGCGTGCGGCCTCGAGCTTCTTCGTGGTCTTCATGATGCCTGAAGCTTCGAGGTCCCAGCCCAGTCCTTCGCTCGGGAAGATGATGTCGATCGGGGCACCCGATTTCTTGGTCGTGACCGCGCGATACTCGAAAGAGATGCCGATCGGGAACTCGCCCGAGCCCGCCGAACGGCAGGGCGCTGAGCCGGAGTGCGTGTACTGGGCGATGTTCTCGTGCAGCGCATCCATGAATTTCCAACCGTCGGCCTCACCCCACATCTGCAACCAGCCCGCGACGTCGAGGAAGCCCGTTCCCGAGGAGGCGGGGTTGGGCATGACGATCTTGCCTTTGTAGACGGACTTGGTGAGGTCCTTCCAGGTTTCGGGCTTCGGCAGGTTTTGCTTGGCCGCCTCGACCGTGTTGAAGCAGATCGCTGCGCCGTACACATCCATGCCCACCCACTCGGGAGGATTCTTGGGATCGCGGTACTGGGTCTGGATCTTGTCCAGACCCTTTGGCGCGTAGCCCTGGAGCATGCCCTCATTGGCGAACACCGCCATGCTGGAGGCCGAGACGCCGACCACGAGATCAGCCTGCGGATTCGCCTTCTCGGCGAGCAGCTTTGCCGTGATGATCCCGGTCGAGTCACGCACCCACTTGATCGTGACGTCAGGCACGGCCGCGTAGAACGCAGTTTCGTAAGCCTTGATCTGGTCCGTTTCGAGCGCAGTGTAGACGAGCAGCTCGGTTTTCTGTGCGACGGCCTGTCCGACCCACAACGCGGCTACTGCGCCAAGTGTTGCTGCGGCGACGCGTTTCCAGACTCTTCCTGCAACGTGCATGGTGATCTCCCCTTGTCGTGGCTCCTGCCCGAATCAGCGACGATCCTACCTCTGCCGCGGTGGCCCCGCAAACCGCCTCCGGGTCCAGCCCGCCGGCGCGGTTGATCATCTCCCGCCACCGTGACGGCGCGGTGACGACCACAATGTGGCTGGTCTGCAGATTGTTGACAATCTACCGGAGGCGCGACATGATCGCAAGCATGGCCACCCTCCCCGCGGCCCCGTCGCTCGTTCCGCGCGGCCCGGCCGCGCACGCGCTCGCCTTGGTGCGGAGCAGCTCGCTCCCCGACCTGGTGCGACAGGAGCTCGAGCGGATGATCCTCGCCGGCGAGCTCGCCGCCGGCGCCAAGCTCACCGAAGCAGCCCTCGCCGCCCGCCTCGGAGTGTCGCGCGGTCCCGTCCGGGAGGCCTTTCGCGCGCTCGAAGAGCTGGGGCTGGTACGCATCGAGAAGAATCGCGGCGTGTTCGTGCGGCGCATCAGCATCGAAGAGGCGGACCAGATCTACGAGGTGCGCGCGATCCTCGACGAATGGATTGGCCGGCGCCTCGCTCAGAGTGCGACGGCGGAGCAGATCCAGGCGCTGCGGGCGCACGTCGAGCGCATGGACCGGGCGGCCGCGCGGCACGACCTCGATGGCTACTACCACCTCAACCTCGAGTTCCACGACCAGCTCGTGGCGGCCTGCGGCAACGCGAAGCTGTTCGCCACCTACCGCCGGCTGGTGAACGAGCTGTCGCTCTTCCGCCACCAGGCGCTAGCCCGCGGCGAGACGATGAGCATCTCTACCCGCGAGCATCGCGAGATCGTCGAGCGCATCGCTTCCGGCAATGCGGCCGCGGCCGGCAAGGCGCTCCTCGATCACGTGCTGGCGAGCCGCGAGCGCATGCACGAGGCTCGCGCCGAAGGCAACGGCACATCGCGCCGCCCGGCGCAGAGCATGCGCACGCGCCGGAGCCGCTGATGGCCACGGCCATGCTGACCGTCAACGGCCGCAGCTATCGCCGCCCGGCGCGGCCCGCCGTCGTCGTTTGCGTCGACGGCTGCGAGCCCGACTACATCAACCAGGCGATCGAGGCCGGCGCGGCGCCGTTCCTCGCGGGGCTCAACGGCAGCGGCACGTGCCTCACGGCGGACTGCGTCGTTCCCTCCTTCACGAATCCCAACAACCTGTCGATCGTGACCGGCGTTCCGCCGTCGGTGCACGGTATCTGCGGCAACTACTTCTGGGATCGCGAGGCAAACGCCGAGGTCATGATGAACGACCCGCGCTACCTTCGCACCGGGACGATCCTCGCCGCCTTCGCACAGGACGGCGCGAAGGTCGCCGTGATCACCGCCAAGGACAAGCTGCGTGCGCTGCTCGGTCATCGCCTGCAGGGGATCTGCTTCTCGGCGGAAAAGGCCGATCAGGCGACGCGCGCGGCCAACGGAATCGAGGGTCTTCTCGCGCTCGTCGGCATGCCGCTGCCGTCGGTCTACAGCGCGGAGCTCTCCGAGTTCGTGTTTGCCGCCGGCGTCAAGATCATGCAGCGCGACCGTCCGGATCTCATGTACCTGTCGACCACCGACTACGTCCAGCACAAGTCCGCGCCGGGAACGCCGCCCGCCAACGCCTTCGTGGCGATGATGGACCGCTACCTCGCCGAACTCGATGGCCTCGGCGCGACGATCGTTCTCACCGCAGACCACGGCATGAACGCGAAGACCGACGCCTTCGGCCGTCCGAGCGTCATCTACCTGCAGGACCTCCTCGACGCATGGTACGGCCCCGGGACAACGCGAGTGATCCTGCCGATCACGGATCCCTACGTCGTGCATCATGGTGCGCTCGGCTCTTTCGCCACCGTCTACCTCCCGCCCGAACGCACCGCCGAGGCGTCCGCGCGCATCGCTGCGCTTGCCGGCGTCGATCTCGTGCTCACGCGAGAGCAGGCAGCGGCGCGCTTCGAGCTTCCGCCCGACCGCATCGGCGACCTCGTCGTCGTCGCCGGGCGCCTCACCGCGCTCGGCAGCGCCGTAAAGCGCCACGACCTGTCCGGGCTCGATGCGCCGCTGCGCTCGCACGGCGGAATTTCAGAGCAGCGCGTGCCGCTCATCGCGAATCGCTCCGCAACGAGTTTGCCTGCGGATCGCCGTTGGCGTAACTTCGATGCTTTCGATCTCGCGCTGAATTACCTGCCATGAATATGATGACCGACCTCGCCCACGTGCGCAGCGGCCGCGTGCTGCACGAGAAGATGCGCGTGGCCGGTCGCGGCGTCGGCGGCGATCGCGTCATCGAGGTGCACAATCCGTACACCGGCGCGATCGTCGGCACGGTGCCCAAGGCAAGCGTCGCTGAGATCGCTCGCGCGCTCGCGCTCGCCAGGCAGTACCGCGCCAGGCTGTCGCGCTACGACCGCTACCGGATCTGCTACCGCGCCGCAGACCTGATTCGCGCCCGCGCGGAGGAGATCTCGGATCTGATCACGGCCGAGTGCGGCATCTGCAAGAAGGACTCGACCTACGAGGTCGGCCGTGCCTGCGATGTCTTCGTGTTCGCGGGCAACGCCGCGCTCGCCGACGACGGGCAGATCTTCTCCTGCGACCTCACGCCGCACGGCAAGCAGCGCAAGGTGTACACGCTGCGCGAGCCGCTGCTGGGCGCGATCGCTGCCATCACGCCGTTCAACCACCCGCTGAACCAGGTGGCGCACAAGGTCGCTCCGTCGATCGCCACCAACAATCGGATGGTGCTCAAGCCCAGCGAGAAGACGCCGCTGACCGCCCTGCTGCTGGCCGACATCCTCTACGAGGCGGGATTGCCGCCGGAGATGTTTTCGGTGGTCACCGGCGATCCCCGGGAAATTGCCGATGAGCTGCTGACGAACGCCGACGTCGATCTCGTGACGTTCACGGGCGGCGTCGCCGTCGGCAAGTACATCGCCGCGAAGGCAGTGTACAAGCGGCAGGTGCTCGAGCTCGGCGGCAACGACCCGCTGATCGTCATGGAGGACGCCGACCTCGAGGAAGCGGCGACGCTCGCCGTCGCCGGCTCGTACAAGAACTCCGGCCAGCGCTGCACGGCCGTCAAGCGCATGCTGGTGCACGAGACGGTTGCGGATCGCTTTGTCGAGCTTCTCGTTGCGAAGAGCCACGCCATACGCTACGGCGACCCGATGGACCCCGCGACCGATATGGGCACGGTCATCGACGAGGCAGCCGCCAGAAGC
This sequence comes from Casimicrobiaceae bacterium, assembly GCA_036380055.1. Taxonomy (GTDB): domain Bacteria; phylum Pseudomonadota; class Gammaproteobacteria; order Burkholderiales; family Casimicrobiaceae; genus PALSA-1003. The sequence continues at coordinate 7,148 of DASVFM010000059.1, forward strand.
TTCGAAGCGAAGGTCAACGACGCGGTGAACGGGGGCGCCAGGCTGCTCTATGGAAACATCCGCAAGGGTGCGCTCTACTCCCCGACGGTGCTCGACCGGGTGCGGCCCGACATGTCGGTGGTGAAGCAGGAGACCTTCGGGCCGGTCTCGCCGGTGAGCCGCTTCCGCGACCTCGATGAAGCGATCGCCATCGCCAACTCCACCGACTACGGACTCTCATCGGCTGTCTGCACCAACCGCCTCGATTACATCACGCGGCTCGTCTCCGAGCTTCGCGTGGGCACCGTCAACGTGCGCGAGGTGCCGGGATACCGCCTCGAGCTGACGCCTTTCGGCGGCATCAAGGACTCGGGTCTGGGCTACAAGGAAGGCGTCCAGGAAGCGATGAAGAGCTTCTCCAACCTGAAAACGTATTCGCTGCCGTGGTGACGCGATGGCTCTGACGATCCCCGATATCCGCGCGCTCTTCGAAGCCAAGGGCGGCAGGATGTACTCGGGCGAGCCCGTGACGCAGCTCGAGCACGCGCTGCAAAGCGCCGCGCTCGCCGAGGCGGCCGGCGCCGACGCGCAGAGCATCACCGCCGCGCTGCTGCACGATCTCGGGCACCTCCTGAACGACCAGGGCGAGACGCCGACCGCGCGCGGTATCGACGACGTGCACCAGTATTTCGCGCTGCCCTTCCTGCGCGCACTCTTCGGCGAAGCCGTGCTTGAGCCGATCCGGCTGCACGTCGACGCGAAGCGCTACCTTTGCGCGACCCGTCCGGGCTACTACGACGCGCTCTCCGCCGATTCGAAGCGCAGCCTGGCGCTGCAAGGCGGAATCTACTCTCGCGCCGAGGCCGAGGCCTTCGCCACCAACCCCTGGGCCGCGCGCGCGGTCGAGCTTCGCCTGTGGGACGACGCCGCGAAAAGCGCCGGACTTGCCACGCCGCCGCTGGCACATTTCGTGCTCGCGATGAAATCGGCAGCCCGTTCAACTTAACCCGCGATGCAGATCCTGCTCAACCTTCTCGCCGGAGTCGCACTGCTTGTGTGGGGCACGTACATCGTGCGCACCGACATCCTGCGCCTCTACGGCGGCGACCTGCGGCGGATCTTGCGGCAGAGCGTCTCCAACCGCTTCGCCGCGTTCAGCGCCGGGCTCTCGGTGACGGCGCTCCTCCAGAGCAGCACGGCCACGGCGATGATCGTCGCCTCCTTCGTGGGCCAGGGGCTCATTGCAACCGCGCCGGCGCTTGCCGTCATGCTCGGAGCGGACGTCGGCACCAGCCTCATGGTGCTCCTGTTCTCGTTCAACCTGTCGTGGCTCTCGCCCTTCCTGATATTCACCGGTGTGGTGCTTTTCCTGCGCCGCGAGAACAGCCGTTTAGGTCGTTTTGGCCGCATCCTGATCGGGCTGGGGCTCATCATCATGGCGCTGCAGTGGATCGTGCTCTCGGCGAAGCCGGTCACGCAGGCCGCCGGCGTGCAGGTGATCTTCACTTCGCTCACCGGTGACGTGCTGCTCGATATGCTCGTCGGCGCCGTGTTCGCGGTGCTCTCCTTCTCCAGCCTGGCGGTGGTCCTGCTCACGGCCGCACTCGCTGCGGCCAAGCTGATCGGCGTGCACGTGGGCCTGGCTCTGGTTTTGGGCGCCAATCTCGGCGGCGGCGTGCTGGCGATGATGAACACGCTGAACTCGTCTCCCGAGGCTCGGCGGGTCACGCTGGGCAACTTCCTTTTCAAGCTGATCGGCTGCCTGATAGCGGCACCGTTCCTGGAACACGTCGAGACGCTGCTCGCGTCGCTCGATCCGTCCGCGAATCGCATCGTCGTGCACTTTCACCTGCTGTTCAACGTGGCGATCGCCGCGGGCTTCTTGTTCTTCACCGAGCAGATCGCGCGGCTCGCCGAGCGGCTGCTGCCACACAAGCCCGATGTGGATGATCCGTCCAAGCCGCGCTACCTCGACTCTTCGGCGCTTTCCACGCCGGCGCTGGCGATCGGCAACGCGGCCCGTGAAGCCATTCGCCTTGCCGACGTGATCGAGCAGATGCTCGCCGGCATGCTCACGGTGCTGAAGACTAACGACCGCATGCTCGCGCAGCGGCTGCGCAAGATGGACGATATCGTCGACGACCTCTACACCGCCATCAAGCTTTACCTCACCCAGATCAGCCGCGAAGCACTGGAGGAAAACGACGGCCGGCGGTGGACCGACATCGTCTCCTTCGCGATCAACATGGAGCAGGTCGGAGACATCATCGAGCGCATCATCACCGATCTCGAGGACAAGAAGATCGACAAGGGACGCAGCTTCTCGGATGCCGGAATGGTGGAGATCTGCGACCTGCACGCACGGTTGATCTCGAACCTGAGGCTCGGGATGAGCGTCTTCCTGCACGGCGATCTGAAGAGCGCGCAGCAGCTGCTCGCCCAGAAGGTCCTGTTCCGCGACCTGGAGCGCTCCTACGCAGACTCGCACATCGCGCGTCTCGCCAACAACACGCAGCAGAGCATCGAGACGTCTTCGCTGCACCTCGACCTCATCAGCGACCTGAAGCGCATCAACTCGCACATCTGCTCGATCGCCTATCCGATCCTCGAGCAGGCCGGCGTGCTGGCGAAAACGCGGCTCAAGGAAACGCCGGTGCAGCCGCCAGCGCAGCCCGAAGGCGCCGTCGAGCCTGCGGCCGAAGGAAACTGGAAGAAGCGCAAGCCGCGCACGGCGTAGCCGTGGAGCTGACTCTCGGCGTCACCCTGGCGGTCCTCGGTGCAGGGCTTCTCCACGCGGGGTGGAACGCGCTGCTCAAGTCGGCTCCCGGCGGCGACGCGTTGCTCGACACGGCAACGGTCGTGGCGGGCTCCTCGGTCTGGGGGTGCCTTGTCGCTCCGCTGGTGGGCGTGCCGGCGAGCGCCGCCTGGCCTTACATGGCGCTCTCCGCCGTGATTCATTTCGGCTACTACCTCACGCTCGCGCAGGCGTACCGGACCGGCGATCTTTCCTTCGCCTATCCCCTGATGCGCGGCAGCGCTCCGCTGATCGTGGCACTGCTCGGCGTCGTGTTCCTCGGCGAGCTGCCGACCATGCCCATGGCGCTCGGCATCGCGCTGATCTCGCTCGGCATCGTGAGCATCGCTCTCATCCCTCACGGTCTGCGCGGGCACCCGCACAACGCCGCGTACTGGGCGTTCGCCAACGCCGGGATCATCGCGATCTATACGCTAGTCGATGCCAGCGGCGCGCGGGCTTCCGGCAACGCCGCCGGCTACGTTTCGTGGCTGATTTTCCTCGAGGGCCTGCCCTTCCTCATCTGGGTTTTGTGGCGTCGCGGGCCGGCCGCGGTGCGCTACGTGCGCGCCAGCGCCGCACGGGGATTGATCGGCGGTGCCTGCAGCCTGGCCGCCTACGGCATCGTGCTGTGGGCGATGACCCAAGCACCGGTAGCCGCGGTGGCTGCCTTGCGCGAGACCTCCGTTCTGTTCGCCGCGCTCATGGGCACGCTGTGGCTCAAGGAAGGCACCGGCCTGTCGCGGCTCGCCGGCGCGGTGAGCGTCGTGGCCGGCATCGCTGCGCTCAAGCTCGGATAACGCACGGGCGCGATGAGCACTGCGACCGATTCGACGTCGATGCCGCTGCCCGCCGCGTGCCGCGTCGCGGTAGTCGGGGGCGGCATCGCCGGCGCCTCAACGGCCTATCACCTCGCGAAGGCGGGAATCGCCGACGTGCTGCTGCTCGAACAGGGGCGGCTCACCTGCGGGACGACCTGGCATGCGGCCGGGCTCGTCGGACAGTTGCGCGCGACGCGCAACGCAACGCGGATGAGCCGCTACGGGATCGAGCTCTACTCGGCGCTCGAAGCCGAGACAGGGCTCGCCACAGGCTGGAAGCGCTGCGGCAGTCTCAACGTCGCAAAGACCGCGGAGCGCCTCAAGCTACTGAAGCGACAGATGGCGCGCGCAAGGAGCTTCGGCATCGAATTCGAGTTCGTCACGCCCGCCGAGGCGGGCCGGATCTATCCTCTGCTGCGCACCGACGACCTCGCGGGTGCGGTGTGGATACCGGGCGACGGCAAGGCGAATCCCACCGACCTCACGCAATCGCTCGCCCGCGGTGCACGCCTGCGCGGGGTGCGCATCGTGGAAGGATGCAAGGTCGTCGGCTTGCGCACCGAGCGGGGACGGGTTGCGGGCCTGCGCTACCGCACGGCCGAGGGAGAGGGCGAGCTTCGCTGCGAGACGCTGGTCAACTGCGCCGGCGTGTGGGCGCGCGAGTTCGGCACGATGGCGGGCGTGAGCGTGCCGCTGTTCGCCGCCGAGCATTTCTACCTCGTGACCAGGCCGATCCCGGGCGTGCACCCCGACCTGCCCGTGATGCGCGATCCCGACGGCTATATTTACTACAAGGAAGAGGTCGGCGGGCTTGTGATGGGCGGCTTCGAGCCTGTCGCGAAGCCGTGGAATGTGGCGCGCATTCCCGAGCGCTTCGAGTTCCAGCTCCTGCCCGAGGACTGGGATCACTTCGAGATCCTGATGCGCAACGCCGTCCACCGTACGCCGTGCCTCGAGACCGCGCAGGTGAAGATGCTGCTCAACGGGCCCGAGAGCTTCACAGTTGACGGCAACTTCATCCTGGGGGAAGCGCCGGAGCTGCGTGGATACTTCGTGTGCGCCGGGTTCAACTCCGCCGGCATCGCGAACGCCGGTGGCGCCGGCAAGCTCATCGCCGAGTGGATCGCGCAAGGCGAGGCGCCGCTGGATCTGTGGGACGTCGACATCCGCCGCTTCGCCCCGCTGCACGCCAATCGCCGGCATCTTTTCGACCGCACGGCCGAGACGCTGGGCTTGCACTACGCGATGCGCTGGCCGCGCGAGGAGCTCGCGACGGTGCGGCCGTTGCGCCGCTCGCCGCTCTACGAACGGCTGAAGGCGAAGCGCGCCGTCTTCGGAAGCAAGCTCAACTGGGAGCGTGCGAACTACTTCCTGCCCGAAGGCGCGGCGGAGCCCGCGCCGACGCTCGACCGGCCCGGCTGGCTCCCCTACGTGCTCGAGGAACAGCGCTCCTGTCGCGAGGACGTGGTCGTGTTCGATCAGACTTCGTTTGCGAAATTCATGCTCAAGGGCCGCGACGCGCTGGCCGTGCTACAGCGACTCTGCGCCAACGAGATCGACGTGCCGGTCGGACGTATGGTCTACACGGCCATGCTCAATGACCGCGGCGGCTTCGAGAGCGATCTCACCATCACCCGCCTCGCCGCCGACACTTTCTTCATCCTCACCGGCTCGGCTCAAGCGACCCGCGACGCGGACTGGATCGGCCGTCACATACTTGACGCAGAGTCCGCCGCGCTCGTCGACGTGACTTCAGCCTGGTCGGTGATCTCGGTCATGGGTCCGAAGGCCGAGGCGTTGCTCGCACGCTGCTCGCCGGACGAGCTGTCCAAAGGCGCATTGCCGTTCTCCTCGACCCGGGAGATCGACGTGGGCTACGCCCGTGTGCGCGCCGCGCGGATGAGCTACGTCGGTGGTCCGGGCTACGAACTCTGCGTGCCGACGGAGCAATGCCTTACGCTCTACGACGCGCTCTTCGGCGCAGCCGGCGGCCTCGGCCTCGTCGACGCCGGCTACTACACCATCGATGCCCTGCGCATCGAAGCCGGCCGCCGCGCGTGGGGCTCGGAGCTCGGCCCCGATGAGACGCCGCTGGAAGCCGGCCTGAGCTTCGCGATCCGACTCGACAAGCCGTGCGCGTTCATCGGCCGCGAGGCGCTGCTGCGGCAGCGCGCTGCGGGATTGCCAAAACGGCTGCTGATCTTCGCAGTGAACGACCCCGAAGCGTTTCCATGGGGCGGAGAGCCGATTCTCATGGATGGCCGCAGCGTTGGGGAGCTCGCCTCTGCCGGCTACAGCCGCCGGCACGGCCGCGCTCTTGCCATGGGCTACGTGCGAACCGAGCGCGTGCTTGCCGACGACGAGCTTCTCGCCGCGCGCTACGCAATCGACATCGCTGGCGAGACGTTTGCGGTCACGCCGCATCTCAAGCTAAGCTGAGCAGATGTCTCTCCGCCAAGCTCTGGCCATGCGGCGCGGCCGCGCGCCCGTGAAGCCGGCCGCGCCGACGGCGCAGGTGCAGAGCCTCACCCGCGGACTCTCGATCCTGGAAGCGCTCGCAGCGAGCGACGGCGGGCTCACTCTCACCGACCTTGCGCATCGGACGCAGCTTCCCCCGTCGACGACGCACCGCCTGCTCGCCACGCTCGAGAAGATGGGCTACGTCTACCAGGCCGAAGACCTCGGGCTCTGGTATGTCGGGCTGCAGGCATTCCGGGTGGGCACGACGTTCCTGTCCAATCGCGATTTCATCGGACAGAGCCATGCCTACATGCATCGGCTGATGGAGCAGGCCGGCGAGACGGCAAACCTGGCGATCCTCGACGGCACGGAAGCGGTGTTCATCGCCCAGGTGCAGTGCCACGAGATGATGCGCACGCTGGTGAAGCTCGGCAGCCGCGTGCCCCTGCACGCCTCCGGCGTCGGCAAGGCGATCTTCGCGGCGCTTCCCGACGCGCAGGTCGACGCGATCCTCAAAGTCCGCGGCCTGCCCCGCATCACCGAGAACACGATCGTGGCGACGGAGACGATGTGGGCGGCGCTGCGCGTGATCCGGCAGCGCGGCTATTCATTCGACGACGAGGAGCACGCGCGCTCTACCCGCTGCGTGGGAGCTGCGGTCTACGACGAGCACGGCGAGCCGCTCGGTGCGATCTCAGTGGCGGGACCGTCGTCGCGCCTTGTCGACGAGCGGATCCGGCACCTGGGGGCTGTCGTGGCGCACGTGGCCGAAGAGCTCACGCGTCATCTCGGCGGCAAGTGGCCGCACCCCTACTGAGCTGCGCGAAGCTCCATCGCTGTGCAGCGGCGCGGCAGATCCCGCGACGGGCGCGGACGCCAGCGCGATAGGAGATCGTCCACCGCGGCGGAATCGTTGCACACCAGCAGCATGTCGCAGCCGGCTGCGTGCGCGGCCTCGGCGCGCCCGACCACATCGCCCGCGACTCCTGCGCCCGCCATCGACAGATCGTCGCTGAAGACCATCCCGCCGAAGCCGAGCCGGCGGCGCAGGACATCCTGCAGCCAGACGCGCGAATAACCTGCCGCCTGCGCATCGACGGCGGGATAAATCACGTGTGCGGGCATCACGCCCTCGACGCCGCTGCGTACCAGTGCGCCGAAAGGAACGAGATCGTCCCTCTCGAGCGCCGCGAGCGGGCGTGAATCGATCGGCGTCTCGGCGTGCGAATCGGCAGCGACGAAGCCGTGGCCGGGAAAATGCTTGGCCACCGCGCTCATGCCGTGCGAGCGCAGGCCCGCGCATAAGGCAGCTGCGAGATGCGCCACTGCGTTGGGGTTGCGATGAAAGGCGCGCTCGCCGATCACGGCGCTGGCGCCATAATCGAGATCGGCCACCGGCGCGAAACTAAAGTCGACGCCGTGCGCTCCGAGCTCCGCCGCGATCGTCGCACCGGCACGAAAAGCTTCCGCGGCAGCCGTCGCAGCGTCGGCGTCCCAGCGCTCGCCGAGCCTGCGCATCGCCGGGATGGCCGTGAAGCCGTCGCGAAAACGCTGCACACGCCCGCCTTCCTGATCCACGGCGATCAGCAGCGGCGGATCGCGCAGAGCGCGGATCGCGGCGGTGAGCGAGTCGAGCTGCCGCGGCTCGGCATAGTTGCGTGCGAAGAGAATGACGCCGCCTGCCAGCGGATGGACAAGCCGGTCGCGATCGGGCGCACTCAGCTCGAGGCCCTCGACGTTGAACATGAGCGGGCCGCGCGCAAGGGCAGTCATTCGCGCCCGGGAGTGCTTCACTGCTTGGCGCAGCGCAGCGCGGCTTTGGCGCCGCGGCGCAATTCGCGTCGTCGAGCGGGTCCCGGCTCGCGGCGGCCACTCAACCCACGAGTGGCCGCCCACGAGCCACCCGCGTGCGACGACTTGCGCCGCATCGCGCCTGCGCCCCCGCTGCACCGCGCCCGAAAACTCACGTCGCGGCTTCCCTGATCAGCGCCTTCATCTGCCGCACGGCCTCGCGCAGGCCGACGAACACGGCACGGCTCACGATTGCGTGTCCGATGTGCAGCTCACGCACGCCTTCCAGCGCAGCGATCGGCTGCACGTTGAAATAGTTGAGTGCATGCCCGGCGTTGAAGCGCATGCCGCGGGAGAGCACGGCAGCGCCTGCTTCGCGTATCCGCGCCAGCGCGGCGCGAACCGCGGCGCCTTCGGGATCGCGCCCCTTGGCGTGAAAGGCGTGCGCGTACGGGCCGGTATGAAGCTCGCAGACACGCGCCCCGATGCGCGCTGCCGCTTCCACCTGCCGCAGCTCCGCATCGATGAACACGCTGCTGACGATGCCGGTGGCCGCGAGGCGCTCGACGACGCTTTTCAGTCTTTTCTCCTGTCCTGCAATGTCGAGCCCGCCCTCGGTGGTTATCTCCTCGCGTCCTTCGGGCACGAGCATGGCCATCTCGGGCTTGAGCGCGCAGGCGAGCGCGACCATCTCGTCGGTCGGCGCCATCTCGAGGTTGAGCTTGATGTGCACGAGCTCGCGCAGGCGTCGCACGTCCTGGTCCTGAATGTGCCGCCGGTCCTCGCGCAGGTGGACGGTGATCCCGTCTGCGCCCCCGAGATGGGCCTCCACCGCGGCCCACACGGGATCCGGCTCGTACGTGCGCCGCGCCTGGCGCAGCGTCGCCACGTGGTCGATGTTGACGCCCAGTTCGATCATCGCTCAGTCGCGTTTGCGCTTGTCAGTAGCGACACGGCGGTCCTCCTCTTCTTCCATTGCCACCAGGTCGCGCACCACGCGCCGGCTCACGATCGCGCGCCGCTCGAGGTGATAATCGATGGCCTCCCGCATCAGCCGCTTCGCCTCCGCCGCAGCTTCCGGTGCACCGAAGTCTTCCTGCGCGAGCGCCAGCAGCGTCTCGCCACGCACCTCGAGATACCGCCTCCCGGGCTCGCCCGCGACGCTGCGCGGGCCGCGATCGAACGCGTAATAGTACCGCGCGGCCGGATCGATGGGCCGTCCGGTATCCGCTTCGTGAGTGAGGGCCATCGCGTAGCCGAGCTCGGCGAGCAGCCGCAGCTCGAAGGAGCGCAGCACCGGTGCCTGCTCCGCGCCAGCAGCGAGGTCGCGCAACGCGGCATGGTAGGCGTCGAAAAGGCGCGGGTGCGAATCCTCGCGCGCCAGCAGCTTGAGCAGCAGCTCGTTCAGATAGAAAGCACACAGCAGCGCGGAACCCGTGACCAGCGGCAGGCCGCCCAGCCATTCGGCGCTCACCAGCGTCTTCAGCTCGCCTGCACCGCTCCACGACAGTCGCAGCGGCTGGAAAGCCTGCAGCAGTCCCCGCAGCTCGGAGCGCGAGCGGCGCGCCCCGCGCGCCACCAGCGCGACTCGTCCCCGCGTCGCGGTGAGCGCTTCCACGATCACGCTTGTCTCGCGGTACGGGTAGCTGTGCAGCACGAACGAGGTCTCGTCGTCGTGCCGCTCGCGTGCGGCGCGCATTCGTCAGTACCCGAGTTGCGCGAGCGTGCGCTCGTCCTCGGCCCAACCCGACTTGACGCGCACCCAAACCTCCAGAAACACCTTGCCGCCGAAGAGTCGCTCCATGTCGCGCCGCGCGGCGGTGGCGATCTCCTTCATGCGCTCGCCGCGCGCGCCGAGCACGATGGCGCGCTGGCTCGCTTTGTCGACCAGCACGGTCGCGTGAATGCGGCGCAGCTCCCCGTCGTGGACGAAGTGGTCGATGACGACCGTGGTCGCGTAGGGGAGCTCCTCGCCGAGCAGGCGAAAGATCTTCTCGCGAATGTACTCCGCGGCGAGAAACCTCTCGTCGCGGTCCGTGAGGTCGTCGTCGGCATACAGCGCAGGTCCGACCGGCATGAGCCGCGCGAGCTCGACCGTGAGCTCTTCGAGCTGCCAGCGCTTCTCGGCGCTCACGGGCACGATCGCCGCGAAGTCGCGCAGGGCGGCGATCTGCGACAGCAGCGGCAGCAGCCGCGTCTTGTCGGCCAGGCGATCCACCTTGTTCACGGCGACGACGACGGGCACCTTGGCCGGCAGCAGCGCCAGCACTGCGCGATCCTCGTCTCTGAGCGACGGTTCGACGACGAGGAGGATGGCATCGACCTCCCCAAGGCTTGCCCGGACGACCTTGTTCAGGCGTTCGTTGAGCGCCGAGCGATGGGCGGTTTGGAAGCCCGGCGTGTCGACGAAGACGATCTGCGCCTTGGGCGTGGTGAGAATGCCGCGAATGCGGTGGCGCGTAGTCTGCGGGCGACGCGAGGTGATGCTGATCCGCGCCCCGACGAGCGCATTGACCAGCGTGGACTTGCCAACGTTGGGGCGCCCGACGACGGCAACCTGCCCGCTGCGCGGGTCCGTCGCACCGCGCTGCTCAGGCGCGCGTCGCTTGCTCATAGGCGAGGCGAGCTGCGACCTGCTCGGCGGCGCGGCGGCTCGCGCCGGAACCGCTCGCGGCAATGTTGAGCGCAGGGATCCGGCACACGACCTCGAAGGTCTGCGCATGCGGCTCGCCGCGTACGCCCGCGATCGCGTACTCGGGCACCGGGAGCCTGCGGCCCTGCAGCCATTCCTGGAGCAGCGTCTTGGGATCCTTCGCGGCGGCTTCGGGATCGGCCGCTGCCAGCTCCGCGGCGTAGACGCGCTCGATGGCCGCGCACACCGCCTCGAAGCCCCCGTCCAACAATATCGCGCCGAACACCGCCTCGAGCGCGTCGGCGAGGATCGACGCGCGGGCAGCGCCGCCGCTCTTGAGCTCGCCTTCGCCCAGGCGGATCGCCGCGCCGAGGTCGAGTCCCAGCGCGAGCCGATGCAGCGTATCGCGATTGACAAGGCTGGATCGCAGGCGGGAAAGCTCACCCTCGGGCAGATCGGGGAAGCGCTGGTAGAGCATCAGTGCGATGGCGCAGTTCAGCACGCCGTCGCCGATGAACTCCAGCCGCTCGTTGTGCTCCGCGGCAAAGCTCCGGTGCGTCAAAGCCTGCCGCAGCAGATGGGGGCGCTGAAAGCTGTAGCCGAACGCAGCGGCGGGTCCGGCGGCGGACATCGGCTATGGAACCTACTTGCTCGCCGACGCCTCGAACTCGAGCAGCAGGCTGACGTTGCCGAAGAGGTGAAGGGTCCGGGTCCAGCTCGCCGACAGCGTGATCGTGTTGCCTTCCTTGGTCATCTCCACGTCGGATGGGCGCACCGATTCGATATAGTCCGCACCCGAGCGCCGATCGAAGTCCCTGCGAACCTCGCCGATCGTCACGACTTCCGATGTGCCCGCGAGCACCTGGCGTAGAATCTTCTCGACTGAAAAATACTCGATGTATGCAGGGGCGACCCGAAACCCGAGCAGCGCCAGCGAAATGACGACGGCGGCCACGAAAATGAAGCCGATGAGCGTGAGCCCGGATTGTCGGCGGCTGCTCCTCATGCGTATCCCTCAGCGAATACCGCTGCCCACGCGTTTGAACGCGAGGCTGGTGATGTCGTCGAGATTGAACCAGATGAAGAACGCCTTGCCGCGGATGTGGTCATCAGGCACGAAGCCCCAGTAGCGGGAATCGTCGCTATTGTCGCGGTTGTCGCCCATCATCAGGTAATGCCCGGCAGGCACCTTGCAGGTGAACCCGCGATCATTGTAAACGCAGTTCTCCCTGCCGGGGAATGCCCGCACGTTGAGCGGGTAGACGGGCTGCGCCGCGGGGTTCTCGAGGATCGAGTAGTCGCGCTCGCGATTGCTCTCGAGCCGGCGCTCCGTCGTAACGTACACCATTCCCTCGAGATAGCTGTAAGTTCCGTCCGACATCTGCGGCCACGGCACACCGTTGACGGTGAGCTGCTTGTCCTTGTAGACGACTTCGTCCCCGGGCAGGCCGATCACGCGCTTGATGAAGTCCTGCGACGGGTTGACCGGGTAGCGGAACACGATCACGTCGCCGCGCTTGGGGTCGCCAATCGGCACGACCTTCTTGTCGATGATGGGCAGTCGCAGTCCGTAGGCGAACTTGTTCACCAGGATGAAGTCCCCGACTTCGAGGGTCGGCCGCATCGAAGAGCTCGGGATTTTGAACGGCTCGGCCACGAACGAGCGCAGCAGGAACACGATCAGCAGCACCGGGAAGAAGCTCTTCGCGTACTCGATCCACCACGGCTCGGCGGCCTCGGGCGCCCGTCGCGGGGCGAAGAAGAGCCGGTCGGCCAGGGCGATAAGTCCGGTCAGCGCGGTGAGCAGGAAGAGGATCAGTGCGAAGTTCATTTGGGACGAGTCTACTTGTCGCCGACCTGGAGTATGGCGAGAAACGCTTCTTGCGGAATTTCCACGCTGCCCACCGCCTTCATGCGCTTCTTCCCCGCCTTCTGCTTCTCCAGCAGCTTGCGCTTGCGCGTCACGTCGCCGCCATAGCACTTGGCGAGCACGTTCTTGCGCAGCGCCTTGACCGTCTCGCGAGCGATGATCTGCGCGCCGATGGCCGCCTGGATAGCCACGTCGAACATCTGCCGCGGGATGAGCGAGCGCATGCGGGCAACGACATCGCGCCCGCGGTAAGGCGCATTCGCGCGATGCACCATTGCGGAAAGAGCGTCCACACGCTCGCCGTTGATCAGGATGTCGAGCTTGACCACGTCCGCGACACGAAACTCGCGAAACTCGTAATCGAACGAAGCGTAGCCGCGCGAGACGGACTTCAGCCGGTCGAAAAAGTCCATGACCACTTCCGCGAGCGGTAGCTCATAGGTGAGCATCACCTGCCGGCCGACGTACTGCATGTTCTTCTGCACGCCCCGCTTCTCCGTGCACAGCGTGAGCACCGCGCCGAGATAGTCCTGCGGCACGAGAATCGTCGCGGTGATGATCGGCTCGCGTATCTCCGCGACTCGCGACAGGTCGGGGAGCTTCGCCGGGTTCTCGATGTCGATGACGCTTCCGTCGCGTAGAAGCACCTGATAGACCACGGTGGGCGCCGTGGTGACCAGCGCCATGTCGTATTCGCGCTCGAGCCTTTCCTGCACGATGTCCATGTGCAGCAGGCCGAGGAAACCGCAGCGAAAACCGAAGCCGAGCGCCTGGGAGACCTCCGGCTCGTAGTGCAGCGACGCATCGTTGAGCTTGAGCTTTTCCAGCGCGTCGCGCAGAGCCTCGTACTGGTTCGTTTCGACGGGGTAGAGGCCAGCGAAGACCTGCGGTTTCACCTCCTTGAATCCCGGCAGCGGGGCCGCGGCTCGCCGCGCGCCATGCGTCACCGTGTCACCGACCCGAGCCGCCTTCAGCTCCTTGATCCCGGCGACCACGAAACCGACGTCGCCCGCCGCCAGTTGCTCGCGCGCGACGGCCTTCGGCGTGAACACGCCGACCTGCTCGCAGTTGTACGCAGCCCCGGTTGCCATGAGCAGGATGCGCTCGCCCGGCCGCAGCGTGCCCTCCATCACGCGCACGAGCGTGACGACGCCGACATAGTTGTCGAACCAGGAGTCGATGATGAGCGCCTGCAGCGGAGCGCCCGGATCGCCGGTCGGCGGCGGGATGCGCGCGATGACAGCCTCGAGCACGTCGTCCACGCCCTCGCCCGTCTTGGCGCTCACGCGGACCGCGTCCTGTGCGTCGATACCGATGATGTCCTCGATCTCGCCGATGACCCGCTCCGGATCGGCGGAGGGCAGGTCGATCTTGTTGAGCACCGGCACGACCTCCACACCCTGCTCGGTCGCGGTGTAGCAGTTGGCCACGGTTTGCGCTTCCACGCCCTGCGACGCGTCGACGACGAGCAGCGCCCCCTCGCAGGCAGCGAGCGAGCGCGACACTTCGTAGGCGAAGTCGACGTGGCCGGGCGTGTCAATGAGATGCAGGCTGTAGGTCTGCCCGTCGCGCGCGGCGTAGGAAAGCACCGCGGTCTGCGCCTTGATCGTGATCCCGCGCTCGCGCTCGAGGTCCATCGAGTCGAGCACCTGCTCGCCCATCTCCCGCTCGGACAGGCCGCCGCAGCGCTGGATGAAGCGGTCGGCGAGCGTCGACTTGCCGTGGTCGATGTGCGCGATGATCGAGAAGTTGCGAACGTTGTGCATGAAACGCGGAGGGCACCGCAGCGGTGCCCTCGATCGACTTCGTTGGCCTTAGCGGGTCCGCCCGCGCCGCACCGTGCTCGACGCCAGAGCGCACGCCGGCAGCGGCGCAAAATATCTGAATTTTAGCGGAAAAACGCTCACGTTGCGCCGCGCCATCGGGTCGAGACGCGGCTACGTGCAACCGGACCGGCCACTCTCCCACCCCACCGCGATCACCCGCCACCCCCGGGTTGGCCCGCAGCGCGCGCGAGATAGGCCGCGACCGCCGAGGCGTCGAGCCGGTAATGGCATAGCTCGCGCTCGCCCGCGAGCAGCACCGGGACCTTGTCGCCCCAGCGCGCTTCGAGCGCCGCATCGCCGTCGACGTCGATCTCCGTCACGTGCGCGCCTGCCTCCGCGGCGAGCGGCGCGAGCGCCGCGCGCATCTCGTCGCAGAGATGACAATACGCGCGAACGAGCAGCGTCAGCGTCAACGACGGCACCGCGGCCTTGCTGGGAAGTTGTCTCGAACACCATCGTCAGCGAGTCGGCCGCTGCGGTGACTCGCGGACGCTCGACCCCCACGCGCTTCGCGCGCGGGTCCCCTCTCGCTGCTCGCACCGCTAATCGCCGTTGCCGACCTTCACGCTCGAATAGAACTGCTGGTCACCGCGCCGCAACAGGAACGTGACCGATGCGCCCTTCTCGAGCTTGGCGATCAGCGCGTTGACCTGCTCCGCGGTTTTCGCATCGATGGAAATACCCTTGTTGATCACGGCGATGATCACGTCGCCGGGCTGGATGTTGCCGCGGGCGCTGCCCGTGATGTCCTCGATGACCACGCCCGACTTGAGCTCGAGCTCCTTCTTCTGCTCGTCGGTGAGATCGGACAGAACGAGTCCCATCCGGTTGGGCTTCGCCTTTTCCTTGCCCTGAGGCCGCCGGCCGGACTTCTGCGCCTCGTCCTCTTTCAACTCGGCGACGGTGACCGACAAATCCTTGGTGGCGCCCTTGCGCCAGACCTGCAGGGTGATCTTCGTGCCCGGCCTGACTTGCGTGATGATCCGCGGCAGTTCCGACGAGGAATTCACCGTCCGCCCGTCAGCCTTGAGAATGATGTCGCCCGACTCGACGCCTGCCTTCTCGGCGGGCCCGCCTTTCTCGACCGAATTGACGAGCGCACCTGTGGCCTTCGGCAGTCCGAAGGCGTCGGCGGTTTCCTTGCTGACCTCCTGGATCTGTACGCCGATCTTGCCACGCGTGACCCTGCCCTTGTCCTGAAGCTGCTTGGCGACATTCATCGCGACGTCGATCGGGATCGCGAAGGCGAGGCCCATGTAGCCGCCGGTGCGGCTAAAGATCAGCGAATTGATGCCGACCACCTCGCCCTTCATGTTGAACAACGGTCCGCCCGAGTTTCCGGGGTTGATCGGTACGTCCGTCTGGATGAATGGCACGAGGTTGTTCTCCTGCGGCAGCTCGCGTCCCTTCGCGCTCACGATGCCGGCGGTGATCGTGTTCTCGAGGCCGAAGGGCTTGCCGATCGCGCAGACCCACTCGCCAACCCGCAGCTTGTCGGGGTCGCCGATCGTCACCTTCGGCAGGCCGGTGGCCTCGATCTTGAGCAACGCCACGTCGGTGCGTTTGTCGGTACCGATTACCTTGGCGCGGAACTCGCGCTTGTCGGAGAGTTTGACCAGAACCTCGCTCGCCTCGTCGACCACGTGCGCATTGGTAAGGATCTGCCCGTCGGACGAAAGGATGAACCCGGAGCCCACCGACTGCTGCTCGAACTCGCGCGGGCGCTCGCGGCCCCGCGGTATCTGCCCGAAGCGGCGGAAGAATTCGTAGAACGGGTCGTCCTCGGACAGATCGGGGAAGGGAGAACGCTTGACCGTCTGCGTGACGTCGATGCTCACGACCGCCGGGGCCTGCTGGTCGTACAGATCCGTGAAGTCGGGCAGGCCTCGCATCGACTGCGCCGGGACGGATGCGGCGAAGGCGAGCGTGGCCAGGAATCCTCCGAAGGCCGTGCAAATGCGCGGGTTCATGCTTCTTCCTTGTGATGACGCGATGCGGGCAGGTCGCTTGCCGCGCTGCTCAGCGATGCGCGACCGAATAGGCCATCTGACGCACTGTCGCGCCCGGGGTCTCGCCCAGGACGGTCACCAGATGATCCTTGAGCTGGCGGCTGTAGACGTTGACGCCTCCCTGCTGCGACAAGCCGATCTGCTGCGGCACCTCGGGGGTCGGCTCGACGAAGACCGAGATCGCTACCAGACCATCCGAGAACACCAGGTGCGCGACCGGCGCCGGCTTGCCGCGCAAGGTGCGATAGCCTTCGACGAGCTTGGTGAAGCCCGGGGGCAGATCCTTCACCTGCCATCCGGTGTCCTGCGGCGCCACGTCGCCCGGCAGCGCTTGCCGCATCTGCCAGTCAGGCGGTGGCGGTGCGAAGGTCGGGCGCACCATGTCGCGCTCGATCTTGGCTCCGATCTGGATGTCGGTGAACGCGAACTGCTCGATCGGCACTCCGCGCTCGTTGAGCAGCTGCGCCTTGATCAGCAGTCCGGTGGCTGCGTCGGCCCACAGCTTGTGGCCGTAGCGCAACCCGTCCTTCGGTTGGAAAACGAACGCCTCGGTCTCGAGGCCGGCGATGCGGGCGCTCTCGGCCCGGCGAAAGGAATAATACTTCTCGAGCGTCTCCCGCTGTTGCGGCAGCAGCGACGGAAAGGCATTGCGGGAGTTCCGCGACTCGACACGGATGATCTTCGCGTCCGGGTAGTAGCAGCGGATCTGCTCGTTGTTGCGCACGACCTCACGCGGCGGCCCCTCAAGGTTGATGAGCTTCTCGTGCTCGCCCGCCGCGTCGGCAAGGTGCAGCACGCGCGAGGTCTCGACGCGGCCGCCATGCTGGTAGACGAGCGTGCCGCTGTAGGTAAGCGACCGCGCCGCCTCCGCGGCACGTTGCAGCCACTCCGACGCCTCTTGTGCGAACGCCGTGCCCGCGAGGAAGAGCGCTGCGGCGGCCGCCGCCCAGGAAGCGAGCCGCAGTCGCCGCTGGCGCGCGATCCGCGCCCCGGCCTCAGCGCGCAACATTCTGGTCGTCTGCAGCAACCACGCGCAGCGCAGGCTGCACGCCCTGGATGGGCGTCGTCGGCGAATACTCCTGGTGCGCCAGCACGTACTCGTTCACAACCGGGCGCCGAGCGTCCGCTGCCCGCACTGCGGTCGCGTCCCGAGCGGTCGCGACCGCCGCCGGCGGCAACGACATCGTGGTCAGCGCGACCCAGCCCACGACGCACACCGCCGCGACCGAAGCCGCGAGCGCCCAAGCCATCGCCGCCGGCGCAGTGTGCCTGCGCGGTGGGGCCATCAGCGTCGGTTCGGTGCCGAAACGCGCCGAGAATCGTTCTGCAAATCCGGGGGAGAGTCCGCCACAACCGCGAAGCGCGTCACCGATCACGTGATAGCAAATCCACGTCTGCATGGCCGAGGTTTCGCGCAGGCCGCGGCACGCGTGCTCAAGGCCATCGGCCTCGAGTTCTCCGTCCATCAGCTGCGACACTTCCTCGGGCGTCGGTTCCGTCGCCTGTGCGGGGCGGCCCCCGCCCTGCTCCGCCAGGTTCTTACCCATTACCATCTCCGGTCCTTATCGGTCCCCAAGAGCGGCCGCAGCTCGGCTGCGATCGCTTCGCGCGCCCTGAAGATCCGGGAGCGCACCGTGCCAATCGGACAGTTCATCACGTTGGCAATCTCTTCGTAGCTCAGACCCTCGATCTCGCGCAGCGTAATCGCGGTGCGCAGATCGTCGGGCAGCGCGTCCATCGCCTTGTTGACCGTGGTCGCGATTTCTCTGCCCAGCAGCTCGTTCTCCGGCGTATTCGAGTCACGCAGCTGCTCGGCGTCCTCGAAACTTTCCGCCTCCTCGTGGTCGACACCCGTCGAGGTCGGCGCCCGCCTGCCCACCGCGACCAGGTAATTCTTGGCCGTGTTGATCGCGATGCGGTACAACCAAGTGTAAAACGCACTCTCGCCGCGGAAGCTAGGCAACGCCCGGTAGGCCTTGATGAACGCCTCCTGCGTCACATCCTCAACTTCCCCGGCGTCGCGCACGAGCCGGGACAACAACCGCGCCAGCTTGCGCTGATACTTCAGTACCAGCAGCTCGAAAGCCCGCTTGTCACCTCGCTGCGCCCGCTCGACGAGCTGCTGATCAACTTCGCGGTCACCCATCCGCGGGCCGTCCCTGAGTCACGCTTGTGCCGTCTCTCGCCCCGAGGGGCGGGTGCGACATCCGGCGGCAGTATAGCCGAGCCCTCCGGAACTCCCGCGATGACCGCGATCTGTCTGCTGCGCTAGACCGCCCGCGCACCCGGAAGTTCACCTCAAAAGGGCCTCTCGGTCTGCCGGCGATCAATTGCGCCGCTCCAGAGCCACGACGGGGCTCACCTTCCCCGTCTCGAGTCCCCGGAAATTCCGCAGAACAGGCTCGCGCCAGGCACCGAGCTCCGCCCGCTGCGCATCGTCCAGCAGACCCAGCTGGTCGAGGACCGCTACCGTGGCCGGGTGCAACCCGCGCGCGTTGCCGTCGACGACCTTCAGCGCGATGCCCAGGCCGCGGCTGCGCACGCCCACGGCCTGAACGCCCTCGGCCCCTACCTTGGTCACCCAGTCGCCTCGCCCCGCCCGCATGAGGACCAGATCGTTGCGCCGCTCGCCAGACACCATCTCCGGGTGTGCCGTCATAGCCGCCGCCAGCGACGCCGGCGCGGTGCCGAACCGCGGATCGTCGGCGACGGCGGCCAGGCGCGCAAAAGCGTAGGCGAGGCGATCCAGCGGGACCGCGTAGTTCGGCGCCGAGCAGCCGTCGATGCCTGAGACCAGCTCCCGCTCGGGCACGCCGGTCAGGTGCGCGACCGCCTCGCGAATCGCCTGTTGCAATGGATGGTCATACGCCAGGTAGGTCGCGGTCGGCACGCCGCAGAGGCGGCAGTACGCAAGCATGCCGCTGTGCTTGCCCGAGCAATTGTGGTGCAGCGCCGTGAATCTGGCGTCCGCCGGCGGCAGCTCCTCGCGCGCCGTGTAGTACAAGGGAGGATGCACGCCGCACTGCAGCTGGTCCACGGTGCAGTCGGCGCGGCGCAGCATATCCGCAACTGCCTCGACGTGGCGCGGCTCGCCGGAATGGCTGGCGCAAAGCAGCGCGACTTGCTCCCGGGAGTACCCGAAGCGTTCAACTCCACCGCGCGCGACGAACGGGATCGCCTGCAGCGGCTTGAGCGCGCTGCGCGTGGTTGTCAGGTGACGCGGATCGCCAGCGGAGAACAGCAGGCTGCCGGCCGCGTCGACGACGGCCACGCAGCCGTAGTGCACGCTCTCGGTTGCGCCGCCGCGAGTGACGATTGCGAGCGGAACCGGCGGCGGAGCCGCCCGATCGGAATGCGGCAAGTAGGGGATGGAGCGGGAAAAATGGTTATTTTACCGCGCCCGCGAGTGCCTCGCGAATCTGCTCCAGCGCGCCTGGATCCTCGATCGTCGTCAGATCTCCCGGATCCCTGCCTTCCGCCAGCGCCTGAATGGAGCGGCGCAGGAGCTTGCCCGAGCGCGTCTTCGGCAGCAGCGTCACGAAATGCACCGCCCCAGGCCGCGCGATCGCGCCCAACTCGCGATCGACCGTGTCCATGACTTCC
Organism: Casimicrobiaceae bacterium; assembly: GCA_036380055.1. Lineage (GTDB taxonomy): Bacteria > Pseudomonadota > Gammaproteobacteria > Burkholderiales > Casimicrobiaceae > PALSA-1003. The sequence goes on from DASVFM010000059.1 coordinate 26,933, forward strand.
TTGCGCATCGCCGCTGCGGCGGCGGAAGTCGCTACCCGCGACGGGTCCTTCACCACCGCGAAGGCGACCGGAAGCTGACCCTTGAGCTGGTCGGCCACGCCGACGACCGCTACCTCCGCGATGCCAGGATGAGCCTGGACCGCTTCCTCGATTTCGCGCGTGCCGAGCCGATGGCCCGCCACGTTGATGACGTCGTCGGTGCGTCCGAGCACGAAGTAATAACCGTCGGCGTCGCGGGTCGCCCAGTCGAACGTCGAGTAGGTCATCTTCCCCGGCACCGTCTCGAAGTAGGTTTTGACGAAGCGCGCGTCGTCGCCCCACACGGTGCTCATGCAACCCGGCGGCAGTGGCGGCATGATCGCCAGCACGCCCTTCTGATCGGTGCCTACTTCGTTTCCGGTCGCCTCGTCGAGCAGCCGGACGTCGTAGCCGCACACGGGGAACGACGGGCTCCCGAACTTGCGCGGCGTGTTCTCGATGCCTGGCGAGGCGGAGAGAATCGGCCAGCCGCTCTCCGTCTGCCAATAGTGATCGACGATCGGAACGCCCAGCGAGTCGGACGCCCAGCGCGCAGTCGGCTCGTCGAGCGGCTCACCGGCGAGAAAGAGATACTTCAGGTGCGAGATGTCGTGCTTCTTCATGTACGCAGGGTCCTGCTTTTTCAGCACCCGTATTGCCGTGGGTGAGCT
>DASVFM010000060.1:0-5942 GCA_036380055.1 Casimicrobiaceae bacterium
GCTGGCCGATCTCCGAATGGTACAACCGGTGCATGGCGATGGGGTAGCTGGGCATGTCCGAGAGCATAAGGCTCCCCACGACGGATGCAAGAGCGCGGGCGGCATTTGAAACAAACGAAACAAAGATGACCCGTTCGTGAAGTTCGCCTAAAGCAGTCGGCCCATAGACTGCACATCAATCCTGGCGACATAGACCGCGGGCAGCAAGACGCTGGCGGCGCCGGGTTCCAACAGGGCTACTGGAGATCTGAACATGATTCGCTACGACCCACCCCGGCCACGCGTCGCGCTTGGCGCTGCCGCGCTGATGATGACCGCCTTCACCCTTGGCGGACTGGTGGTACTGCCCTCCAAGGTCGAGGCGGATAGCGAGACCTTCGGCATCGTTGCTGTCGCCGAGGCGTCGCCCTCAGTCCGGTGCACGGCGTCGGCTCTGCAGTGCGCGGACGCGCAGGCGATGCATGAGCCTGATGCCGCAACTGCTCCGGCTTCCCAATCAGCGCGTACGTGCGACGACCAGAGCTGACGCTCTCTCTCGAGCGCAACCGCATGAAGCTGCAAGTGCAACAACCGCAACAAGGAGTCGCAAGAAGATGAGTACCGTTGATCGCATCGCTCTGACCGCCATGCTGTCGGTGGCGGTCGTCATCCCGCTGTTTTGCGGCATGGCGTTCGAACTGGACACGCGGCTCGAGCGGTCCGCCCGCGCGCCGGCTTCGGTATTGAATCAGTTCAAGTCAAATCGCGGCGCGGCGACTATGTCCGTTGCCGCAGGGAGGGACTAGTCATGCTTCTTTCAAGTCAATGGTTCGTCGCGCAGGCCGTATCGTCGATCCGCCACGGCGTCGGCACCCGCATCGCGTTCGACGTCGTGCGTCGCGCAAGCAGCTGGCTCGCGGCGCGGAGCAGCGAGACCGACGCGACGACACACGGATTTGCCATCACGGTTCGTTCAGCGCCCTGCGTCGCCATCGAGGACGCTGTGGGCTGCACGGTGAAAGTGCTGAAAGGCCAGGCTTGGATTACCGCGGAGGGCGCGCCGCACGACACGATCGCGGATGCGGGCAGCACCGTCTCGCTCGAGCTCGGCGTGCGCTTCAACGTGAGCGCATTCGGTGATGCGGCGACCCTTCTGATCACGGCACCAAGCCATCTCGCGCACGTCGGCTTCAGCCTGCAGAAGCGTGCCGGGATGCGCGTGCTCACGGTCACGTCGGGCCGCAGCCGGTTGCCGGCAATGCTCACAGGCAGTCCTGCAGCGATCGCTGCGTTCGCCAGGCGGTGTTTCGCGGGCACGCAGGCCGCGGCTGCCTAGGAGGCCGTGCCTTGACTACGCATCGTTTGCAGCAAGCAGGGCTGTCGGGCGGCTGGGCACACCCGGCCCAATTCGCCGGGGGACCGGGCTATTTCACGGCTGGCACCGGCACGCCGGTCGTCATGCTCCACGCTTCGCTCGGTTCCAAATCGCAGTGGGCCGGGCTCGCCGTGCGCCTCGCGTCGCGGTTTCGCGTCATCGCAGTCGACCTGTGCGGCTATGGTGACAATGCGATGCCAGGCTCAGGCTCCGGCTTCACGCTGGACGAGGAGGTACGTCTGGTCATGTCCCGCCTCGACGGGCTTTTGCACCCGCGGGTGCGCTTCCACGTGGTCGGCCACTCGTATGGCGGGCTGGTCGCTCTGCGCTTGGCCGCGCTCCATGCCGAGCAGGTGGCAAGCCTCGCGCTCTACGACCCCGTGGCGTTCGGTCTGCTCGGCGACGACCCGGTGCTGGCGGACATCCGTCAGCGGGAAGCGGAGGTCGTGACCCTGGTGGGCGAGGGGCGTCGCCGCGAGGCAGCGCAGAGATTCGTGGACTTCTGGAGCGGACCGGGCAGCTACGCGTCGCAGCCCGAACCCATGCAACTCGGCATCGCGCGGCGCGTCGCAAAGGTGCCTCTCGACTTCCGGGCCGCGTGGTCCTGGCCCAGCGGACGGGCTGACCTTCGTGCCGTTCGCGTTCCCACGCTGCTACTCGCAGGCAGTCGCAGCCCCGCCGTCGCGCAGCGAATCGTCATGCTGCTCACCGAGACACTGCGTGGCTGCCGGGTCGGCTGGTTCGACGCCGGTCACATGGGGCCGATCACCGATCCGCAGCGCATCAATCCCTGGATCGAGGCTTTCGTGGACCTGTGCGATGAGTCCGGGAGCTCGGCTGGGCGCTCGCCCGGGCTTGCATCGACTTCAGACTGGGCCGCAGCCGCCGACTGAAGCTGTTCGTCCATTGACCCTAGTCAAGACTGGGCTGGACGCGCATCGCGATAATGATCCGCGTGCCGACTGTAGCGAGAAGAACCGCTCGGCACATGACAGGTAAGCGGAGAAGGAGCATCGATGCTCGTTCGCGACTACATGACGCGCAAGCCGTTCACGCTGCAAGTCGACAGCGACTACAAGGCGGCGATCCAACTGATGCAGGATTGTGCGATTCATCACCTTCCCGTGGTCGACGGCGCCGGCAGGCTCGCCGGGATCGTCGCGGAGCGCGACCTGCTGCTCGCCGCTCTGCACTACCTCGGCTCGGGCGTCGACATCGGCGAGGTCATGCACAGCGATGTCGTTACGACCACGCCGGACCAGCCCGTAACCGATGCGGCTCTGCTCATGGCCGGTCACGCGATCGGTGGTCTGCCAGTCCTGGACCGGACGGGCAGGGTAGTCGGCATCATCACCGAAACCGACATCTTCAGGGCCTTCGTCGAATCCTGCCGTCAAGCGTCGACCTTGCCTGGAGGACGCACGAAATCGGCGGCAATCGGCGCGGGCGCACGCGCGAAGAAGCGATTCGCCGGGGCTCCGGGAGCCCCGCGATCGAAAAGGCTGCTGAGCGGAAAACGCGTGGTGAAGAAGCAGCGCTGATCGGACACGGCGGCTGCGCAGCGCCCCCGGCGCTCCGCTCAGCCGCGAAGATCGCCGGGCGCGACCTCGACGAGCCGGGCGCCGCTGAATCCCTTCCTGTAGTCGAGTACCGAGATAACCTGCGGGGTGATCTTTACGAAGGCGATCGCGCCCGGATTGCCTGGCGGCGGCGCGCCGAGAAAAAGCGAATAGCGGCGCATGACAAGCTCAGCGGCGTGGCGGCTTTCGCTCTTGTCGTCCGCCAGCAGCTCGGCGATTCCGCCCATCGACAGCGCCCTGATCTCACTCCACTCCGCGTACGGCACGCCGATCGTGAGCGATACCTTGTTGCACTGCTGGAGGTTTCTCACCTTCTGACTCTCGCGCACGGTACCGAAATACAGGGTCAGGCCGTCGCTGACATAAGACACGGTGTTCGCCTGCGGGTAGCCATCCGGGCGAATCGTCGCCAGCGTCAGATCGGTTTGGGTTCTGACGATGCCGAGAATAAAGCGTTTGATCGTGGCGTCCATCTTGAACGGAGGGCGTGCGCCTTGCGTTTGGGCGATCGGCGCCCCGCAGGGCCCGCTCATGATGAGCCAAAGGTGCTTTCGCGCCCTTGACGGAGGTCAACGCCCGCCGCCGCAGCCCGCGCGCAATCAGGCGCCGGCCTGTGCCCAGAGCTCGTTCAGCCGCCGGCCGAAGCGCGTCCCGAGCGCCTCGTCTTCGTGCATGAAGTAAACGTAGGTCTTCGGCAAGCCCTTGCTTGCGATCTGCCCGACCCAGCCGTGCAGATCGTCGTCGTCGTAATGAGTGCGTCGAAGGCGCACGTAGCCGCAATCCGCCGTCGCGACGAACGGCGTGTCGCCCTCGTCGGTGTCAGTCACGCAGAGGATTGCGTTGCGACCGCGCAGAAGCTCGTATACGTCGTCGTCGTGCCAGGTCGCATTCCTGAACTCGAAGGCGACCTCGCGGCCCGCGGGGAGGAGTGCCAGGAAATCCTGCAGCCGGGGGATGTCCTTCTTCAGATACGGCGGGAGCTGAAACAGGAGCGCGCCGAGCTTGCCGTCGAGCGCGCCCGCGCGCCGCAGGAACTCCGCGACGTTCGCCTCGCATTCGCGCAGTCGCTGGTCGTGCGTGATACGCCGCGGGGCCTTGAGCGTGAACTTGAAATGATCCGGCACCTGCTGCGACCACTGCGCGAGCACCGATTCGGCAGGCATGCGGTAGAATGTGTTGTTGATCTCCACGGTCGAGAAGCGTCCCGCGTAATAGCTGAGCATGTCGCTCGCGGGGAGTTTCTCGGGATAGAAGTGCCCCAGCCACTCCTTGTAGGAGTACCCGCTCGTCCCGACCAGAAGCATCATCGCCCGCCGCTCCTCTTCAAGCCGATACTAACCCCGCTTGTAGCCGACCTTCGCCATCAGGCCCGCATCGAGCGCGACGGCGCGCTCGTCGATATCGCCCCAGGGATCGTCCTTCGCCTTCGCCAGGCGGCGCAGCACGCTGGTCATGTTGAAATGGGCGAAGCGCACGTCGCGCGACAACTCGTCCCATTCGATCGGCGTGGACACCGGGGCCTGCGCCCTCGCGCGCGTGGAATACGCGGCCACGGCCGTCGCACCCTCGGCGTTGCGCAGGTAGTCGATGAAGATCCTCCCGTGCCGCGACACCTTCAGCAGCTTCGCCGTGAAGCGGTCCGGGAAGGTCCGCTCGAGGAGCTCCGCCACCGCCTTGCTGAAGCCCTTGACGTCGTCCCAGCTCGCGCCGGGCCGAATGGGTACGACCACGTGCAGACCCTTGCCCCCGGTCGTCTTCAGGAAAGCCGCGAGCCCGATCTTCTCGAGCAGCGTCTTCACCAGCAGGACCGCCTGCCGGATGTCGGGCCAGCCGACCGTCTCCTCCGGGTCCAGGTCGAAGACGATGCGATCGGGCAGCGCGAGCTTCGGCGCGCGCGAGCCCCACGGGTGAATCTCGAGCACGCCCATCTGCACCAGCGCCACGATCGCGGTTACCGAGTTGGCCATCATGTAGAGCGATTTTGGGCCGTCGTCGCTCGCGATCTCCACGCGAGAGATCGCCGCGCTCGCGCTGTCGTCCGCATTCTTCTGGTAGAAGCACGGCTTGTCCCAGCCGTTGGGACAGCGAACGAGCGTGAGCGGCCGAGCGCGAAGGTGAGGCAGCATCCATTCGCCCACAGCAGCGTAATAAGTCGCGAGGTCTCGCTTGGTGATTTTGCTCTCCGGGTAAAACAGCTTGTCAGGGTGCGTCAGCGAGGCACCGGCCACCGCGTTCCCCGCCTTGCGCTGTCCCGCATTGGCTTCGCGCGACCGCCCGCCTGCAGAGGCCACCTGGACGGCGGAGGCCAGCGCAAGCGATTCGCGCACGACGTCCTTGGCCGGCTTGTCCTCGCGCAGCGCCTCGAATGACGGGTGGCGCAGCGTGCCATCGTCGGTCCACTCGGTGAAGGCGACCTCCGCCACGAGGACCGGCTTCACCCAGTGCGCGCGACGCGCCTCAGCGCCCTGCGGCGGATTGCGGAACGGCGATTTGCTCTGGACGAGGCGCTTGAGCTTGCTGCTCAACGCGGCGAGCGTCGCTTCGTCGAAGCCCGTGCCGACCTTGCCCGAATACAGAAGCCCGCCGTCGCCATCATGCACGCCGAGGAGCAGCGCACCGAAGCCGCTGCGGCTCCCCTCGGGATCGGTGAATCCGCCGATGACCATCTCCTGGCGGCGCAGGCACTTGACCTTCTGCCATGCCGGCCCGCGACCGTTCTGATAACGAGCGTTGCCTCTCTTGGAGACCATCCCCTCGAGACCGAGCTCGCGGATGTTGCGCAGGAAGTCCGCGCCGGACGCAGCGAAGTGCTCGCTGAAGCGGATCGCCGCGGGCGCACGCGACAACAGGTCCTGCAGCACGCGCTTGCGCTCGGTGAGCGGTGCACCGCGCAGATCGTAGCCGTCGAGGTAGAGCAGATCGAAGGCGACGTACGCGAGCTGCTCGGGTTGCGCGGCGGCAAGCGCCTGCTGCAGCCGCTGGAAGCTCGCGCGCCCCGTGTCATCGAA
>DASVFM010000061.1:0-7810 GCA_036380055.1 Casimicrobiaceae bacterium
GCTGCCAGGAGCCCGCTGGCGACCTCGTCGTCGTCGCAGTAGAGGGCCTGGAGCTCGGGGCCGAGCGCGACACGCGCAGCGCCGGTGAGCGTAGCACAATCGAGCAGCAGATCGGGATGCTCGCTGTCAGCCTCCGCCAGCGCGTCGCAAAGGATGAGTCGGCCTTCGGCATCCGTGTTGCCGATCTCCACCGTCTTGCCGATGCGCGTGCGCACGATGTCGCGCGGACGGTACGCGTTCCCGCTCACGGAGTTTTCGACCGCCGGAATGAGAAGCCGAAGACGGATCGGCGCCCCAGCCGACATGAGCGCGTCTGCGAGAGCAAGCATGACAGCCGCGCCGCCCATGTCCTTTTTCATCTCCAGCATGGCGTCGCGCGGCTTGAGGTCGAGTCCGCCGCTGTCGAAGCACACGCCTTTGCCGACCAGCGTCACCTTGGCAGCGGCTTCGTTGCCCCAGCGAAGATCGATCAGGCGTGGAGCGCGGCTGCTCGCGCGCCCAACGATGTGAATCGTCGGATAGTTCTGCTCGAGCAGCGCGTCGCCGACCGTGACGCTCAGCCGCGCACCATGCGTATCCGCGACTTTCTTCGCCGCCGCGGCGAGCTGCTCCGGACCCATGTCTTCGGCTGGCGTATTGATCAAGTCTCGGGCAAGGAACACTGCGTGGGAAATGCGCTCGACTTCGCGGCGATCCGCATTTTCCGGCCAGACCAATGCCGCGGGCGGACGTTTCGGCTTCTTGTAGGTGTCGAACGAATAGGCGCCGAGCGCCCAGCCAAGCGCAGCGTCGGTCGGCGGCACGCCATCACCGCCGAGCTCGAGCGCATACCGGCCCTCGGGCAATGCCTTGGGCAGGTGGGCGAAGGCATATACCGGCGCGCCCTCGTTGGGCGCCGCGAGAATCCGCTGCGGACGTCCGTCCCCGTTCGGCACGAAGGCAAACGATCCCTGCTCCGCCTTGAACCCCATGGCGGCGAGCCAATCGCGCGCTCGCGTCTGGTGCCCGAGCCATGCGGGAAGCGTCCCCATCGTTACGGGCGTAATCGGGATTGCGTTGCCGCGATCTGAAGTCAGAAACTCGAACATGAAGCTATCTCCTTTACGCGCTCACAGCGCGCCGAATTGCATCGGCGAGCCCGCATTGCCAGCGAGTGCGCGCTTCCAGATTGCAACGGCGGAGGCGACGTCCTGGATGGCGGTACCCGTCGAATCGAACACGATGATCTCGTCTTCCCTCGTGCGGCCGGGCTTGCGCCCCATGATCACGTCCACCAATTCGGCATGAACGTCGTCTACCGTGACCGCCCCGTCGTCGATGGCGTGGTGCAGGTCGCCCATCGTCACTGCCTGCGCTAGCAGATCGACCACGATCTTTGCACCACCCATCAACGCCGGCTCAAGCTCGCTTTTCTCGCTGCTGTCGGCGCCGACCGCCGCCACGAATGTGCCCGCCCGCACCATGTCCTCGTCCAGAAAAGGCGCTCGCGCGGTCGTCGCGGTGACGATCACGTTGCTCGATCGTGCAGCGTCAGCTATGTCCGGCACCGGATCGACCTCGAGCCGCAGTCCCTGCGCCATGTCGCGCGCGAAGCGCTTCGCCTTCCCTGCATCGAGATCCCACGCGAATACGCGCTGCAGCGGCAGGACGGCGGCCAGAGCCTCGAGCTGCGCGCGTCCCTGCGCGCCGCAACCGCAGATCGCGAGCGTGCGTGCGTTCGCGGGCGCGAGGTACCGCGCGGCCAGGGCTGTCGCAGCCGCGGTTCGACGCAACGTGACCTCGATGGAATCCATCACCGCGAGCACGCTCCCATCGTTGCCATCGCAGAGCACGACGACGCCCTGGATCGTCGGCAGTCCATTGCGCTCGGGGTTGCCCGGGAAGTTGCCGTTCAACTTGAGCGCGACGTACGTGCGATCGAGGACGAGCCGCGCGCTCTTCGCATGGAAGCCGCCGTGGGGAGCCGGGATGTGCATCGGCATCGGCACGTCGGCATCGCCGTTGCGATAAGCGCGAAAGCCGCCCTCGACCGCGGACAGATAGTCCTCGAGCGACATGATTCCGGCGATGTCGCGTCTGCTGAGCAGCAGGGCAGGCCGATACGATGCGGCTTCGCGGTTCGATGAGACGGGACCTGTTTCTGACGCATCCAAGATTCCCTCCTTGTCGGCAAGCCGACCCGGGAGCAGAGCTTGGACGCGAACGAGCGTCTTAAGGCGGGGAGTCTGCAGGCACGTCCCCGAAGACTGCGCACGAATATAGCGCGGCCGTGCACTGTTTGCAAATTGCGCCGAGCCTATCGGGCGTCGTAGCCCGCGACGCTACCGCTCCTCCACGACGAAGTGCCGCCGCATGAACTCGCCCGCGTGGGCGAGCGCTGCTCGTCCGTCGCTCAGCGTGGCGTTCCACAGCGGCCACGCGTGAATCATGTGCGGCCAGATCTCGAGCGTCACTTCGACGTCGGCAACACCCGCCGCTTCTGCTAGGCGCGTTGCCGCCGACGCGCAACACTGGCACAAGTCGGCGGTCACGAATCGGCAATAGAACGGGGCAGCGTCTGGGCTGCCCCGTTTCTTTCCGAGCGTCGCGACCGACGCCCGCACCTTCATTGCGGCGAGCAGAATCCCGCGACTGGCTGCGCCGAAGAAAGGCGCCCCGGCGTCACCGTCTGCGCGAAGTCCTCGACGCTCGTCGTGAGCCGCTGGTCCGGAGCACCGCCCAGGCCGCTGCTGTCCAGACGGTAGACCGGAATAGTGTTTGAAGGACACGTGCCATTGCTCGCTGGCAGCGGCGCGTTGAAGACCGGCCCTTCAAGCATCCAGCCGGGAACGGCGCCGCTTGCCAGTGCGTCGTATTCCGCAGCGTTCGCCGTATAGAAGTGCGAGGTCCAGGACGTCGTGTCGACGAATCGCCAGACGGTGGAGCTCGACGCCGGCGCATCGTCAAGCGCGTAGACGTTGAATTGCTGGCCGGTACGTACCCACGCGCCGCCGAAAGCACCACCATCCAATGCCGCTATCTCGTTCGGGAGAGCGGTCACGAAGTACAGCTTCAACCCGGCGTGGTAGTACTCCACGGCGGTTACGCTCGGTTGCGCAGCTTGCTCGGTGGATCTCCCGAGGACATCGAAGGGTTCGGTGGTGCAACTGTCCCCGTTTTGCAGCAGCACTACTATACTGATTCCGTGCACCGCAGCGGAGTAGACGTGCGAGGCGGACAAATCATTCTGGTAAAGGAACTCTCCGGCAAGAGGAACCGTGCTGAAAGAGGCAGTGCCGCTCGTCGTCGCTCCGTCGCCCCAAAGGATGGTGTAAGGCTCCCCTCGGAATTCATCACGGGTCGATGCGCTGACTTGAACGGGATCGCCCGCTTCGTAAGGGCCCGCTGAAATAACGCACGAACCCTCGGCAAGAGCGCTCCCGGCAAACGGGGAGGTGAGAACGCCGAAGGCGAGCGCCAGCAGGCATGCCCGAAATGGGCCAAACGCTGTTGATCGCGGCAGGAAGTTCATCGTTGTCCTCCCATTGGTCATTACCACCGGCAAAGCACTTGCACAGATCGCCGCCGGATGCCTGCACTCTAGGCGAGTGCTGGGTGGACCAACAGGGAATATTCCCCACGCCAGGCCGTCGAAGATTCACGCACCACCAAGCGCGAGCTGGAAAAGACCAGCGCTTGACAGGCAAGGTGCGGCTTGCATATCATTCAGGCAAGCGATTACTTGCATATCGTTCATGGCCCGGCGCCACGACACCGATGCGCTTTTCAGGGCACTGGCCGATCCCAGCCGGCGAAGGCTCCTGGACCTGCTGCATGCGCACGACGGCCGCACCCTCAACGAGCTGTGCGAGCACCTCGACATGACGCGTCAGGGCGTGACGCAGCACCTGGGCGTGCTCGAGGCGGCGAACCTGGTCGCCACCGTGCGGCGCGGCCGCGAGAAGCTGCACTTCCTCAATCCGGTGCCGCTGCAGGAGATTTACGAGCGCTGGATTGCCAAGTTCGAGAAGCCGCGTCTGAAAGCGCTGGCCGACCTCAAGCGACGACTGGAGAAAGCCAATGCCTAGATCGACCTTTGTCTACGTGACCTACATTCGCACCACGCCGGAGAAGCTGTGGTCAGCGCTGACCGACGTGAAGTTCATCGAGCAGTACTGGTTCGGCATGCGCTGCGAATGCCGGTTCACGGTGGGTTCCCCGTGGAAGATGGTGGCCGGCGACGGCCAGATCTACGACGCCGGCGAGATCGTCGAAGCCGAGCCGCCACGGCGCCTGGTGATCCGCTGGCAGCATCAGATCCAGCCCGATCTCAAGGCCGAAGGCGACTCGCAGTGCACGATGGAGCTGGAACCCTTCGGAACAACGGTCAAGCTCACCATCACCCATGCCGTCGAGCGCGAGCCGTCGAAATTCATCGAAGCGGTGTCCGGTGGCTGGCCGAAAGTGATCTCCAACTTGAAGTCCCTGCTGGAGACGGGCTCCATCGCCCTGAAGGACCCTTATCCGACCGGCAATCCCTACGCTCGCAGTCCACAGCCCGCTCAGAGCGCCCGGGAGTAACTCCTCATTGTTCTCGGACGCCTGCCATCCGGAGACCATCGTACAGCGGTTCATAGCCGGCGAGAGGGGCTGTCGGACGCATCCACGCCTTTATCTCGCCGATCGTCGTGACACCAGGGACCGCGCTCCTGAAATCCGCCAGTGCCTTATCCGCCCGCGCCCGTTGTCCGCGCCGGGCCTCGGCAGCGACGAGCGTCAACAGGACCGTTCCGCTCCAGCGATTGCTGAGATCCTCACGCGACATCCGGGCCGTCGCCTGCAGCGCATCGCGCACCGCCAGATCGTTCTCGCCCAACGCGTAATGGACCGCTGCCACGAGTGCGTGAGAAACCGGTTGATCCCACGATGCGAGCAGTCGCTCGGCGACCGGGAGCGCCTCTCGGGGCCGGCTCAGTTTCAGTAGCGCATTGGCCTTCTCCGCCAGTCCCACGGCGCTATCGGGCTCTCGCCGGAGTAGCTCATCGGCGACCGTCAGCTGTTGCTCGTACTGCCCCTGCACCCCGAGCAGGTCGGCCTTTAGGCCTAGCCCGCGCTCCGAGTCCGGGTTGCGCTGCAGGTATTTCTCCAGAGCATCCGCGCCGATGGCCTGCTGCTCCGTGTAATCCTTCGACCAACCCCGGATGCAATCGCACAGGTTGATCTCTGCAGTCGCGGACAGTGCCAGGTTATCGTTCGGATCGAGCGCAAGCGCGCGCTTCAGCGAGCCCATCGCAGCACGGTAGCCCGCTTCACCGCCCTCGTTCCAATCCACGTACGCGCGGAACGCGAGGTCGCGGACATCGAGCGCTTCGTCGGATTTGCTTCTCGCGCGCTGGACTTCCACCTGAAGCGCCTTAAACGTCAGTGGCCCAAGCATCGAACGGATTTCCTCGCGGCTGCGTGGCTCGAGCTGGCCGGCAGGAATTGCAATGGCGCCCGTGCCGAGCACGCGCTCCGTTTCGCCGTCGAGCACCAGCAGTTCGGCGTTGTATCCCGCCGCGCCCCGGGAAATGTTGCCGCGGAGCAGGAAGTGCACGTCAAGGGCTTTCGCAATATCTTTCGTCGCGGCGTACTTTGCGATTGCCTGCGCGACGCTCGCGCGTGGGGCGATCACGACAAAGATCGTCTTCGCCTCCCAGACGGCCGTCACCGCCTCAGTGGTCGCTGCCGCTACTTTGGCGGCGCCCTCGTCGCCCGTGGGCGCGGTAAATGGCAGCACCGCGACGGTCATGCGGCGGTCCTGCGCGGAATAAGGTGTGATCTTCGCTGGTTGTTGCCAGACGAAGAAGGCGATCGACGCCGCAGCGGCAACGCCAAGCAGCCCCGCCGCGGCGAACGCGAGCCGCCGACTGTCTGCGCGTTGCGGCTTGAGCGAGGTCGAAGGTGCTGCCGCGACGCCGGGCGGCGTGTCGAACGCTACGCGGAAGACCTCGACCGGCCGCTCGATGTTCTTCACCTCCTTCGGCCCGAGATCGTCGAAGGCGAAGCTAAGTTTGTCGAGCACCTGGTCGCGCACCACGCGGCTGACGCAGATACCGCCTCGATCCGCGAGTCCTTGCAGTCGCGCGGCGACGTTGACGCCGTCACCGAAGATGTCGTCGCCGTCGATGATGATGTCGCCGACATTGATCCCGATGCGGAAGTCGATCCGCTCATCGGCTGCCACGCTGGCATTGCGCTCAGCCATGGCGCGCTGCACGTCCACCGAGCAACGCACCGCGTCCACCACGCTCGGGAACTCGAGCAGCAGGCCGTCGCCGGTCGTCTTGACGATCCGGCCGCCGTACTCGGCGATCTTCGGGTCGATCAATTCCCGCCGATGGGCCTTAAGAGCCGCAAGCGTCCGGCCCTCGTCGTGTCCCATGAGACGGGAATAACCCGCCACGTCGGCCGAGACGATCGCGGCCAATCGGCGCTGATCGCGTGCCACGCCCCCACCCTCCCGCGGCTGACTTGGTCGTCTCGACTATAGTGCGGGTGACGGGAATTCGCAATTACGCCGCGACACTGGGCGGCGTGTCACAGCGATCTCCTCAGGGCTGCTTCTTCAGACCGAGTTGCTGCATGAGAATCGCGAGCTCGCCATCCTCCTTCGCAATCTACCCGCCGCGGAGTTCGGCGCGCTCTTTCCGGCGAAGGCTTGGCGCTTCTCTTCCGAGCGCGAGTAGCAGGCGGCGATTCGCAGCTTGCCTGAACGCTTGATCGCATCAGCGAGCACGTCCGACCACCAGCCCATGAACCCTACCGCCATGCTGCGCGACGATGGCCGGGACGCGATCGGTGTACTTCTTGTGCTCGACGGGCTCGTTGATCTTCGAGCGAGCTATTCAGTAGGCGGGCATGACGGGCTCTCCATTGCGCGCACCGCAGGCCGGTAGAATTATAGGACAGCTTGCTGGTATCGCCAGAGAGAAGACGCAACGTCCGGTTCGATCGACAACGCATGAGCCACGAACGCGAACGACTAGCTTTTGCGCTGCTGCTCTCCCTGCTGATTCACACGCTGCTGTTCAGCCTGACCTTCGGAGGCGAGGGACTCGGGCTTCCAGGCTTTGGCTTTCCCTGGGGAGAGCGACGCGTCGAGGCGCCCGAGCTGAGCGTCGTGCTCGCTCCGACGCAAGTCGCGACCGCGGAGCCCGCGATCGCATCTCCTGTGTCGCCTCCGGAGGAAGAACCGCCGGCAGTCCCGATCGCGCCGGAACCGAAGCCAGAGCGAAGCTCCGCGCCCCGCGCCGCCCCTGCGAAAGCGCCAGCGCGCGCCGAGGCGTCCGTTCACGCGGCGCCGTCCGACACGCGTCCGCCGGTCGCAAGTGCAGCTCCCTCGGCAGCAACGCCATTCGTTGCGGTAGCACCAAGCGCTTCGAGCCCGGAGCCCGAAACGCCGGCGCCTCAAGATGCCGGCGACGTCGCACAGGAAGCCGCACGACTGGCGGCGGCGCAGCTTGAGGCGCAGCGTCAGGAGCTCGCACGTCGCGAAGAAGCAGCGCGCGCCGAGGCCGCACGACTCGAGGTCGAGCGCCAGGAAGCCGCGCGAATCGCCGCGGCACAGCTCGAAACGCAGCGCCAGGAGCTCGCACGTCAGGAGGAAGCGGCGCGCGCCGAGGCCGCACGACGGGAGGCTGAGAGCGATGAGGCTGCGCAGCTCGCGGCGGCGCAAGTGGAGGCGCAGCGCCGAGAGCTCGCACGTCAGGAGGAAGCAGCGCGCACCGAGGCCGCACGACTGGAGGCTGAGCGCCAGGAAACCGCGCGAGTCGCAGCAGCACAGGTGGAA
>DASVFM010000062.1:0-14891 GCA_036380055.1 Casimicrobiaceae bacterium
CTGGGGACAACGTGCAGATGACGGTGCAGTTGATAGCGCCCATTGCGATGGAGGAGGGGTTGCGCTTTGCGATTCGCGAAGGTGGTCACACGGTCGGTGCCGGTGTAGTGGCCAAGATCATCGAGTAACACGAGCAAGCGCAACATAGAGAGAGACCTGACCATGCAGAACCAGAAGATTCGCATTCGCCTGAAGGCGTTCGACTACAAGCTGATCGACCAGTCGGCGCAGGAGATCGTCGACACGGCGCGGCGCTCCGGTGCAGTCGTCAAGGGCCCGGTACCGCTGCCGACGAAGATCGAGCGGTTCGACATCCTGCGTTCGCCGCACGTGAACAAGACCTCGCGCGATCAGCTCGAGATCCGGACACACCTGCGACTGATGGACATCATCGATCCGACCGACAAGACGGTCGACCAGCTCATGAAGCTCGATTTGCCGGCTGGCGTCGATGTCGAGATCAAGTTGCAGTGACGCGAGCGAGCGCGGAGCGGGGCCCCACGCAGTGGGGGGCGACCGCGAGCGAGCGCACCGGTAAATGACAAGCGCCAAAGCAGCCGGTCAATCGTAATCGGCGGCAAGGAAAGGAAAACGGATGAGTCTCGGATTGGTGGGTCGAAAGCTGGGCATGACCCGGATCTTCACCGACGACGGCGCGGCCGTCCCGGTGACGGTGATCGACGTCGGCAACAATCGCGTCACCCAGATCAAGACGCCGGAGAGCGACGGCTATTCCGCCGTGCAGGTGACGTACGGCAAGCGCCGCGCAAGCCGCGTAAACAAGGCGCAGGCGGGACACCTGGCAAAGGCGGGAGTCGAGGCCGGCGAGCTGTTCAGGGAGTTCCCCGTCGCAGCCGAGGAGGTCGCGAAGCTCAAGGTGGGCGAGAGCCTGAGCGCGGAAACATTCGCCGTCGGCCAGTTCGTCGATGTGACGGGCACGACGAAGGGCCGCGGTTTCGCGGGGGTGATCGCGCGTCACAACTTCAGCTCGAACCGTGCCTCGCACGGCAACTCGCTCTCACACAACAAACCGGGCTCGATCTCGATGGCCCAGGATCCGGGGCGTGTGTTCCCCGGCAAGCGGATGCCTGGCCATTACGGCCACGTGCGACGGACGGTGCAGACGCTGAAAGTCGTGCGCGTTGACGCGGCGCGCGGCCTGCTTCTCGTCAAGGGCGCCATTCCGGGAGCCGACGGCGGCCACGTGGTGGTGCGCGCTGCGGTGAAGGCGCCGGCCACGAAGGAGACGTGAGCATGGATCTCAAGCTGATCAACGACGCCGGCAAACCCGCGGCGAAGCTTCCGGCTTCGGACGAGCTTTTCGGACGCGAGTACAACGAGGCGCTCGTGCACCAGGTGGTGACCGCCTTCCGCGCCAACGGACGCAGCGGAACGCGGGCGCAGAAATCCCGCGGCGAGATCAACAAGTCGCACAAGAAGCCCTGGCAGCAGAAAGGTACGGGCCGCGCGCGCGCGGGCCAGGCAAACAGCCCGCTCTGGCGCGGCGGCGGAAAGATCTTCCCCAACTCGCCGGAGGAGAACTTCGCGCAGAAGGTGAACCGCAAGATGTATCGCGCCGGCGTGGCGTCGATCCTATCGCAGCTCGTCCGCGAGGATCGGCTCTCGGTGGTCGAGCAGATCGCGGTAGACGCTCCGAAGACGAAGCTCCTCGCGACCAAGCTGAAAGCGCTGGGCCTCAACGGCACCGTGCTGGTCGTGACCGACAAAGTCGAAGAGAACGTTTTCCTGTCGGCGCGGAATCTGCCCAACGTGCTGGTGCTGGAGGCGCGCGAGGTAGACCCAGTCAGCCTCGTGCAGTTCGAGAACGTGCTGCTTACGAAGGCTGCCGTGACTCAATTCGAGGAGATGCTGGGATGAGCGCCGCCAAGACGACCGCCAAGCCGGTGGGAAAGAGCGCTCCGACGCCGGGACCCAAGTTCCAGCAGGAGCGGCTGCTGAACGTCTTGCTCGCGCCGACGATCTCCGAGAAGGCGACGCAGATCGCGGACAAGCACGGCCAAGTGGCCTTCCGCGTTGCACAGGATGCGACCAAGCCAGAGGTCAAGGCGGCGGTCGAGCTGCTGTTCAAGGTCGAGGTCGAGAGCGTGAAGATCGCCAACGTTCGCGGCAAGGCGAAGCGCTTCGGCGCGTACGCGGGATTTCGCCGCAACTGGAAGAAGGCCTACGTCTGCCTGAAGCCGGGGCAGGAGATCAACTTCGCCCAGGAAGCGTGAGCACAAGGAACTAAGACATGCCACTCGTCAAAGTCAAACCTACCTCGCCGGGCCGTCGCGCGCTGGTCAAGGTCGTTAACCCGGAGCTCTTCAAGGGGCGTCCGGTCGAGCGCCTGACCGAGAGCAAGAAGCGCGGCTCCGGGCGCAACAACCAGGGGCGCATCACGATGCGGCATCAGGGCGGCGGGCACAAGCGCCATTACCGCGTCGTGGACTTCAAGCGCGCCAAGGACGGAATTGTCGCCACCGTGGAGCGGCTCGAATACGATCCGAACCGCAGCGCGCACCTCGCGCTGCTGCGTTACACCGACGGGGAGCAGCGTTACATCATCGCGCCGCGTGGAGTCGGAGCCGGCGCCCAGCTCATGAGCGGACCCGAAGCACCGATCAAAGCGGGCAACTGCCTGCCGCTGCGCAACATTCCGGTGGGCACGACGATCCACTGCGTCGAAATGCTTCCTGGAAAGGGCGCGCAGATGGCGCGCTCCGCCGGAGCATCGGTGCAGCTTCTCGCCCGCGAGGGGGCGTACGCGCAGCTGCGCATGCACTCGGGCGAAATTCGGCGCGTCCACCTCGACTGCCGGGCCACCATCGGCACCGTGGGCAACGAAGAGCACAACCTGCGCTCGATCGGCAAGGCGGGCGCCACGCGCTGGCGTGGCATCCGGCCGACGGTTCGCGGCGAAGTGATGAACCCCGTCGATCACCCGCACGGCGGCCGCACGCGCGGCAACCGGCACCCGGTTTCTCCCTGGGGCACGCCGACCAAGGGGTATCACACCCGCAAGAACAAGCGGACCGACGGCATGATCATCCGGCGCCGGCACGCGGTGAACAAGGGGTAGGTCGACATGGCACGTTCAATCAAGAAAGGTCCCTTCGTGGACCACCACCTGCAGTCGAAGATCGACGCTGCGCGCGCGACCTCCGACAAGCGGCCGATCAAGACCTGGTCGCGCCGCTCGACGATCACCCCCGATTTCGTGGGGTTGACGATCGCAGTCCACAACGGCAAGCAGCACATTCCCGTTTACGTTTCCGAGAACATGGTCGGTCACAAGCTCGGCGAGTTTGCGCTCACGCGCACCTTCAAGGCGCATTCGGCAGACAAGAAGATCGTCGCGCCGGAAACCTCTGGCCGCCCGATGAGCGCGCCGGGCGCGGCGGCTCCCGCGCCTGCCGCCCCGGCTGCTGCGCCGGCCGCACCGGCCGCGCCGGCGAAGAGGTAAGGGGAAGGATATGCAAACCACAGCCATCCTGCGCGGCGTGCGTCTCTCGGCCCAGAAGGGTCGCCTGGTCGCCGATCAGATCCGCGGTCTGCCAGTTGACAAGGCGCTCGACCTGCTCGCCTTCAGCCCGAAGAAGGGGGCGCGAATCATCCGCCGCGTGCTGGAGTCGGCCATCGCCAACGCCGAGCACAACGACGGCGCCGACGTCGACGAGCTGAAGGTGAAGACGATCTTCGTCGACAAGGCGGACAACCTGCGCCGCTTCACCGCGCGCGCCAAGGGCCGGGGCAACGTGATTCTCAAGCAGACCTGCCATATCCACATCGTGGTCGGCGACGACAAGTAGGACTAAGAGGACAGCTCATGGGACAGAAGATCAACCCCACCGGATTCAGGCTCTCGGTCAACCGCGACTGGGCCTCGAAGTGGTACGCGAACAGCAAGCACTTCGCCCCGACATTGAACGAGGACATCAAGGTCCGCGACTTCCTGCGCAAGAAGCTGGCCCACGCCTCGGTCGGCAAGATCACCATCGAGCGGCCGGCGAAGAACGCGCGCATCACGATCCACAGCGCGCGCCCGGGCGTCGTCATCGGAAAGAAGGGCGAGGACATCGAGACGCTGCGCGCCGATCTGCGCAGGATGATGGGCACCGAGGTGGGCCTCAACATCGAGGAGATCCGCAAGCCGGAGATCGATGCGCAGCTGGTCGCCGACTCGATCGCCCAGCAGCTCGAGAAGCGCATCATGTTCCGCCGGGCGATGAAGCGGGCCATGCAGAACGCCATGCGTCTGGGTGCCCAAGGGATCAAGATCATGAGCTCGGGGCGGCTCAACGGCATCGAGATCGCGCGCACCGAGTGGTACCGCGAGGGCCGCGTTCCACTGCACACGCTGCGGGCCGACATCGACTACGGGTTTGCCGAGGCGAAGACGACCTACGGCGTCATAGGCATCAAGGTCTGGGTGTTCAAGGGCGAAGTGATGCCGCACAACGCGGAACCGCAGGCTGCGCCTGCGCCCGCGCCGGAGGCGCCGAAGCGCGCTCCGCGCAAGACCGCAGGAGCGAAGAATGCTGCAGCCAGCTAGAAGGAAGTACCGCAAGGAGCAGAAGGGTCGCAACAAGGGTGTCGCGACCGTAGGCGCCAAGGTGAGCTTCGGCGAATACGGACTGAAGGCGACGACCCGGGGGCGCCTGACCGCGCGGCAGATCGAGGCCGCGCGACGTGCCATAACGCGCCACATCAAGCGCGGCGGCCGCATCTGGATCCGGATCTTCCCGGACAAGCCCGTATCGCAGAAGCCGGCCGAGGTACGCATGGGCAACGGCAAGGGCAATCCGGAGTACTACGTTGCCGAGGTCGTACCGGGCAAGGTTCTCTACGAGATGGACGGGGTCGACGAGAAGATGGCGCGCGAGGCCTTTGCGCTCGGCGCAGCGAAGCTGCCGCTGCGCACCACGTTCGTGCATCGACTGCTGGGCTGAGGGGAAGGTGCCATGAAGGCGAAGGAACGGAGGCGTGACCTGCGTGAGAAGTCGGCGGCGGAACTCGCCACCGAGTTGCAGGCGCTGCTAAAGGAGCAGTTCGGCCTGCGCATGCAGAAGGCCACGCAGCAACTGAACAACAGCGCCAAGCTCGGGAGTGTCCGTCGGGACATCGCGCGCGTGCGGACGCTGCTCAACGAGAAGGCGGGACAAGCATGAGTGAACAAACGGCCCAGCCGCAGACGACGCCCACGCGGGCGAAGCTCATCCAGACGCAGATCGGTCGCGTGGTTAGCGACAAGATGGACAAGACGGTGACTGTGGTGGTGGAGCACCGGGTGAAGCACCCGCTGTACGGAAAGGTGCTGACGCGCTCGAAGAAGTACCACGCCCACGACGAGAAAAACGAATACAAGGCGGGCGACCTGGTGGAGATCGAGGCGTGCCGCAAGCTCGCCAAGACCAAGGCCTGGCGCGTGAAGCGGCTAATCGAGAAGGCGAAGGAAATCTAAGCCGTTGAATGCACAGTGGACTTGCCGGACAAGCATGAATCCTGCCATAATTACAGATTCGCCTGCCGCCAGCTCGGGTTGCGCCCTTGGGGCCCTGGCAGCGCGGGCTCTACCCGGACGGGTTCCAAAACTGGCCGCCGCGCCGCAGCGGATCGCGGAGCGCGCCGGGGCGCGGTTCGCTCCCGGCGACTCACGGCGGGCCAAGTTGGAGGTTTCGCGATGATTCAGATGCAGACGGTGCTGGATGTCGCCGACAACACCGGCGCGCGCCAGGTGATGTGTATCAAGGTGCTCGGCGGCAGCAAGCGCCGCTACGCCCAGATCGGCGACGTGATCAAGGTCAGCGTCAAGGACGCTGCGCCGCGCGGGCGCGTGAAGAAGGGCGAGATCTACCACGCGGTCGTGGTGCGCACGCGGCATGGCGTGCGGCGTGACGACGGCGCCAAGGTGAAGTTTGACACGAACGCGGCCGTGCTGCTCACGCCGAAGATGGAGCCGATTGGCACCCGCATCTTCGGACCCGTGACGCGGGAGCTGCGCACCGAGCGGTTCATGAAGATCGTGTCGCTCGCGCCGGAGGTGCTCTGACATGCGCAAGATCAGGAAGGGCGATAACGTGGTCGTCATCGCGGGGCGCGACAAGGGTAAGCGAGGCGACGTGACGCGCACCGTCGGGACCGAGCGCCTGGTTGTCGCAGGGATCAACCAGGTCAAGAAACACACGCGGCCGAATCCGATGAAAAACCAGCCCGGCGGCATCGTCACGAAGGAAATGCCGATTCACGTATCGAACGTTGCGATCTGGAATCCGGTGACCAGGCAGGCGGATCGCATCGGGTTCCGCACGCTTCAGGACGGGCGCAAGGTGCGCTTCTTCAAGTCGAACGGCGAAGTGCTGGGAGGTTGACAATGGCGCGACTGAAGGAAGTCTACAAAAAAGAGATCGTGCCGGCACTCACCAAGCAGTTCGGCTACAAGTCGACGATGGAAGTGCCGCGCCTGAAGAAGATCGTGCTCAACATGGGCGTCGGCGAAGCCGTCTCCGACAAGAAGATCCTCGACAACGCGGTAGGTGACATGCAGAAGATCTCGGGCCAGAAGCCGATCGTCACCAAGGCGAAGAAGTCGATCGCCGCGTGGAAGATTCGCACCGGATATCCCGTCGGCTGCATGGTGACCCTGCGCCAGGAGCGCATGTACGAATTTCTGGACCGGCTGGTGTCGATCGCGCTGCCGCGCGTGCGCGACTTCCGCGGCGTGTCGGGGCGCTCTTTCGACGGCCGCGGCAACTACAACCTGGGTATCAAAGAGCAGATCATTTTCCCGGAGATCGAGTACGACAAGATCGACACGCTCCGGGGCATGAACATAACGATCGCGACGACAGCCAAGACCGACGCCGAGGCACGGGCGCTGCTCGTCGCGTTCAAATTCCCGTTCAAGAACTGAGGGACCCCATGGCCAAGACGGCTGTCATCAATCGCGACGAGAGGCGCAGGCTGCTCGTCAAGAAGTACGCAAAGAAGCGCGCGGAGCTGCTGGCGATCCTGCAGGACGCGAAGGCATCCGACGAGGTTCGTGCCGCGGCCCGGCGCAAGCTCGAGCAGCTTCCCCGTGACTCGAGCCCGACGCGGCTGCGCAACCGCTGCGCGCTGACGGGGCGCCCGCGCGGGGTATTCCGCAAGTTCGGTTTGGGCCGCAACAAGCTGCGCGAGATCGCGATGCGCGGGGAAATCCCCGGCGTGGTCAAGGCGAGCTGGTAACCAGGATTGGCAGGTGAGGTGACAAATGAGCATGACTGATCCGATCGCCGACATGCTGACGCGGATTCGCAACGCGCAGCTCGCGGAGAAGGCCACCGTGCAGATGCCCGCGTCCAAGGTGAAGCTGGCGATCGCCAAAGTGCTGAAGGACGAAGGCTATATCGAGGGCTTCGCGATGGTAGGCGAGGAGAAGCGGCGTCAGCTCGAGATCGCGCTGAAGTATTACGCCGGCCGCCCGGTCATCGAGAAGATCGAGCGCGTGAGCAAGCCGGGGTTGCGCATCTATAAGGGCAAGGACGAAATCCCGCGGGTGATGAACGGGCTCGGCATCGCGATCGTCTCGACGTCGCGCGGCGTAATGACCGATCGCAAGGCGCGCGCCACCGGCGTGGGCGGCGAAGTCCTCTGCATCGTGGCTTGACGGAGCTTCCCATGTCGCGCATCGGCAATACACCCATCAAGCTGCCGCCGAAGGTCGAGGTGTCGCTCTCCGCCGGGGAAATTTCGGTGAAGGGGCCGCTCGGCTCGATGTCGAGACGCTTCGGAACCGCAGTGGCCATCGAGCAGACCGGCGATACGCTGCATTTCAAGGCGGTCGACGAAGGCGCCGACATGATGCACGGCACGGTGCGTGCGCTCGTCGCGAACATGGTCAAGGGCGTCACCGAGGGCTACGAGAAGAAGCTCTCGCTCGTCGGCGTGGGCTACAGGGCTCAGGCCGCCGGCGACAAGCTCAACCTCACGCTCGGTTTCTCGCATCCCGTCGTGCACAAGATGCCCAAGGGCGTGAAGGTCGAGACACCCCAGCAGACCGAAATCGTGATCAAGGGCATGGACAAGCAACAGGTCGGACAGGTCGCCGCGGAAATTCGCGCCTACCGTCCGCCGGAGCCCTACAAGGGGAAGGGCGTTCGCTATGCCGACGAGCAGGTAAGCCTCAAGGAAACGAAGAAGAAGTAGCAGCCGGGCAAGGCGAGACGATACGGAGACAAGGACCATGAACAAGAAGGACGCACGCACGCGCCGCAGCCGCCAAACCAGGCTGCGCATCGTGCAGCAGCGCGCGAACCGGCTGGTCGTCGGGCGGTCGAACTGCCACATCTACGCGCAGATCGTTGCGTCCTCGGGTGACAGGGTGCTCGCCAGCGCTTCGACGCTCGAGGCCGATGTACGCAAGGAAGTGAAGAACGGCGGGAACAAGGCGGCGGCGGCGGTCGTCGGGAAGCGCATCGCGGCCAAGGCCAAGAGCGCCGGGATCGAGAGGGTCGCTTTCGACCGCTCGGGTTTCAAGTACCACGGCCGCGTGAAGGCGCTGGCCGAAGCTGCCCGCGAGGGCGGCCTGAAGTTCTAGCTCGGGAGCACGAGGTCAGCGATGGCAAAGCCAGCGGGCAGACAGCAGGGCAGGCAGCAACAGCAAGACGAACGCAGCGACGGCCTGCGCGAGAAGATGATCTCCATCAACCGCGTCACCAAAGTGGTGAAGGGTGGCCGTATCCTGGGCTTCGCCGCGCTCACCGTCGTTGGTGACGGCGACGGCCGCGTCGGCATGGGCAAGGGCAAGGCGAAGGAGGTTCCCGTCGCGGTGCAGAAGGCCATGGAGCAGGCGCGACGCAAGATGATCAAGGTGCGGCTCAAGAGCGGTTCGCTGCATCACGCCGTCCAGGGACGTCACGGAGCGACGAAGGTCTTCATGCAGCCGGCGTCGGAGGGAACCGGGATCATCGCCGGCGGGCCGATGCGGGCGGTTTTCGAGGTGGTCGGCGTTACCAACATTCTCGCCAAGTGCCACGGATCGACGAACCCGTACAACATCGTGCGGGCAACGCTTAACGCGCTCGAGAACTGCAGCGCGCCCGCCGACGTGGCGGCCAAGCGTGGCTTGACCGTCGAGCAGCTCACGGGGGCTTGAAAACATGGCGGGGCAGAAGAAACTTCGCGTGACGCTGGTGCGCGGCCTGATGGGCAAGAACGTGGAGCACCGCGCCACGGTTCGCGGCCTCGGGCTGAAGTGGCGCAGTCACACGGTGGAGCTCAAGGATTCGCCCCAGGTGAGGGGCATGCTCAACGCCGTTCGCTACATGGTGAAGGTGACCGAGGTCAATGGCTGAGCAGCGGGGCGGAGAAGACGAGATGCGGATGAACACGATCAAGCCGGCGGCGGGCAGCGCAAGGGCGCGGCGCCGCGTCGGCCGCGGAAGCGGCTCGGGGCTGGGCAAGACCGCGGGCCGCGGCAACAAGGGCCAGAAGTCGCGCGCCGGCGGGTTCCACAAGGTGGGCTTCGAAGGCGGTCAGATGCCCCTGCAGCGCCGCCTGCCGAAGCGCGGTTTCGTGTCGCCGCTGCGCGATCAGACGGCGGAGATCCGCCTCTCCGATCTCTCGAAGCTGCCGATCGCGGAGATCGACATTCTGGCGCTCAAGGCCGCCGGTATCGTCCCGCCGGCCGCAAAGACCGTGAAGGTGATCCGTACCGGCAAGCTCGACAAGGCGGTGAAGCTCTCCGGGCTCTCGGTCACCAAGGGTGCGCGTGCTGCGATCGAGGCGGCGGGCGGGAGCCTCGACAACGTGCCCGCGAGGCCCGAGAAGCCGAAGGTCGAGAAGGCCTGGCAGAAGGCGCTGCAGGCCGCGTCAGCCAAGCCGGAGAGGGGCGCGAAGGCCGAGGCGGGGAAGGGCGAAAAGGCAGGCAAGGACGAGAAGGCTCCCAAGGGCGAGAAGGCTCCCAAGGGCGAGAAACCGCCGAAGGGCGGCAAGGCTCCCGAGCAGCAAGAGGCTAAGGACTGACGTTGGCTACTTTCAATCCGGCGCAGAAGAGCGGGACGAAGTACGCGGACCTGAAGAAGCGTCTGCTGTTCCTGCTCGGCGCGATCGTCGTGTACCGGATCGGGACGCACATCCCGGTGCCGGGCATCAACGCGAGCGTGCTCGAGGAACTGTCGCGCCAGAACCAGGGCGGCATCCTCGCGCTGTTCAACCTCTTCTCAGGCGGTGCGCTGCAGCGCTTTTCGATTCTCGCGCTCGGGATCATGCCGTACATCTCGGCGTCGATCATCATGCAGCTGTGCACGGTCGTGGTTCCTTCGCTCGAGGCGCTGAAGAAGGAGGGCGAGGCGGGTCGGCGCAAGATCACCCAGTACACCCGCTACGCCACGCTCGGCTTGTCCTTCTTCCAGGGGCTGGGGATCTCGATCGCGCTGGAGAGCGCGCAGCAGGGGCTGGTGATCGACCCGGGCATCGGCTTCCGGCTGGTCTCCGCGATCTCGCTCGTGACCGGGACAATGTTCCTGATGTGGCTGGGCGAGCAGGTGACCGAGCGGGGCCTGGGCAACGGGATCTCGCTCATCATCTTCAGCGGCATCGCGGCGGGCCTCCCGCGCGCGATCGGACAAACCCTCGAGCAGGTGAACACAGGCGCCTATTCAGTGCTGCTGGTGATCGGCATCGCAGCCCTGGTGGTCGTGGTCACGGCGTTCGTGGTCTTCGTCGAGCGGGCGCTGCGCAAGATCCAGGTCAACTACGCCAAGCGACAAGTCGGTAACCGCGTCTATGCCGGACAGCAGTCGTTCCTGCCGCTCAAGCTCAACATGTCGGGCGTGATTCCGCCGATCTTTGCCTCCTCGATCATCCTCTTCCCGGCGACGGTCGCGCAGTGGTTCGGGGCGAGCGAGAACACGATCTGGCTCCGCGACCTGGCCGCGGCGCTGGGTCCCGGGCAGCCGGTGCACGAGATCCTGTACGCGTCGGCGATCATCTTCTTCTGCTTCTTCTACACGGCCCTGCAATACAACCCGAAGGACACGGCCGAAAACCTGAAGAAGAGCGGGGCATTCATTCCCGGCTATCGCCCCGGCGAGCAGACGGCCAAGTACATCGAGAAGATCACGCTTCGCCTCACCCTGATCGGATCCTTCTACCTCGTCGTGGTGTGCTTCATACCGAACTTTCTGATCGCCTGGAAGAACGTGCCGTTCTACTTCGGCGGCACCTCGCTGCTGATCATCGTCGTCGTGACCATGGACTTCATGGCTCAGGTGCAGGCCTACATGATGTCGCAGCAGTACGAGAGCCTGCTCAAGAAGGCGAACTTCAAGGGGGGCGGACTGCCCACGCGATGACCGGCTGACGCATGGCGAAGGAAGAAACGATACAGATGCAGGGAGAGGTTCTGGAGACGCTGCCCAACGCGACGTTTAGGGTCAAGCTGGAAAATGGACACGTTGTCCTCGGACACATCTCGGGAAAGATGCGAATGCACTACATCAAGATCCTGCCCGGCGACAAGGTGACGGTAGACCTGACGCCGTACGACCTGTCGCGGGCGAGAATCATTTTCCGCGCCAAGTAGGCGCGGGCGAGGCTCATATGAAAGTTATGGCATCGGTGAAGAAGATCTGCCGCAACTGCAAGATCGTGCGGCGCAAAGGCGTGGTACGCGTGATCTGCAAGGACCCGCGCCACAAACAGCGGCAAGGTTGACGGACACAAAGGGACAGGACACGCCATGGCCCGGATTGCAGGCGTAAACATTCCGAATCACCAGCACGCCGAAATCGCGTTGACGGCGATTTATGGCATCGGTCGGTCGCGCGCACGCGTGATCTGCAACGCGGCGGGCGTTGCCTATTCGGCGAAGATCAAGGACCTCTCGGACGCGCAGATGGACAAGCTGCGCGAGTTCGTCGCCCGCTACCCGGTCGAGGGCGACCTGCGACGCGAAGTCACGATGAGTATCAAGCGGTTGATGGATCTCGGCTGCTATCGCGGCGTGCGCCATCGCAAGGGACTTCCGGTCCGCGGGCAGCGCACGCGGACCAACGCACGCACGCGCAAGGGGCCGCGCAAGGCGAAGCAGATCGCGCTCAACAGGCCGTCCGCGTCGAAGACCTGATAGGGAAAGCTACATGGCACAGCAACCGTCACAGAAAGCCGCACCGGCTGCGCGCGCGCGCAAGAAGATCAAGAAGAACGTATCCGAAGGGATCGCGCACATCCACGCGTCGTTCAACAACACGATCATCACGATCACGGATCGCCAGGGCAATGCGCTTGCCTGGGCGACGTCCGGTGGTGCCGGGTTCAAGGGCTCGCGCAAGTCCACGCCGTTCGCCGCCCAGGTGGCCGCCGAGGCAGCGGGGCGCGCCGCGCAGGAGTGCGGGGTCAAGAATCTGGAAGTGCGCATCAAGGGGCCGGGCCCCGGACGTGAGTCCGCGGTGCGTGCGCTCAATGCGCTCGGCCTGAAGATCACCAGTATCGCCGACGTTACGCCGGTGCCGCACAACGGGTGCCGGCCGCCGAAGCGGCGCCGAATCTAGTCAGGGGAAGGCAACGTGGCTCGCTACACCGGACCGAAATGCAAGCTGGCGCGACGCGAGGGGACCGATCTGTTCCTGAAGAGCGCGCGCCGGTCGCTCGACTCCAAGTGCAAGCTCGACTCGAAGCCCGGTCAGCACGGCGTGCGCTCGGGGATGCGGCAATCCGACTATGGCAAGCAGCTGCGCGAGAAGCAGAAGCTGCGGCGCACCTACGGGATCCTCGAGCGGCAGTTCCGGCGCTATTTCGTGGAAGCGGCGCGCCGCAAGGGCTCGACCGGCGAGAATCTGCTGCAGCTGCTCGAGTCCAGGCTCGACAACGTGGTCTATCGCATGGGCTTCGGCTCGACGCGGGCGGAAGCCCGTCAGCTGGTGACTCACCGGGCGGTCACGGTCAACGGCAAGACGGTCAACGTGCCCTCGGCGTGGGTGAAGGCGGGCGACGTCGTGGCAGTGAAGGAAGGCGCCAAGACGCAGCTGCGCATCGTGGATGCACTGCAGCTCGCGGAAAAGATCGGCTTCCCCTCGTGGGTCGAGGTCGACGTCAAGAAGATGGCGGGCACGTTCAAGGGAGCACCCGACCGCTCCGAGTTCGGTCAGGACATCAACGAGAGCCTGGTGGTCGAGTTGTATTCGAAGTAGCACCGCGCTTCTTTGGCGCAGCGATCGCAGGACAGGGATGGAACAGGATTCGTACTAAGGACCCCGCATGCAGAGCACTGCTTTCTTGAAACCGCGCATTATCGACGTGCAAAGCACGTCGCCCTTTCACGCCAAGGTGGTGATGGAGCCGTTCGAGCGCGGCTATGGGCATACGCTGGGCAACGCGCTGCGGCGCGTGCTGCTCTCCTCCATGCCCGGCTATGCGCCGACCGAAGTCAAGATCACGGGAGTGCTGCACGAGTACTCTGCACTCGACGGCGTTCAGGAAGACGTGGTCGACGTCTTGCTGAACCTCAAGGGCGTCGTACTCAAGCTACACAACCGCGACCACGTGACGCTGCGCCTCGCCAAGACCGGCGAGGGGCCGGTGACTGCGGCTGACATCGAGCCGAATCACGACGTCGAGATCATCAACCCGGATCACGTCATCGCGCATCTCACGGCCGGCGGCAAGGTCGAGATGGAGATCAAGGTTGAGAAGGGGCGCGGCTACCAGCCGGCCACCGTGCGCATCAAGCCCGAGGGCGGCCGCAGCATCGGCAACATCCTGCTCGACGCCTCGTTCTCGCCGGTGCGGCGCGTGAGCTACTCGGTCGAGAGCGCCCGGGTCGAGCAGCGCACCGACCTCGACAAGCTGGTGATGGACATTGAGACCAACGGCGTCATCGAGCCCGAGCAGGCCATCCGCTACGCGGCGAGCATCCTGGTCGAGCAGCTCGGCGTTTTCGCCGATCTCAAGGGAACCGAGGCGCCCGCCGAGCAGCGCACGATGCCGCAGGTCGACCCGATCCTGCTCAGACCCGTCGACGATCTCGAGCTTACAGTGCGCTCCGCGAACTGCCTGAAGGCGGAGAACATCTATTACATCGGTGATCTGATCCAGCGCACCGAGACCGAACTGCTGAAGACGCCAAACCTCGGCCGCAAGTCGCTCAACGAGATCAAGGAGGTTCTGGCCTCCCGTGGATTGTCGCTCGGCATGAAGCTGGAGAACTGGCCGCCGCCGAACCTGGACCGGCCGTAAGCCTCCTGCGCCTTAGAAGGAAGCAACATGCGTCACCGCCACGGATTGCGCAAACTCAATCGCACCAGCAGCCATCGCCTGGCGATGCTGCGCAACATGACCAACTCGCTGCTAACGCACGAGGTGATCCGCACCACGCTGCCCAAGGCGAAGGAGCTGCGCCGGGTCGCCGAGCCGCTCATCACGCTGGGGAAGGCCCCGACGCTCGCCAACAGGCGCCTTGCTCTCAGCCGCTTGCGCGACAAGGCCGTCGTTTACAAACTCTTCAACGAGCTCGGCCCGCGCTACGCCAAGAGGCCAGGCGGCTACCTGCGGATTCTCAAGTTCGGATTCCGTCTCGGCGACAATGCGCCCATGGCGCTCGTGGAGCTGATGGACCGGACCGAGACGCCCGGCGCGACAACGGCTGGCGAATCGTCGACCAAGGGCAAGAAGCCAGCGGACAAGACGGAAGCTGCGACCAAGAAGCCGAAGAAGGCGAAAGCGGCCGCTCCCGAAGCGAAGAAAGCAAAGGCGGGCAAGAAAGCTAGAGCCGCCGCCTAGGTGCTTGCCGACCCGAAGCGAGCCGGGCGCCGCGAGGCGCCCGGCTCTTTTTCCGATCGCTGCGAGCGCGTGGGTTATCCTTGGAAAATTTGTCCCGAGCGCGCGATAGCAACGCCGCGGGCCGGTGCGTTGGG
>DASVFM010000063.1:0-27657 GCA_036380055.1 Casimicrobiaceae bacterium
GGAGAAGAGCCAGATGATCTCGATTCAAGACGTGTCGAAGTGGTACGGGCAGTTCCAGGTGCTGACCGACTGCACGACGAAGGTCGAGAAGGGCGAGGTCGTTGTGGTTTGCGGCCCGTCGGGGTCGGGCAAGTCCACGCTTATCAAGTGCGTCAACGCGCTCGAGCCGTTCCAGAAAGGGACGGTCACCGTCGATGGTATCTCGGTCGGCGATCCCAAGACCAACCTGCCCAAGCTGCGCGCGCGCGTCGGGATGGTGTTCCAGCATTTCGAGCTGTTCCCGCATCTCTCCATCACGGACAACCTTACGCTCGGCCAGATCAAGGTGCTCGGGCGCGGCAACGATGAGGCGAAGCAGCGCGGGCTGAAGCTTCTCGACCGCGTCGGCTTGATCGCGCAGAAGGACAAGTTCCCTGGGCAGCTCTCCGGAGGTCAGCAGCAGCGCGTGGCGATTGCGCGCGCTCTATCGATGGATCCGATCTGCATGCTGTTCGACGAACCCACCTCCGCACTCGATCCGGAGATGATCAACGAAGTGCTCGATGTGATGGTGCAGCTCGCGATCGAAGGCATGACCATGATGGTGGTCACGCACGAGATGGGCTTTGCGCGCAAGGTCGCCAACCGTGTGATCTTCATGGATCAGGGCAAGATCGTGGAAGATGCGAAGAAGGAAGACTTCTTCGGCAAGCCACGCTCTGAGCGCGCGCAGCTCTTCCTCTCTAAGATACTGACCCACTGAGCCCTGGCCCGTGCTCGCCTTTGCCGGAGCGCTGCTGCTCGTCCTGGGGCTGATCTCGGGGCTCTTCCTGCTGCTCGCGCCGCTCGGCGTCGGCTCCGCGGCGCCGGGGGCGACCGCATGGATCCTCTTCCCCGGCTTTACGGTCGTCGGGTTCGTGCTTCTCGCCGTGGCCGCGCGGGTGAGCCACGTCTCGCTCTTGTCGCGCGTCGGGGGAACTTTCCTGGTGCTGCTCGCGTTGGCTGCCGGCGTGGCGCTCTTCGCGATCGGCAACGGCCTCACGCAAGCCCGAGGCGACACCCTGAGCCTCTGGTACGTGCTGGGTCTCGGCCTCGCGCTTGGCGGTTCGGGCTTCGCGATCGGCCGCGCGAGTGCCGGCAGCGAGCCCGCGCAGACGTAACGCAACGCCGAGTCGGTCAGTACCGCGCGCTGCCAGGCGTCCGCGGGAACGGGATCACGTCGCGCACGTTGGCGAGCCCGGTGACGTAGGCGACAGTGCGCTCGAAGCCGAGGCCGAACCCTGCGTGCGGCACCGTGCCGTAGCGCCGCAAGTCGCGATACCACCCGTAGTTCTCCTTGTCGAGGCCCACGGCGGCGATGCGGGCATCGAGGACGTCGAGTCGTTCCTCGCGCTGGCTGCCGCCGATGATCTCCCCGATGCCGGGCACCAGTACGTCCATAGCAGCAACGGTCCGGTCATCATCGTTCACCCGCATGTAGAACGCCTTGATCTCCTTGGGGTAGTTCACGAGGATGACCGGCTTGCGGGCGTGGTGTTCGGTGATGTAGCGCTCGTGCTCGGACTGCAGGTCCACGCCCCACTTCACGGGAAACTCGAACTTCTCGCCAGACTTCTCGAGAATGCGGATCGCCTCGGTGTAATCCATGCGCACGAACTGGGAGTCGACGATGCCCTGCAGCT
Organism: Casimicrobiaceae bacterium; assembly: GCA_036380055.1. Taxonomy (GTDB): domain Bacteria; phylum Pseudomonadota; class Gammaproteobacteria; order Burkholderiales; family Casimicrobiaceae; genus PALSA-1003. The sequence goes on from DASVFM010000063.1 coordinate 1,662, forward strand.
TGGCGATCAGGCCCTTCTCGACCCGCTCCTCGAAGAAGGCGACGTCGTCCGCGCGCTCGGCGAGAACCGCGCGGAAGATGTGCTTCACGAGCGCCTCGGCCAGCGCCGCATTGTCGTCGAGAGTCGCAAAGGCGATCTCCGGCTCGATCATCCAGAACTCGGCGAGGTGCCGGCTGGTGTTCGAGTTCTCTGCCCGGAAGGTCGGCCCGAACGTGTAGACCTTGGACAACGCCAGGCAATACGCTTCGACGTTGAGCTGTCCCGAGACGGTAAGGTAGGTTTCGCGCCCGAAGAAATCCCGAGTGAAGTCGACCTTGCCTTCCGGCGTGCGCGGCAGGTTCATGAGATCCAGGGTGGAGACGCGGAACAGTGCTCCCGCGCCTTCGGCGTCGGAAGCGGTGATGATCGGTGTATTCACCCAGAGGAAACCGTTTTCGTGGAAGAAGCGATGGATCGCCTGCGCGACGGTGTGCCGCACGCGGGTCGCCGCGCCGATGACGTTGGTGCGCGGCCGCAGGTGCGCCACCTCGCGCAGAAACTCGAAGGTATGCGGCTTCGGCTGGATCGGGTAAGTGTCCGGGTCGTCGACCCAACCCACGACCTTGATGGCGCTTGCCTGCATCTCGAAAGGCTGTCCCTTCGCGGGTGACGGCACGACCATTCCGGTTGCCTCGACCGCGCAGCCCGCAGTAAGCCGGAGGATCTCGTCCTGGTAGTTCGCTAGCGCGCTGGGCGCGACCACCTGCACGGGATGGAAGCAGGAGCCGTCGGAGACGTTCACGAACGAGATGCCCGCGCCCTTCGCGTCGCGCCGCGTGCGCACCCATCCCTTGAGCGAGACAGGGGCGTCTGTCGGCGCGCGGCCCGCGAGAATGTCCGCGCAGCTCAGAGAATTCATCGGTTAGGGTCTCCCAGGTGGAATCGGTCCGGCAAAGGCCCGACATTATAGAGCCGCGATCCTGGCGCTGAAGCGGACTTGGCCTTCGCCCTTACTCGTAGAGATCGTTCGCCTCGAAACCTCGCGCCAGGCTGAATACGTTGCCCGACCAGTCGTTCCCAGCAAGTGGAATCAACCGGCCGCCACGATGCTCATCCTCCATCCGGAAATGCGCGAATCCGCGGGTGCTCAGAAAGTCGACAACGGCGTCATCACGTTGCGTCTGCAGGCCCGTTTCGTAGAAGGTGGCCTTTTCCCACAGCACCGCCGCGACGTCCTCGCTGGAAAACAGGTGCCGCGCTCCGCGCAGAACCTCGGCTTCATGGCCCTCGACGTCTATCTTGAGAATGAACCGCCGCCAGCGCAGATGCGGGCGGTCGTGCAGCACGCGATCGAGCGTGGTCATCGCGACCTCGATCGCGGTCATGCCCGCTTCGCTGGGTTTTTCCCGGAGGTGGTGCGCCATGCTCGAAGCGCTCACCCAGAGGCGCGCGGCGCCTTCGCGATCACCGATCGCCTTCGGGATGAGCTCGATGTCCGCCTGCAGTTGATTCCGATCGATCCAGCTTTGAAACCTCCGGCTGTTGTCGGGGTGCGGTTCCATCGCAAGGACGCTAACCTGGCCCGGCCGAAGGCTCGCCGCGGTGAGAGAATGCACGCCCCAATGTGCGCCGACGTCGACGAAGACGTCATCCGAGCGCAGGTGCAGGTCGATGAAACGGCGGGTGGGAAATTCGAAACCTCGACCGGCGACGTCATGGTAGAAGACATGGGCCGCGCCGAGATCGTTGACGACGAGCGACGGGGGCAAGGCCATCGAGAAACGCGGGCGCCCGTTCGCGTCGAGCGACGCCGATGGAAACTCCATTTCGACGGAGTCCGACATGAGGCCCGCGCCGTGCTCCCGCGCGAAGCCGGTCAATGTCGCCCGCGCGCGCTCGAGGAATTGCTTTTGCCGTTCCGAAAGCGCGGAGGCGTCGGCCGCCATCGCCGGATTATAGGCCCCGCTGACGGCCGCCCAGCACGCTTCGTGTCGCGTCGCTTGGGCAACGGGACAGCAGCCGACAGCGTATAATTCTCCTTTACGTCCACCGCAGCTTCGATGGCCGAGCTTCTCTCGCTCCGCGGGCGCAATGCCCTGTCGCCTTTCCGCATCGCCAAGCTGCTGTCGAACCTCGCCGAGACCCATGTTTCCGGTATTGCCGCAGAGTACTGGCACTTCGTTCAGACCGAACGCGCGTTGAGCGTGCCCGAGCGGGCGACGCTCGAGCGCCTCCTCACCTACGGGCCGCAGGCCGGCGCAGTGATCGACGCAGGCGAACTCCTGCTCGTGGTTCCCCGGCCGGGGACGATCTCTCCCTGGGCCTCGAAAGCGACGGACATCGCGCACAATTGCGGGCTCGGCGCGGTCCTGCGCATCGAACGCGGCGTTGCCTGGCGCGTGGTTGCACGGCACGCGAGGCCGCTCAACGCCGCCGACCGCGCTGCACTTCTGCCTCTCATCCACGACCGCATGACCGAGGCGGTGTCCCCATCGCTCGACGATGCGGCCCGCCTGTTCACGCACTTCGAGCCGCGGCCGCTCCAGACGATCGATCTCGCCCGGCGTGGGCGCGCCGCCATCGAGGAGGCCGACGCCGCGCTTGGCCTCGCGCTCTCCGCCGACGAGATCGACTACCTCGCCGAGCATTTCCATCGGATGGGGCGCGACCCGACCGACGTCGAGTTGATGATGTTCGCGCAGGCGAACTCCGAACACTGCCGCCACAAGATCTTCAACGCCGATTGGATCGTGGACGGGGCGCGCCAGCCGCAGTCGCTCTTTGCCATGATCCGCCACACGCACGCTGCGAGCCCGCGAGGGACTATTGTCGCCTATGCCGACAACGCCGCAGTGATGGAAGGTCCGACCGCGCGGCGCTTCTACGCTAACGGCGATGGTCGCTATCAGGCCCGCGCGGAACCCACGTGCACGCTGATGAAGGTCGAAACGCACAATCACCCGACGGCGATTGCGCCGTTTCCCGGCGCGGCGACCGGATCGGGCGGAGAGATCCGCGACGAGGGAGCGACCGGCATCGGCGCCAAGCCGAAGGCAGGCCTCACCGGGTTCACCGTGTCGCATCTGTGCATTCCGGGTGTTCCCCAGCCATGGGAGCGAAGCGCCGGCAAGCCCGAGCGGATCGCCTCGGCGCTGCAGATCATGCTTGACGGCCCGGTCGGCGGCGCGTCGTTCAACAACGAGTTTGGCCGCCCGAATCTGCTCGGCTACTTCCGAACGTTCGAGCAGGAGGTCGGCGGGGAATGGCGCGGCTATCACAAGCCCATCATGATCGCCGGCGGGGTGGGCAACGTGTCCATGCGTGATGCGCGCAAGCGAGATCTGCCGGCGGGCGCCCCGATCGTGCAGCTCGGGGGTCCGGGCATGCTCATCGGCATGGGCGGCGGCGCGGCTTCCTCGCTCATCGCCGGCGCGAACACCGCCGATCTCGATTTCGATTCCGTGCAGCGCGGCAATGCCGAGATCCAGCGCCGCGCGCAGGAAGTCATCGATCGCTGCTGGCAGCTCGGCGAGGCCAATCCGATTCTCTCGATCCACGACGTCGGCGCCGGCGGCCTGTCGAACGCATTGCCGGAGCTCGTGCATTCGGCGGGCAGGGGAGCGAGGCTGGACCTGCGGGCGATTCCTTCCGAGGAGCCGGGCATGTCGCCGCGCGAGATCTGGTGCAATGAAGCGCAGGAGCGCTACGTTCTGGCGATTCGCCCCGATGCGCTGGAAGAGTTCGCGGCGATCTGCGCGCGCGAGCGCTGTCCGTTCTCGGTGCTCGGCGAGGCGACCCCCGAGCGACGGCTCATCGTCGGCGATCGGCTGTTCGGCACCGCGGTGGACATGGAGCTAGCGGTGCTGCTCGGCAAGCCGCCGAAGATGACGCGCGAGGCAGCGCACCTCGAGCGCAAGCTCGCGAGCTTCGCGACTGCCGGCATCGATCTCGAGGAAGCGGCACGGCGCGTGCTCCAGTTTCCGGCAGTCGCGGACAAGACCTTCCTCGTGACCATCGGCGACCGCACTGTAGGCGGATTGTGCTCGCGCGACCCGATGGTCGGTCCATGGCAGGTGCCCGTGTCGGACGTCGCCGTCACGCTGATGGATTACGAAGGTTACGCCGGCGAGGGGATGGCCATGGGCGAGCGCACGCCGCTCGCGCTGATCGATGCGCCGGCCTCGGGTCGCATGGCGGTCGGCGAGGCGATTACCAACCTCGCCGCGGCAGGTATCGCGGATCTGGGCGATGTGAAACTTTCTGCCAACTGGATGGCGCCGGCCGGGCACCCGGGCGATGACGCCGCGCTCTACGACACGGTGCAGGCCGTCGCGCTTCAGCTTTGCCCCGCCCTCGGGGTGAGCATCCCGGTCGGCAAGGACTCGATGTCGATGCAGACGAGCTGGCGCGAGAACGGCGTCGAGCGCTCCGTGACGGCGCCCGTTTCGCTCATCGTCTCCGCCTTCGCGCCGGTCGCCGACGCGAGACGCGTGCTGACGCCGCAGCTCAAGCTCGATCAAGGTGCGACGCTGCTCATGCTGGTCGATCTCGGCAACGGGCAGAATCGCCTCGGCGGATCGGCGCTGGCGCAGGTCTACGGGCAGCTGGGCGACCAGGCACCCGACCTCGACGACCCCGAGCTTTTGAAAGGCTTCTTCGCCACCGTTCAGGCGCTGCACGCGCAGCGGAAGCTGCTCGCCTACCACGACCGCTCGGACGGCGGGCTGCTCGCCGTGCTTTGCGAGATGGCCTTCGCGAGCCGCTGCGGGCTCACGATCGCACTCGACGAGCTGCCGGGCGAGCCGCTCGCGGCGCTCTTCAACGAGGAGCTGGGAGCCGTGCTGCAGGTCCGCGCCGCGGATCGCCACGATGTGGTCGGCGCGTTCGAAGCGGCGGGATTGCGTTGCATCGCCATCGGAGAGCCGGCAAAGGGAGCGCGCATCGTCGTGACGCGCGATGGAGCCGTGCAGCTCGAGGAATCGCGCGTGGACCTCCACCGTGCGTGGTCGCGCACCACGCACGCGCTGCAGCGTCTGCGCGACGATCCCCAGTCTGCGGACGAAGAGCACGAACGCATTCTCGACGCGGAGGATCCGGGCCTCGCACCGCGCCTCACCTTCGATGCGGCAGAGGACATCGCCGCGCCGCTCGTCGCCACCGGCGCGCGTCCGCGGGTCGCGATCCTGCGCGAGCAGGGCGTCAACGGGCATGTGGAGCTCGCAGCCGCCTTCGACCGCGCGGGCTTCGACGCCTACGACGTGCACATGACCGACATCATCGAGGGCCGCCGCTCGCTCGCAAGCTTCGCGGGAGTTGCGGCCGGAGGCGGTTTTTCCTACGGGGACGTGCTCGGCGGTGGCGAAGGCTGGGCGAAATCGATTCTGTTCAACGCACGGGCGCGCGACGAGTTCGCGGAGTTCTTCCTGCGCGAGGATCGTTTCGCGCTCGGTATCTGCAACGGCTGTCAGCTGATGAGCAACCTGCACGAGCTGATCCCCGGCGCAGAGCACTGGCCGCATTTCGTGCGCAATCGAAGCGAGCAGTTCGAAGGGCGGCTCGTGCTGGTCGAGGTGCAACGCTCGCCGTCGCTTTTCTTCGCGGGCATGGAGGGAAGCCGCATCCCGGTTCCTGTCGCGCATGGCGAGGGCTTCGCCGAGTTCTGCGACCGGGCGCAGCTCGCGGCTGCGGAGCCGCTCGTCGCGCTGCGTTTCGTCGACAACCGTGGCGAGGTTACCGGGCGCTACCCGTACAACCCCAACGGCTCGCCGCGCGGCATTAGCGGCCTCACGACTGCAGACGGGAGGTTCACGATCCTCATGCCGCATCCCGAACGCGTCTTCCGCAGCGTGCAGATGTCCTGGCGCCCCGAGAGCTGGCTCGAGGACTCGCCGTGGATGCGCATGTTCCGCAACGCGCGCTGCTGGCTCGACTGACCGCCATGGGTGCGCCACGCGTGCGGGTCTGGTCGATCAACGGAGTCACGCCGGTGATCGACCCGGAAGCCTTCGTGCATCCGAGTGCGATCTTGATCGGTGACGTCGTCGTCCGCGCCGGATGCTATATCGGCCCGGCGGCGTCATTGCGCGGGGATTTCGGGCGCATAGAGGTGTGCGTCGGCGCGAACCTGCAGGACTGCTGCGTCATGCACGGCTTCCCTGGCACGGATACGATCGTCGAGGAGGAAGGCCATATTGGACACGGCGCCATCCTGCACGGTTGCGTCGTGCAGCGCGGCGCGCTGGTCGGCATGAACTCCGTGGTGAACGACAACGCGGTGATCGGCGAGCTGGCGATCGTGGCGGCCATGGCCTTCGTCAAGGCCGGCATGGTCGTGCCGCCGCGCACGCTCGTCGCGGGCGTGCCGGCCAAGGTCGTGCGTGCGCTGACCGAGCAGGAGATCGCGTGGAAGATCGAGGGCACGCAGAGCTACCAGGAACTTGCTCGTCGCTGCCTCGCCACGATGGTCGAGACGGAGGCGCTTGCCGCCCCAGAGCCCGACCGCAAGCGCATCGAGCTCCCGGAGCTTCTCCCGCTGTCGACGACCAAGGCGCGCAAGCGCTAGCGCGCCGCCGCGAACGCTCGTCAGCGCGCGGGCCGGAGTGCTTCCACCGCCTGCTTGAGCCTTCGCACCGCTTCGGTCGAATCCTTTTCCATCACCGCATGAAGCTGCAGCGCATCGGCCAGTGCAAAGGCGAGGCTCGGAGCGCGGTAGACGAGCTCACGCTCGAAGTGCGTGCCGCCGGCGAACGGCGCCAGCGTGTAGGTGATATGCGCGGCAACGCCGCTTTCGCCGCGACCTTGTAATTCCCAGCGGCGCGGCGGATCGACGGCGATGCTGGTCCACGTGGCGCGTCCCTTGCGGCCGGCGATTTCGAAATCCTCGATAGTCTTCTCTCCCGGCTGCGGCGTGCGGTCGACAACGCCCGAGACCGCGCGCGACTGCGGGTGCCAGAGTGGCCAGTTGGCCGGCGCGGTCACGTAGGCGAAGACGCGCTCCGGAGGAGCCGCGATGTCGATCGCATCGACGATGCGGGTCGCCGAGATCGCATCCGGCAGAGGCAGGGGCGCGAAGAGAAGCGCAGCGATGGCGACCAGGACGAGCGCGAGAGAAATCCAGACCTTCATTCCCGATGCGGCAAGGACGCGCTGGCGATGCCCCTCGGGCATCGAGCTCAGAAGCCTGCCGCCTGCCCATCGCGCCGCGGATCCGAAGCCGCGACGTAGCCGTTCTCCGTACGGATAATGAACTGCCCGCCGCCAAAATCCATGTAGGAATCCGGGATCGACGCGAACTGATGGCCAAGAGCGGCGAGACCCTCGCGCAGCGCCGGAGCAGCCTGCGCTTCGAGATCGAGCGACAGGCCGCCATTGACCTTCCACCGCGGCGCGTCGACGGCGGCTTGCGGTTGCTGGCGATAGTCGATGAGTCGCACGAGCGTCTGCAGATGTCCCTGCGGCTGGATCGGTCCGCCCATGACGCCGAAGCTCGCGTACGGCGCGCCATCGCGGGTGGCGAACCCGGGAATGATCGTGTGGAACGGCCGCTTGCCGCCGCCCACGAGATTCGGGTGTCCTGGTACGAGCGAGAATCCCGTGCCGCGGTTCTGCAGGCTGATGCCCGTGCCCGGCACGACGATGCCGGAGCCGAAGCCCATGTAGTTCGACTGGATGAGCGAGACCATCATGCCCGACGCATCCGCGGTCGTGAGATACACGGTCCCGCCGGCGGGCGGGGTGCCGTGCTTGAAGTCCTGCGCACGCGCGGGGTCGATCATGCGGGCGCGCCTCTCGAGGTAGCCGCGCTCGAGCATCTGCGCTGGCGCGATCTCCATGGTGCGCGGATCTCCGACGTAGCGGTAGACGTCGGCGAAGGCAAGCTTCATCGCCTCGATCGCGAGGTGCTGCACCTCAGGCGAATCGACCGGTCGCGATCCGAGCTCGAACTCGCGCAGAATGCCGAGCGCCATCAGCGCCGCGATGCCCTGACCGTTGGGGGGCAGCTCGTGCACGGTGTAGCCGCGGTAGTCGACGCCGATCGGCGCGACCCAATCGCAGGTGTGGGTCGCGAAATCTTCGAGCGTGTGCGCGCCGGCGTTGGCGCGCGAGTGCGCAACCATCTTCTGCATCAGCGCACCGCGATAGAACGCTTCGCCTCGTGTGGCGGCGATCTGCTCCAGCGACGAGGCCATTGCCGCCGACGAGAAAAGCTCTCCCGGTGCAAGCGCGCGCCCGCGGGGCAGGAAATGCTCTGCGAAGCCGGGGACATCGCCGAGGATCGGCACAGCCTTGGCCCACTTATCCGCGATGATCGGGCTCACCGCGTAGCCGTTGCGGGCGTAGCCTATGGCGTCGACGAAGAGGTCGCCGAAGGGGAGCTTGCCGAAGCGCTGCGACAGCGCGACCCAGCCCGACACCGCGCCTGGGATCGTAACCGTGTCCCAACCCGCGCGCGGCATTGCGGCGAGACCCGAGTAACGCTCCGCAGTCCACGCCGCAGGTGCGCGCCCGGACGCATTTAGCCCGACGAGCTCGCGTCCGTCCCACACGATCGCAAAGAGGTCGCTGCCGAGGCCGTTGCTGCACGGCTCGACGACCGTGAGCGCGATGGCGGTGGCGAGCGCGGCGTCGACGGCGTTGCCGCCGGCGCGCAGCGCCGCGATGCCCGCCTGCGTGGCGAGCGGCTGCGAGGTCGAGACGACGTTGCGCGCCAGGACCGGCGAACGGTGGGAAGGATACGCCGCGGCCCAGTCGAAACCCGGCGCGAGCGTGGCAGAGTGGAGTGAGTCGGGCATCGTCTTGGCTCAGCCGGTCAGGCCTCGCCCTCCTGGAAGGCTTCCTCGCGGGTCTTGCGCACCTGCGGCGCGACGATCAGGAGCAGCAGAAGAGCCGCCAGGATTAGCATGGAAAGCGACAAGGGACGCGTGAAGAACACCGTCGGATCACCGCGCGAGAGCAGCATCGCGCGGCGCAGATTCTCCTCCAGCAGCGGCCCCAGCACAAACCCCAGCAGCAGGGGCGCCGGCTCGCATTCGAGCTTGGCGAACACATAGCCGAGCACTCCGAACACGGCGGTCATGTACACGTCGACGGTGCTGTTGGAGAGACTGTACACGCCGATGGCGCAGAAGAGCAGGATTGCCGGATAGAGCAGGCGATAGGGAACGGTGAGCAGCTTCACCCACATGCCGATCAGCGGCAGGTTGAGCACGACCAGCATCAGATTGCCGAGCCACATGCTGGCGATCAAGCCCCAGAACAGCGCAGGGTTGCTCGTCATCACCTGCGGCCCGGGCTGAATATTATGGATCGTCATGGCGCCGACCATGAGAGCCATCACGGCGTTCGGCGGGATGCCCAGCGTGAGCAGCGGTATGAACGAGGTCTGCGCGGCGGCGTTGTTCGCGGACTCGGGTCCGGCCACGCCTTCCACCGCCCCGGTGCCGAATTCCTGCGGGCGCCTGGAAACCTTCTTCTCGAGACCGTAGGCGGCGAAGGAGGCGAGCAAGGCGCCGCCGCCGGGCAGCACGCCGAGCAGCGAGCCGACCGCGGTACCGCGGATCGCCGCAGGAATCGCGCGGCGTATCTCCTCGCGGTTCGGCATTAGCGAGGTGAGCTTCTGCCGCAGGATGTCGCGCGTTTCCTGCCGACTCAGACTCATCAGGATCTCGGCGAAACCGAACACGCCCACCGCGATCTGGGCAGTGCCGATGCCGTCGGTCAGCTCCGGCACGCCAAAGGAGAAGCGCGCCATGCCCGAGTTGACGTCGGTGCCGACGATGCCGAACAGGAGTCCGAGGACGATCATCGCCACCGCCTTGAGCAGCGAGCCGTGGGCGAGGACCACTGCGCCGATCATGCCCAATACCATCAGCGAGAAGTACTCCGCCGGTCCGAACTTCAGAGCGAGCTCTGTCATGGGGGCTGCGAACGCCGCCAGGAGCATCGTTCCGACGCAGCCGGCGAAGAACGAGCCGAGAGCCGCGACGCAGAGCGCCGCTCCCGCGCGGCCCTTGCGCGCCATCTGGTAGCCGTCGAGACAGGTCACGGCCGAGGATGCCTCGCCCGGCAGGTTGACCAGGATCGAGGTGGTCGAGCCGCCGTACTGCGCCCCGTAGTAGATGCCCGCCAGCATGATCAGCGCGGAGATCGTCGGCACCCCGTAAGTGATCGGGAGCAGCATGGCGATCGTCGCCACGGGCCCGATGCCCGGCAGCACGCCGATGAGCGTACCGAGCAGGCAGCCGATCAGCGCGTAGAGGAGATTCAACGGCGTGACGGCGACGCCGAAGCCCAACGCGAGATGCGATAGGAACTCCATCAGTGCCTGAGGAAGGCCGGCCAGACCGGGAACTGCAGTCCGAGCCCCCAGACGAAGCCGGCGACCGACAGCGCCGCCAGGATCACTCCGCTCACGAGCGCCTCCCTCCAGCGAAACTCGGTGCTGGCTGCACTCGAAACGACGATCAGCAGGATCGAGGCGATGACAAGTCCGAGCTTCTCCGCGGTGAGGCCGAACAGAACGACACTACCGATGACGATCAGCAGCGGCCGCGGCGATTCGAGTTCGATCCGGGGCCCCCGGAGGCGCAAGGCGCGCAGGACGAGCGATCCTCCGAGCGTGATCAGCAGAATACCGAGGATGCGCGGAAAGTAGCCCGGCCCCATGCGGGCCGCTGCGCCGAGGGGATAGTCGCTGCCGATGATCAGCGCGGCGAGCCCGAAGGCGATGAACATCAGACCGGCGGCAAAGTCCTTCGGATGGCGAACTCTCGCCACGAGGCTTCTCCCTCCCCCCGCAGATCAGGGCGCGCGGGCGGCCAGCCCGCGCGATGCATCAAAAGCCGTTCTTGGTGCGCAGCTCCCTCAGATACTGGTCGATCTCCTGCGCCTGCATCCGCTGCAGGAGCTGCGGCTTGACCTCGTCGAAGCTCGGAATCTTCGCTTCGCGGATGTCGTCCACTTCGATCACGTGCCAGCCGAACTGCGTCTGCACCGGCGTCGTCGTGAACTTGCCCTTCGGCAGCGCGACCATCGCATCAGCGAAGGGCTTCACGAAGTTCGATGGAGCGTTCCAGTCGAGGTCGCCACCGTTGGCCTTGGAACCCGTGTCCTTCGAGCGCTCGGCGAGCTTGTCGAACTTCTCGCCCTTCTGCAGGGCGGCGATGATCTCCTTGGCGTCGGCCTCGTTGTCCACGAGGATGTGGCGCACCTTGTACTCCTTGTCGCCCATCTGCGACTTGATCTTGTCGTACTCGGCTTTGACCGCGGCGTCGGGAATCGGATGCGCCTTGACGTAGTCCGCAACGTAGGTGCGGACGAGCACCGTCTGGGAGGTCAGGTCCATCTCCGTCTTGAGCGTCTTGTCGAGACCCTGCTTCTTGGCCTCGCGCACGACCAGCTCGCGCGTGTTGAGCTCGTCTTTGATCTGCTGACGCAGCTCGGGCGTATCGGGCTGGCCGGCGGCCGTGCGCTGCTTCAGCATGAAGTCGAAATACGCCGGCGGAAAGAGATCCTTGCCCTTCGCGGCGGCTTCGGCTTTGGCCGGGGTGGCCTTTGGCTTCGCCTCCTGGCCTACCGCGGCGGGCGCCGCAATCAGGATAGCGGTGGCCGCAAGTGCGGCGAAAGATCGGGAAGCGATGTGCATGAGTGACAGTCCTTGTCGTGGTTAGGAGAATTCTTCGGGAGCCAATGCGCGGATGGACAGCGCGTGGATCGGGTGCGGCAGAAGATCGCCGACGCGTGCAAAGATGGTTTGGTGGCGCTCGAGTCTCGGCTGGCCGCGAAATGCCTTCGACACGATGAGCAGCGAAAAGTGCCCTCCACCGGCTGCCGCTCCGGCGTGGCCCACGTGCTCGGCGCTGTCGTCGTGGATTTCGATCGCAACCGGCGTAAGGTCGGCAAGACGCGCGCGCAAGGTGGCGGGGATGTCCATCAGGAACGCTCGGGCAGGTAGCGGGCCAGGGCGAAGGCCTGCCCAACGGCGAACAGCAGGAACAGGCCGAGCGCACCCCACACCTTGAAGTTGACCCAGACGTCCGTCGTGAAGTGAAACGCGATGTACCAGTTCGCCGCGCCCATGACCGCGAAGAACGCTACCCAGGACCAGGTCATGCGAGCCCAGACGGAATCAGGCAGACCCAGGTCGACCATGTCCTTGAGCAGGACCGCGATGAAGTTCTTGTGGAACAGCAAACGGCCGATCGCGAGAATGGCGCCAAAAAGCCAGTACAGCACGGTTGGCTTCCACTTGATGAACGTATCGTCGTGGAGCAGCAGCGTGGCGCCACCGAAGATGACGATGATGGCGAGCGTCAGCCAGTGCACGAGCTGCACACGGCCGCGCCGCCAGCGTAGATAAGCGATCTGGACCACGGATGCGACGATCGCGGCCGCAGTGGCGACATAGATGCCCCACAGCTTGAAGACGACGAAAAAAAGGAGCAGCGGAAAAAAATCCGCGAGAAACTGCATAACCTCTTATTTTACCTTGGAATTCGGCGGTATCCAAGCTGTCGCGTAACCGCCACCGGGCCGCGCCGTCTGGCGCCGGTAACGTCCCCAATCGAAGGCGGGCCCCGGGTCGGTCTTGCGCCCGGGGGCCACGTCGCAATGACCGACGACCGCAGTGATCGGGTAGCGCCGCATCAGGGCCCGGGTGAGCCGCGCCAAAATGGCGTATTGGGCGGCGGCGTAAGGTTGGGTGTCGGTTCCTTCCAGCTCAATCCCGACGGAGAAATCGTTGCATCGCGGTCGGCCGCGCCAGCGCGACGCGCCGGCGTGCCAGGCGCGGCGCCGGCAGGGCACGAACTGGATCAGCGCGCCATCGCGGCGAATCAGGAAGTGCGCGGACACGCGCAGCCGGGCGATTCCGACGAAGTAGGGATGGGCGGCGGGATCGAGCCGGTTGGTGAAGAGCTCCACAATCCCGGGGCCGCCGAATTCTCCGGGTGGCAGAGAGATGCTATGCACGACGAGCAGCCTGATCCTCGCTCCGCGCGGGCGCTCATCGCTGTTGGGCGAAGGGATCTGGATCGCTGCGCGCACGACGCCGTCGTCATCGACCTGCAGACGAGGTGTGCTCACGAAGGCTGCGCGGGGAGGGCGCCGCGAGGCGGAGGGGGCGGCCGCGTGGCTACTTGATCCCGAGCCTCTCCATACGATAGCGCATGGCCCGGAACGTGATGCCAAGGAGCTTCGCCGCTGCGGTACGGTTATAGCGCGTCTTCTCGAGCGCCTCGTTGATCGCTGCACGCTCGACACGGTCGAGGTAGTCCTGCAGCGGCCATTTGTCGCCGGACGGCAGGGCCGTGTCCGCCTCTTCCGGTGGCGGTGTCAGATGCAGGTCGTCGGCCGTGATCTTCTCCGGGTTCCCGGCGAGCGAGAGCCCGCGCTCGAGAATGTTTTCCAGCTCGCGCACGTTGCCGGGGAAGGGATAGGCTTCGAGGGCGGTGACCGCCTCCGGATCGAGCTTCGCTCCGGTGCGCGAGAGCTTGCGCAGGATCGCGTCGGCAATACCCGGAATGTCCTCGCGCATCTCGCGCAAGGACGGCATCGCGAGCTCGATCACGTGCAGGCGGTAGAAGAGGTCCTGGCGGAACTCGCCCGCATCGACCAGCGCGGGCAGCCGCTTGTGAGTCGCACTGATGATGCGCACGTCCACGGGCTCCTCCTGCGTCGAGCCGACCTTGCGCACCTTCTTCTCCTGAATCGCTCGCAGCAACTTCACCTGCATGGGCAGCGGCAAATCCGCCACCTCGTCCAGGAAGAGCGTGCCGCCGTTCGCGGCCTGGAAGAAACCGTCGCGATCTCCCTCGGCGCCGGTGAAAGCGCCCTTCTTGTAGCCGAAGAATTCGCTCTCCATCAGGTTCTCGGGGATCGCACCGCAGTTCACCGGCACGAACGGCTGCTCGGCGCGCGGCCCTCCGAGGTGAATCATGCGCGCAGCGAGCTCCTTGCCGCTGCCCGATTCGCCCGTGATGAACACAGGCGCCTGGCTCTTCGCAAGCCGCTCGATCATCTGCCGCGCCTGCATGATCGCCTGCGACTCGCCGAGGAGCTGATAGGAAGACGGCGCAGCCGGCTTCTCCGGTACCTTGAGCGCCTGCTTCACCAGCGCGCGTAGCTGCTCCAGCGCGACCGGCTTGGCGAGGTAGTCGAAGGCCCCGGCCTTGAGCGCGGCGACCGCATTCTCCGCGCTGCCGTAGGCCGTCATCACGGCTACGGGCACGTCGAGCTCGTTCTCGGTGATGTGCTCGACCACGCGCAGCCCTTCCGCATCGGGCAGACGCATGTCGGTAAGACACAAATCGAAGCTCTGGCTGTCGAGCAGCCGGATCGCCTCGGCGACGGTCTGGGCGCGTGTCGTGTCGAGTCCCATGCGCGAGAGCGTGAGCTCGAGCAGCTCAAGCAGGTCCGGCTCGTCGTCGATGACCAGCACCTTGGGCTGTCCGCGTTCGCGCGTTCGGCGCGCCATGATCGTCTCCCTTTCGTTATGCGTTGAGCTCGGCCCCGGCCGGGCTGTGCGCGCGCCGCATCGTCATGCGGAAATGCGCTCCGGGTCCCTTGGCCAGTAACTCCAGCGTCGCGCCGTTCGCGTCGGCCAGCTCGCGCGCGATGTACAGGCCGAGCCCGGTGCCGCCGGGCCGGGTGGTAAAGAACGGCTCGAAGATCTGGCCGCGAAGCTCAGCCGGAATGCCGGGCCCATCGTCGTTGAGCTCCAATATTACGGCATCGCCCATGTATCCGGGACGTGTCGCTATATGGATGCTCGCCTCCTTCTTCTGGCAGTGCTGCCAGGCGTTGCGCACCAGGTTCCACACGATTTGGTTGAGATGCCCGCGATCGAAGATGACGAGCAGATCGTCCGGAAGCTGCATCACCACGCCGTCCCGCGGAATCCCCTCCGCCTGGACGATCTCGTCGACCAGCGAATGAGTGAACTCGGCAAGCGGGACGGCCTCCGGCTGCTGACGGTCGCGCCGGTTCAACTGCAGCACTTCACCGACGATCCGATCTATGCGCTTCGCGTTGTTGCGGATCATGGACAGCAGGCGCTGGCCGTCCTGCGTCACCGATCCGTCCTCCTCGAGCAGCTGCGCTGCCTGGTTGATCGCCGAAAGCGGGTTGCGTACTTCGTGGGCGATGCTCGCAGTCAGCCGCCCCATCGCGGCGAGCTTCATCTGCTGTGCCTCGGTCTGCGCGCGCCCGAGGTCCTCCAGATAGATCAGCGTGCCGCCGTTGAGCCCGGTGCCGATGCGGACCAGCCGCACCCGCAGTAGGCGCTGCGTCTGCTCGACCCGGAAGGGCGGCAGCGGTTCGGCGAAATCCTCCTGCCAGCGCCGCCAGTAGTCGTGCAGCGTTGAGCTGAACTCGGCCAGGCGCATCCCGCCCCGCATGCGGCCGAAGCCGCCAAGGAGCCTCGTGACCTGGGCGTTGTGCCCGCGCACGACCCCATTGAGGTCGACGACGAGCACGCCGTCCTGCATGTCCTGAATGATGAGGCGATTGACCTGCTCCAGGTTCGCCACGTCGATGCTGCGCTGTGCGGCGAGATCCTCGCTCGCCTTGGTGTAACGGCCCAGGGCGAGTGCGATTCCCACCGTGGCGAAATAGCCGAAGCCGACCAGCCCCGTCTGGAACAGTTGCGCGGCCGACGCCTGGCCCTGCAGGACGCGCGAGGCGTCGAGCGCGAGGAACACCGTGCTCGTGAGCGCCGCGTGAAAGAAGGCGACCTGCGTACGCATCAGCCAACCGCTCGCGGCGAGCTGCGGGAAGAGCAGGATCGTCAGCGGGGCGCCGCTCCCTCCGCCTGAATAGATCAGCAGCGCGAGGAAGAACAGGTCGCCGACGAGCAACGAGAGCAGAAGAGGCGGCAGGGGCAGCAGCTCGGAGTCGCGCTGCACCCAGAGGAAGCTCATCAACCCGTAGAGAAAGTACAGGCCCGCGGCGGTGACGAAAGCGTTCGGCGTGCCGATCGAGAGCGCGCGCAGGTCGAGGAAAAGCGCCGCGCCGAGCAGCAGCGCGCCGCACACCGCGCGATACAGCCCGACGATCCACAGGATGCGGCGGCTCGATTCGCTCACCAGCGCCGCCGCCGCGGGCGCTTCGAAAGTGGGGATCGCAGGCCGCGGCTGCATCCCTTAGCTCTTCGCGCAGCCGCCGTCGGCGCAAACGAACCCGTCATCGACGCTGCGCGCCTCGCTGCGCGGCAGGAAGACGCCGCAGCGCCGGCAGCGCACCATCGCCTCGGCGACGGAGCGCGCAGCGGCGGCGCGGCGCTGCCGGCGCGCATTGCGCAGCGAAATCATGCGCAAGGCGAAGAGCACGACGAAGATGAGGATCAGCCAGGCGATTATCTTGGACATCGTGTCGGGCCCGCCTCAAAGCACCTTGCCCGGGTTGAGAAGCCCGTCGGGGTCGAGCGCGCGCTTGATCCGCTGCATGAGCTCGATCTCGACCGGCTGCCTATAGCGCACGAGCTCGTCGCGCTTGAGCTGCCCGATCCCGTGCTCGGCGCTGAAGCTGCCTCCGCAACGGGCGACGAGATCGTAGACGATGCGGTTTGCCTGCGCCGAGGCTGCGGCGAAAGCATCGCCCTGCCCGTCGGGCGCAGGCACGAGGTTGTAATGGAGATTACCGTCGCCAAGGTGGCCGAACGTGACGTAGGCGACGCCGGGGAGCGCGGCATCGAGCGCTCGTTTCGCCTGCGTCAGAAACACGGGGATCGAGGACACCGGCAGGCTGATGTCGTGTTTGATGTTGTGGCCCGCCCGGCGTTGCGCATCGGGAATGTTCTCGCGCAGCGCCCAGAGCTCGGCAGCCTGCGACTCCGAGCGTGCGATCGTCGCGTCGCGAGCCGTTCCGCGCTCGATCGCTTCGGCGAGCGCGCCCTGCAGTTGTTCGCTGAGCGCCGACCGCGCGGCGGGATCGTCGGCCTGCACCAGCACGTACCAGGCGTGGCCGGGCAGCGGATCGGGCATCGCCGGAAAGGCCCGCTGCGTAACCGCGATGCATTCCGCAGAGATGAGCTCGAAGCCCGTGAGTCGATCGCCGAGCGCCTGGCGCAGCTCGCTCAGCAGCGCGACGGCGGCGCCAACGTCGGCGATCGCGACAAATGCCGTGGCCGAGGTGCGCGGTTTGGGGAATAGCTTCAGGACGGCGGCGGTGATGATGCCGAGCGTGCCTTCGCTGCCGACGAAGAGCTGACGCAGGTCGTAGCCCGCGTTGTCCTTGCGCAACCCGCGCAGACCGTTCCATATGCGTCCATCGGCAAGAACGACCTCAAGGCCCATGGCCAGCTCTCGCGCATTGCCGAAGCGCAGCACCGCGGTGCCGCCGGCGTTGGTGGCGAGATTACCGCCGATCGCGCAGCTACCCTCGGCGGCGAGCGATAGCGGGAAGCTGAGCCCCGCGTCGGCAGCCGCCTGCTGCACGCTTGCCAGCGTCGCGCCGGCCTCGACGGTGATGGTGGCGTTTTCCTTGTCGACTGCGCGCACGCGGTTCAGGCGCGTGAGCGAGAGCACGACCTCGCGCCCGTCTTCGTGCGGAGTCGCACCGCCGCACATGCCGGTGTTGCCGCCCTGCGGCACGATCGGCACCGCATGTTCCGCGCAGCAGCGCACCGTCGCAGCGACTTCTTCGGTCGTTGCCGGCCGCAAGACCGCGCGCGGACGCCCGCGGTAGCGGCCGCGCCAGTCGGTTGCATAAGGTGCGACATCGGCATCGGCAGTGAGAACGTTCGCCTCGCCGACGATGGCCCGGAGCGTGGCCAGCAAGGGAGCGGCATATTCCGCCATGGTGCGTTATATTAGCTGAAAAGCGCAGCCCTCCGGGGCTTGCGCGAGGAGGAGAGCCGTGTCCAAGCACGCAGCGGGGCCGTTCACGCCGGAGCAGGCGTTCGAGTTCATGCAGAGGATGTGGAATCCTTTCGGTCTGTCGCTGCCCGGGATGCCGGCGCCGCAGGCGCCTGGAGTGCAGTCCGCGCCGACGCCGTTCCCCAGCCCGCTCGGAATGTTCGCCACGCTCGATCCCGCAGAGGTCGAAAAGAAAATCGCGGAGCTGCGGGTGATCGAGGGGTGGCTGGCGATGAGCCTCAATTTCATGCAGATGAGCATCAAGACGCTCGAGCTGCAAAAGTCATCGCTCGAGGCACTGCACGCGGGTGTCGCCGCGGCGTCCGAATCGCCGCACAGACGCCAGAAACCAAAGGAGGCTAAGGCAGACAAATGAGCATCACCTTCTATTACGGATCCGGGTCGCCCTATGCGTGGCGAGTGCAGCTCGCCCTCGAGCACAAGGCGCTCCCCTACGAGCGCAAGGTTCTTTCATTCGCCGCCGGCGACACGCGAAAACCGGAATTCGTCGCGCTCAATCCGCGGCACGAGGTGCCGACGATCGTCGACGGCGACTTTGCGCTCTATGAGTCGGACGCGATCGCCGAGTACCTCGAGGAGGCGTATCCGGGTCGCGGCGCACCGCTGTTCCCGGGCGACCAGCGCACGCGGGCGACCGTCCGCCGGCTCATGCGCGAGGTGGACAATCACACGATGAAGGCGATCGATGGAGTCACCGAATACGCCTTCTATACCAAGCCCGAGGAGCGGGACCCGAAGAAGCTCGCCGACGCGCGCAAGGCGGTGACCGAGGAATTCGCGCAGATGTCGAGCTACATCAAGGGCGATTACTTCGTCGGCGCGCTCTCTGCTGCCGACTTCTGGTTCTATCCCGCGGTCGCATTCATGTATCGGTCGCGCGCAAAGCTGCCGGACTTCGACGCCGATGGCCTGCTTACGCCGGCGCTCAGCCGCTGGAAGGGACGAATCGAGGCTCTGCCGTACTTCGACAAGACGATCCCGCCGCACTGGAGGCAATCCTGATGCGCCTGACGAGCACAGCATTTGCCGACGGAGGGAGAATCCCGGGCGAACTCGCGTTCTGCGTGAGCGACCCCGCGGCTCACATCAAGCTGTCCGAGAACATGAATCCTGATCTGCGCTGGAGCGACCTGCCGTCCGGCACCCGTTCGCTCGCGCTGATCTGTCATGACCCCGACGTGCCGTCGCGCGCCGACGACGTCAACAAGGAAGGGCGCACGATTCCTGCCTCGCTGGCGCGGGTCGAGTTCTTTCACTGGACGCTGATCGATCTGCCGGCCGACACGGGCCCGATCGCGCGCGGCGAGTTCTCGCGCGGGGTCACGCCGCGCGGCAAGAAAGGGCCCGCGGCACCGCGGGGGGCGCGTCAGGGCACCAACAACTATACGCAGTGGTTCACTGGGGACAAGGACATGGCCGGCAATTACTTCGGTTACGACGGCCCGTGTCCGCCCTGGAACGACGAGCGTCTGCACCACTACGTGTTCACGCTCTATGCGCTCGACGTGGCGAAGCTTTCCGTCGCCGGCAACTTCACGGGGCCCGACGCGCGGGCGGCGATGTCGGGGCACGTCCTCGCGCAGGCGACACTCACCGGCGTCTTCACGCTCAACCCTGCGGTCAAGCTCTGAGCGCCGCTTCGCGTTTCGGTTGCGGCTTGCGCCAGTTGGCACCCACGGCCGGAGTCGAACCGGCGACCTAGCGCTTAGGAGGCGCTCGCTCTATCCACTGAGCTACGTGGGCGCAGTGTGCCGACCTGCATTTTGGCGGCGATGATACGCGTGGCGATCAGCGTCGGCAACGCTCGCCGATGAAGGTTCGCGCGACGGTGGCGCTCACGACAGGCCGTAGAGAGCGCCGTACTTCGTATTGAGGTAGGAGAGATACGGCGCGATCGACAGGGGCTCGCCGGTCGCCCGCTCGACGATCTCCGGCGCGGTGAACTTGCGCCCGTGGCGGTAGATGCGCTCGGTGAGCCATCCGCGCAGCGCGCCGAACTCACCGGCGCCGATCTCCGCCTCGAGGTCGGGAAGGTCGCGTCTCGCCGCGGCGAAGAACTGCGCGCTCATGATGTTACCCAGCGTGTAGCTCTGGAACGCCCCGCCGACGACACCGCCGTACCAGTGCACATCCTGCAGCACGCCGTCGCGGTCGTCGGCGGGCTCGACGCCGAGATCGCGCTTGATGCGCGCCCGCCACGCCTCGGGAAGATCGGCCACCGCGAGCTTGCCTTCGAGCAGGGCGAGCTCGAAGTCGAAGCGCAGCATCACGTGTAGGTTGTAGGTGACCTCGTCGGCGCCGGTGCGCACGAGTGACGGCGTGACCTTGTTGATGGCGCCGTAGAACGTATCGACGTCGACGCCATCGAGCGCGCGCGGAAAGGTTCGCTTGAGCGCCGCGTACCAGTAGCGCCAGAACGGCAGGCTGCGCCCGACAAGATTCTCCCAAAGCCTCGACTGGCTCTCGTGCACGCCGGCTGTTGTCCCGTGGTAGAGGGGAGTGCCTTCCAGCGCGTCGTCAATGCCCTGCTCGTACATCGCGTGCCCGGCTTCGTGCAGCGTCGAGAACAGGCCCTCGGAAAGGTCGTCGTCGCGATATCGCGAGGTGATGCGCACGTCGCCGCGCCCCAACTTGATCATGAACGGATGTGCGGTCTTGTCCTGCCGGCCGCGCGAGAAGTCGTAGCCGAACGCGCGGATGACTGTTTCCCCGAATTCTTTCTGCCCGGTCTCGGGGAAGTCGCCGCGAAGGCATCGCGTATCGGGCTTAGGGCGCCGACGGATCGCCTCGAACAGCGACACGACCCCGGGGCGCAGTGCATCGAACAGCGAGCGCACCGTGCTGACTGTCATGCCGTCCTCGGCGAGATCGACGAGCGCATCGTAGGGATGGCCGTGGCTGGGATGGAAGGCCGCGAGCTCACGGCTAAGCTCGACCGTGGTCTCCAGCCGGTCGCGCACCGCCGCGAAATCGTTGGCCGGGCGGGCGCGCTGCCACACGTCGTAAGTCTCCGCTGTGTGCTGGCTGAGACGCTGCACGAAGGCGGGCGGCACGCGCTTCGCGCGCTCATGCTCGCGGCGCGTCACGCGCACCAGCGCGGCGGCATCGGAGTCGGTTCCCTGCGCTTCCGCCCACGTCGCCACCGCATCGAGCAGCCCGCCCATCCTTGGATCGGCCATGCGCTCGTGCGCGAGGCTGCTGAGTAAGGCGAGCTGCTGGCCGCGAGACGGCGCAGCGCTCGGCGGCATGTACGTGGCCTGGTCCCAGATCAGCGCGTACTCCGCTTCGCGCAGGCTCTCGATGGCTTTCAGGCGTTGCTTGAGTTCGATGAAGTCGGCATCGGCGGTCATGGGGAAGCCCTGGAGCGAATCGATAGAAGGTAAGCCGCCTCCGCAAGTGCAATCCCGGCGGTGCGCGGGGTCCTTCGCGCGGCGAGTTGCGGATTCTAAGGGCTTGCCAGCGCCGTGCCTACTGCCGGCCGGAGCTTGGCTTACGGGACGCGCCGGTGTAGAACGATGGCGTTCCGGGAAAGAAGGAGAACGCCGTGGCCACCGTCGCCCACCCGCAGCGCAGTATCGGCAAATCGGACACCGGTCGCCGCGTGTGGGCGATCGTTGGCGGGTCCTCGGGGAATCTCGTCGAGTGGTACGACTCTTACTTCTACTCGTTTACCGCGCTTTACTTGTGCGCGATTGCGCTGATCGCCGCAATCTCGATGCCCGACACCCGGCGCCGAGGGCACCTCAACGAGGAAGAGGCCAAGCTGTTGGAGGTCTAGGTCTCCCGGCCGCTCGCCAATGGCTTCCCGCTCCGAGGCGAACGCAGTGTCGCCGAAGCTGCGCAGCTTTCACCGTCTCGGTGAGTTTCTGCGGCCGTATCGCGGTCGATTCGCGATCGCTGGGGCGGCGCTGCTCATCGCTGCCGGCTGCACGCTGGCCGTGGGGCAGGGGCTGAAGCTCGTCGTCGATCGCGGGTTCACCGCCAACGACGGCCACGCGCTCGACCAGGCACTGATCGCGCTTCTGGCGATCATCGCGGTAATGGCAGTCGCCACCTACGTGCGCTTCTACACCGTGTCCTGGATCGGCGAGCGCGTGACGGCAGACCTGCGCCGGCAGGTCTTCGACCATCTGCTTACGCTCTCGCCCGGCTTCTTCGAGGTCACGCGCACGGGCGAGGTGATCTCGCGCTTGACCAATGACACGACGATGCTCGAGAGCGTAATCGGCTCGAGCCTTTCGCTCGCGCTGCGCAACGTCGTGCTCGGTATCGGCGCGCTGGTGTTGCTCACGCTGACCAGCCTCAAGCTCACGCTGCTCGTGCTCGCGGGGCTGCCAGTCGTCGTCCTGCCGATCATCCTTTTCGGGCGCCGCGTGCGCCGCCTCGCGCGAACAAGCCAGGATCGCGTGGCCGATACCGGTGCGTACGTCGACGAGGCCATCCACGAGATCCGGACGGTGCAGGCCTATGCGCACGAGCCCGAGGAGAGGAGCGGCTATGCCCAGCGCGTGGAGGCCGCTTTCGCGGCCGGCGTGCGGCGCATACGGCAGCGGGGGCTGCTGATTGCCGCAGTGATCTTTCTCGTCTTCGTCGCTGTGGGGATCATCCTCTGGATCGGCGGTCATGACGTTCTTGCCGGGAGGCTCTCTCCGGGTCAGCTTCTGGCTTTCGTCTTCTATGCGGTAATCGTCGCGACCTCGGTCGGGGCGATAAGCGAGGTCGCCGGTGAGCTGCAGCGCGCAGCGGGCGCCACGGAGCGCCTGCTAGAGCTGCTCGACACGGTTCCCGAGATCGCGGCTCCTGCCACTCCGCTTGCGCTGCCCTACCCATCGCCTGCCACCGTGGCGCTCGAGCAGGTGACATTCGCCTATCCCTCCCGCCCCAACGATCCCGCTGTGCGCGGCCTTTCGCTGCGCGTTGCGCCCGGCGAGCGCGTGGCCCTTGTGGGGCCGTCCGGTGCGGGCAAGACGACCGTGTTCCAGCTCCTGCTTCGCTTCTACGATCCGCAGCACGGCACCGTACGCGTGGACGGGGTCGACGTAAGACGAGCGGATCCGCGCGCGGTGCGCGAGCGGATCGCGGTCGTGCCACAGGAGCCGGTGATCTTCGCGGCCAGCGTGTGGGAGAACGTGCGCTACGGGCGGACCGACGCGAGCAACGAAGACGTGCGCGAGGCGTGCGATGCGGCGTATGCGACCGAGTTCCTCGGCCGTTTGCCGCAGGGCTTCGAAACACAGCTGGGAGAACGCGGCGTGAGGCTCTCCGGCGGGCAGCGCCAGCGTCTCGCGATCGCGCGCGCCGTGCTCTCTCGACGGCCGATCCTGCTGCTCGACGAAGCGACAAGCGCCCTCGATGCGGAGAGCGAACGCATGGTGCAGCTCGCGCTTGCGCGTCTCATGTCAGGTCGAACGACGCTGATCATCGCCCACCGGCTCGCGACGGTGATCGGCGCGGATCGCATCGTCGTGCTCGAGGGCGGAGCGCTGCTCGCCGAAGGCACGCACGCGTCGCTGCTGCGGGACGATCCGCTCTATCGGCGATTGGCCGAGCTGCAGTTCGGCTCCGGTAATGACTCGGACACGCGGGCTACGGCCGACGCGGAGACTTCCTGAAGCAACTCACCAGGTGATCGTCGACCAGCCCGGTCGCCTGCATGAACGCGTAGCAGATGGTCGAGCCCACGAAGCGGAACCCCAGCTTAGCCAGCGCAGCCGAGAGCGTATCGGACTCGGGCGTGCGCGCCGGCACGTCGGTCAGGCTTCGCCAGCGGTTCCTCTTGGGGCGTCCGCCCACGAAGCGCCAGACATAACGATCGAAGCTGCCATGCTCGCGCTGCACGGCGAGAAACGCACGAGCGTTACTGACCGTGCTTTCGACCTTGAGCCGGTTGCGCACAATGCCGGGGTTCGTGAGGAGCCGCGCAACGCGATGGCGGTCGAAGCGGGCGACGCGGGCCGGGTCGAAGCCGGCGAAAGCCTCGCGATAAGCCTCGCGCTTGTTGAGGATCGTCTGCCACGAGAGTCCCGCCTGGGCGCCTTCGAGAGTGAGGAACTCGAAGAAGCGCCGGTCGTCGTGAACCGGCACGCCCCATTCCTCGTCGTGGTAGGCGATCATGCGCGGATCGGTTCCCGCCCACGCGCAGCGCCGCAGCTCGGCCATCATCGGCTTGGTCCCCCGGCAGCGATTATCACGCAGCTTGTTCAGCGCAGTGTGCGGCGGCAGAATTGCGCCGTGGTCCCCTGGTTGCGCTCCGGCTCGCCGTTCCCTCCGCTCGACGCCGCCCTCGGCGATCCCAACGGATTGCTCGCGGCCGGCGGCGACCTTGCGCCCGAGAGCCTGCTCGCCGCGTACCGGCACGGCATCTTCCCCTGGTACAACGAGGGGCAACCGATCCTGTGGTGGAGCCCGGACCCCCGGATGGTGCTCTTCACCGAGGAGTTTCGGATTCCGCGCTCGCTGCAGAAGAAGCTGAAGACGCGGCCCTTCGATCTGCGCGTCGACACCGCATTCCGCGAGGTTATGGAAGGCTGCTCCGAACCGCGCGAGGGCCAGAGCGGGACGTGGATCTCGCCTCCGGTCGTGGACGCGTACACGCGGCTACATCGCCTGGGGTATGCCCACTCGGTCGAAGCATGGCGCAACGGAAGCCTGGTAGGCGGCCTCTACGGCGTGGCGATCGGACGCATGTTCTTTGGCGAGTCGATGTTCGCCAAGGAAGCCGACGCCTCCAAGGTCGCTCTGACGGCGCTCGTGGCGTTGCTGAGGGCCAGGGACATGCCAGTCATCGACTGCCAGCAGGAAACGCAGCATCTGGCTCGGTTCGGCGCGCGTCCGATCCCGCGACGCCAGTTTGCGGACTGGCTTTCGCGGTTGGTAAACTGCCCGCAGCCCGCTGAGCCGTGGGCGCCCGCCGATGAGGTCGAAGCCGCGAAGCGATGACCAAGCTCAACGACCTGCCACTCGCCGCGCTGCAGTTCTATGCTACGGCCCCGTACCCGTGCAGCTACCTGCCGGGCCGTGCGGCGCGCTCGCAGGTAGCTACGCCGAGCCATCTGATTGATGCCCGAGTCTATGCGGACTTGGTTCGCCTAGGCTTCCGGCGTAGCGGCGCCTTCACGTACCGGCCCTACTGCGATCACTGCCGGGCCTGCGTACCCGTCCGGGTCGCGGTCGGCGAGTTCACGCCCTCCCGCAGCCAGCGGCGGACCTGGAAAAGGCACGGCGAGTTAGCGGCAGTTAGGCGCAGTTTGCAGTTCGATAGCGAACATTACGCGCTGTACCTCCGCTATCAGCGCCACCGGCACCCCGGCGGAGGCATGGACCAGGACAGCCGCGAGCAGTACCAGCATTTCCTGCTGCACAGCAACGTGTCTACCGACCTTTTCGAGTTCCGGGAGGAGGGCCGCCTCCGGATGGTCAGCCTGGTCGACCGGCTCCATGACGGGCTGTCGTCAGTCTATACCTTCTTCGAGCCGGGCGGCTCCGGGGTGAGCTACGGCACCTACAACGTGCTCTGGCAGCTCGAGCGCTGCCGCCTCCTGGGGCTTCCCTACCTCTACCTAGGCTACTGGATCGCCGAGAGCCGCAAGATGGCTTACAAGGCGAGCTTCAGGCCGATCGAGGGATTGGTGGAGGGGGTGTGGAGGAGGTTGTAGGTGCTAACCCTCCTTCCCCGCACTTGACGGCCCAGCGGCGATAGCCGTTGCGATGCTTCTTGGCGAGCAGGGGGGTTGAACTTGCTCGTATCGGCGAATCCGAGGCGTTGTTCTTTACGCTCGCTTCGAGGACGGCCCCCTTGTTCCCGGGGCGACGCTTGATACACGGTCCTGAGCGCAATCCACCGCCGACGCCCCGCCTGGGCCGCATCGCCAAGAAATCCATCATCGGGAGGTCGAATCGCGAAACTGTTTCGACTTCAGGACGGTATCGCGGTGTTCCTTGCCAGCTTTAGGGCTTTGCGCCCTTCGTCCAGCACTTCCTTGGGCACTTCTCTCAAATCCCAAACGATGCCGCACCTTTCAAGCACCTTGATTATCCAGTACGTCAGGTCAATTTCCCACCAGAAGAACCCGGTGCGCACGGAACTCATGTAGCGGTGGTGGTTGTTGTGCCAGGATGCGCCCATTGTGAAAATACAGAGAGGC
>DASVFM010000064.1:0-2599 GCA_036380055.1 Casimicrobiaceae bacterium
AACAGCAGGAGCGGCAGGACCGCTTCACCCGCCTCGCGCAAGGTGCGCGCGATCGCACAGGCCACGAAGGCGCCCACGCAAAGGGCCCCGATGAAATAGGGGCCGTGCGGACGGCGACGGCGTATTTCGCTCAGATAGTCGGCTGCCATCGCATCGATCGTCGCGTGCGGCTCGTGCAAGGCGTCGAGTCCACGCGCCTGAAAGACCCATACCGGCTGATCGTCCCCGAGGAGCTCGAGGAAGTGCGGGCTGACGAATGCCTGTCCGAGCCGCCCATGAACTAGGAACAGCGGGGGCTTGCCGCCTTCCTCTCTGAGCGGCACGAGAACCGGCAGCACCTGCGGTCCAGTCGAGCGCTGCGCGCGGTGCGCACGAACGCCCGCGGCGATGCCGCCTACCGTCGCGTCGTGATAGATATTCCCCACGCTTACGCCGAACGCATCGCGCAATCGCGTCTGCAGCTCCACGACCGAGAGCGAGTCGCCCCCGAGCATGAAGAAGTCGTCGCCGCGCCCGATCGGTGCCTGCTTGAGGAGTTCGCCGAAAATCGCCGCGATCGCTTGCTCGACGTCGTCGCGGGGTGGCTCAACGCTACGCGCATCAGGTGGCGGCTCGATCGCGGCGAGCGCCTTCCGATCGATCTTGCCGCTGGAAGTGAGCGGCAGCGCGTCCATGAACACGAACGAGGTGGGTAGCATGTACGAGGGAAGACGCCGCGCGAGCCGGCGGCGGATCCTGATCGGATCGCGCTCGGTGCCCTCCGCGGCGAGATACGCCACGAGCCGGTCGGCTTCCTTGTGCGGAGCGTCGCCCTTGGCCAGCACGGCCGCCTTCGTCACGCCAGGGTACGCGCAAAGCGCCGCCTCGACTTCGGTCAGGTCGACCGAATGCCCGCGAATCTTGACCCGGCTGCCCTTGCGTCCCAGGAAGTGCAGATTACCGTTGTCGTCGATGCGGCCGAGATCGCGCGTGTAGTAGCGCCTCCAGCCGGGAATCCCGGGGTCCTCTGCGAACGTCGAGGCGTTGAGGTCGGGACGACGCCAGTACCCCGGGCTCACGTGCGCGCTGCACACCACGATCTCGCCCACTTCGTTGCGCTCCGCCGTCGTGCCGTCTTCGCGGCGAATGAGCACGCGCAATCCTTCCGGACTGCGGCCGACGGGCAGGATCTGCCCCGAAGCTTGCGCGCCATCGCGCCCGACGACGTATTGCGCGATGACGCTCGTCTCGGTAGCGCCGAGCTGATTGACGAGCAGGCATCCTTCCTGCGTATGGCGCTCGAAAAGTTCGACGTCACTCTCGAACAGCGCTTCTCCCGCGAGATCGATCGCTCTGAGATGCGCGAGCTTTCGTTCCGGCGCGAGGCTCGTCATCAGCTCGCGAAATACCGTCGGCACGGTGTGCAACAGGCTCACGCGCTCGCACTCGAGCCAGTCGGCAAGCTTCGGGATCCCGTCGCGGCGCATGTCGTACGCGCACAGCGTGCCGCCGTTCAGCAGACCGGCGAAGATGTTCATGTTGGAAGCGCCGAAGCTGAGCGAGAACGCGAGCGACAGGCGATCTTGTTCCGTTATGCCGAGCGCCTTGGCGTAAGCGTCCGCGAAGAAGAGAAGGTTGCGCTGCGTCTGGCAGACTCCCTTCGGCGCGCCCGTCGACCCGGACGTATAGACGACGTAGGCCGTCGCATCGGGAGAAACCTGGGGAAGCGCTTCGGCTGCGTTGGCCTGCTCGAGCGCGCCGCCGTCGATCACTGCGCAGCCGTCATGCGCGAGTATGCGGGCCCGCGCCAGCAGGCTGCGTTCGGTGAGCAGTGCCACCGGCGAGCTGTCCTGCAGAATGAAACGCAGCCGCTCGTCCGGATCGCCGGCATCCAGGCATACGTAAGCGCGGCCGCACCGGCTCGCACCGAGCATCGCCTTGATCGCGGCCGTCTTGCTCTGGAACAGGAGGCAGACGAATCCGCTGCGGGACCCGCCTGCCGACACAAGGTGCCGAGCGATCGTCTCCGAGCCCGCATCGAGCTCGCCGAAGCTCACGCTCGCGCCCTCTTCGACGAGCGCAGGCTTGTCGCGCAGGCGCGCTGCAACCGTCGCGAGGCGCGAGCCGATCGTGACCGGCGCGGACGTGGTGTCCATGAGGGCGAAAATAGACTGACCGGAGTGCGGGGCATCTTACAAGCGGCTTGGCGTGGGCGCAAACGCAGTCACATGGTCGGCGGTTGCGGCCCCGGTGGCGAAGGGGCGGCGTGGCGAGCGCGTATCATCGCGCCATGAATCTTCATTGCGGGCAGCGATGAGCGCGCTGGAGCATTCCCCGCTTGGCCGCTCTACCGGCTATCCCGAGCGCTACGATCCGTCGCTCCTTTTCCCGATCACGCGGGCGAGCCAGAGGGACGCGTTGGGCCTGTCAGAACCGCTTCCGTTCACCGGCGTCGACCTGTGGACGGCCTACGAGATCACCTGGCTGGACGCTCGCGGAAAGCCCTGCATCGCGCTCGGTGAGCTCAGCATCCCCGCGGCCTCACCGGGGATCGTCGAATCGAAGTCGTTGAAGCTCTATCTCGGCTCGTTCACGCAGGAGAAGCTCGCGCTCGACGAGC
>DASVFM010000065.1:0-2103 GCA_036380055.1 Casimicrobiaceae bacterium
TTCGCGCCGCTAGCGCGCCTGCGCCTGCGTCGCCAGGCGCGCGGTGGCATTGAGCGCCCCATACGCGTCGTAGCCACCGGCTCGCTGCACGATCTCAAAGAAGAAGCGCTCCTCGAAACGCTCGCTGTAGATATGGAAGTACTCGCCATCGCCGACGCGGTCGTAGAGGATCCCCAGATCCTGCATGCGGGCGACCTGCTCCTCCTCGAGCACGAACCGCGTCGGCAGGTCGGCATAGTAATTCGGCGAGATCGGCACGAAATCGACACCGTTCGTCCGCAGCTTCGCGACCGTGGCGAAGATGTCGTCGCACGAGAAAGCTACGTGATGCACGTTCGCGCCGCCGAGCGTCGATATCGTGCGCGCCATCTGGGTGCTCCTGCTCTGCGATACGTTGAGCACGACACGCAGGGTCCGGTTCTCCGTCGCCACGCCGGAGCTAAGGACGAGGCCGTAGGGATCGGATAGCTCGAGGCTGTCGCCGGGCTGCATGCCCAGCACGGCGCGATAGAACAGCATCCAGCTGTCCAGCTGATGGACAGGGAGAGCCATCGCTACGTGATCGATCGCGCACAGTCCTGCATCGACGGTAGGCCTCGGATCCTCCGGCGCGAAGGCGATCTCGTCGAAGCTCTTCCGTCCGGCAGCTGGTGAGACGAAGTAGATCAAGCTCTCGTCGGGCCCACGGATCCCGCGGATCGCCGGCTCATACGGTCCGACGCCGTGTTCGAATGGCGGGCAGAGGAGCGCCGTGGCGCGGTTGAGCGCGCGGCTATCGTCGTCGGTGCGCAGACCCATCGCGCAGACCGAGGGCCCGAGTCCGGCGAAGCGCGCACGGGCAAAGGAATCGGGCTCCGCGTTGAGCAGGAGCTGAATGTCCCCTTGCCGATACAGGGTGATGTTCTTCGAGCGGTGGCGGCCGGCATGCTGGAACCCGAGACGGGCGAAGATGCTCGCCAGCGCGGCCGCAGCGTCATCGTCCACGGCGAATTCGAGAAAGGCGAGCCCCTCGATCCTGGGCGCCTCCGGCAGATCGAACAGCTCGACCCGCGACAGGACCTCGGCTCGCCGCTCCGTGTCCGCCGCGCGGTGCGACGCCGCCCGTTCCAGCCGGCTGCGCGTTTGTGCTTCGAGAAAGAGCAGCGACTGCATACCGTCGATGCCGGTGCGCCGGTTCGGCGCCTCGCGCAGCAGATCATTGAAGATCTCCAGCGACAGCGGGCCGTTGTAGCCCGACAGGAGAACCTGCTCGAGAAAGTGCGCGACGTCGAGCTGGCCTTGGCCGGGAAAGCAGCGGTAGTGCCGGCTCCATTGGAGCACGTCCATAGACAGCCGTGGCGCGTCGGCCAGCTGCACGCAGAAGATCCTGTCGCCAGGGATGGCCGCGATTCCAGCCGGATCGTCGCCGAGCGAGAGGATGTGGAAGCTATCGACGATGAGCCCGAGGTTGGGATGATCGGCCTCGCGCACGATCGCCCAGGCATCGGCGTAGCGGCGCACGTACCTACCCCAGGCGAGCGCCTCGTAGCCGACTCGGAGATTACGCGCGGCAGCGCGCTCGGCAAGCGCGCGGAGCTGCGCCGCCGCGCGCGCCCGGTCACCCGACTCCGCCGTCGCGACGTTGGAGCACACGAGCAGCATCGGCGCTCCGAGCTCGCCCATCAAGTCGAACTTGCGCTCGGCGCGGTCCAGATTGCGCGCGAGCAGCGTATCCGAGACCCCCTCGAAATCGCGAAAAGGCTGGTACAGGTCGATGGCGAGCCCGAGGTGCGCTGCCTGCGCCGCTACATCGCGCGGGGCGCCGTTGAAGTGGATTAGGTCGTTCTCGAAGATCTCGACCGCGTCGAAACGCGCGGCGGCAATTGCCTCGAGCTTGTCCGAAAGCGTCCCGCTCAAACAGACAGTGGCAATCGACTTTCGCACGTTTTTCTGGCGCTCGCGGCCCGCGGAGCGTTGACAATGATGATGCCGAACTCTAGCATATGATCGACTATCGCACAAATGTCCGATTATCGCCCGATATTGATGGCATGACGAAGCTGAAAATCGCAGTTGCGGGCGCCGGGCTTATCGGGCGCGTGCATTTCCGGCTGATTCAAGCCA
>DASVFM010000066.1:0-2634 GCA_036380055.1 Casimicrobiaceae bacterium
TGGGATCATGTCACGCTCTGGCAATCGACGGCGCTGCGCATGCTCGGGGGAAGCGCCGGGCCTGTCGCCGAGCCTACCAAGGGTGACAACCGCTTCCGCGAGCCTGACTGGCAGGACCTGTTCCTGTTCGATTACTTCAAGCAATCCTATCTCATCGCCGCGCGCCATCTGCAGGATACCGTGGCGTCGGTCGAAGGCCTGCCCGAGGAGGTGCGGAAGAAAGTCAATTTCTACACGCGCCAGTACATCGATGCGCTCTCGCCGTCGAACTTCGCGATGACGAATCCGCAGGTGCTGCGCGAGACGCTGCAGTCGGGCGGTCAGAACCTGCTGCGCGGCCTGAACAACCTGCTTGCAGACATCGAGCGCGGCGGCATCAGCATGACCGACGAAAAGGCGTTCAAGGTCGGCGTCAACGTTGCGACCGCGCCTGGAAAGGTCGTCTGCCAGACCGATCTGATGCAGCTCATCCAGTATGCGCCGAGCACCGCGACCGTATTCAGGCAGCCGCTGCTGGTCGTTCCCCCGTGGATCAACAAGTACTATGTCCTCGATCTTCGCGAAAAGAACTCCTTCGTGCGCTGGGCAACGGGCGAGGGGCACACCGTCTTTGTGGTCTCCTGGGTGAATCCCGGCGAGCGCCATTCCGCAAAGACCTTCGATGATTACATGCTCGAAGGCCCGCTGGCGGCGCTCGATGCGATCGAGCGGGCGACCGGCGAAAGCCGGGTCAACCTCGTCGGCTATTGCCTGGGCGGCACCTTGCTCGGCGCGACGCTCGCCTGGATGGCGGCCAAGAAAGACGCACGCGCGGCTTCGGCGACATTCTTCGCCTCGCTGCTCGACTTCTCCATTCCGGGCGAGCTCGGCGTATTTATCGACGAGGCGCAGGTCCAGAATCTCGAGCGCCGCATGGGCGAGCGCGGCTACCTCGAAGGCTCCGAGATGGCGGCGACCTTCAACATCCTGCGCGCAAACGATCTGGTGTGGTCCTTCGTGGTCAACAACTATCTGCTCGGACGCGACCCGTTTCCCTTCGACCTGCTGTACTGGAACTCGGACTCGACGCGTATGCCGGCGAAGATGCACAGCTTCTACTTGAGGAACATGTACCTCGGAAACCGGCTCAAGGAGCCGGGAGGCATCGTGCTGGGCGGCGTGCCCATCGACCTGCGCAAGATCGCGCTTCCCGCGTATTTCGTCTCCCCGGTCGAGGACCATATCGCGCCCTGGAAGTCCACCTACCTGGGCGCGCGCCTGCTTGCGGGACCGACCCGGTTCGTGCTCGGCGGATCCGGACACATTGCCGGGATCATCAACCCCCCGTCGGCGGGAAAGTACGGCTACCGGACTCGCGAGGGGAAATTACCGGAATCCGCGGATACTTGGCAGGCCGAGGCGACGCCGCACGAAGGCTCCTGGTGGAACGACTGGAGAGCGTGGATCGCCGGCATCAACGGTTCCGAGCGCGTGCCGGCGCGCACCCCCGGCGAAGGGGCGCTGCCCGCCATCGAGGACGCCCCCGGCTCGTACGTCAGCATCAGGTAGGGCGAGCGAGCTCCGTCCTGAATTTCCGCAGATAGCCGAGGGCTGCGATCGCCCGGCTGCCGTACCACGCGGTCATTCTGCCGTCGATCAGCGTGAACCTTCGCGCCCGGGGCAGGCAAGCACGCACTTCCGCCAGATGGCGTTCGCGGAACGGAAACGGCTCGCTCGAGAGCAGAACGCCGCGCGCTTCGCCGAGCGTGCCGTCGTCGAAAGAGATCTCGGGATAGCGCCCGCCCGCATCCCCGGGCACGGTTTCCCATTTGGCCAGCGCCAGCATGCGCGAGATGTAGGTATCGCGCGATACCGTCATCCAGGGGTTTCTCCAAATCAGATACAGCACCTTCTCCGAAGGGAGAGCGGATGCGGCGCGCTCGAGAGCCGCATGCTCCGCTTCGAATCTTTCGCACAGACCCTCCGCCTCCCGCTCGCGCCCGAAGATGCCCCCTATCAGCCGGTAAAGCGCGAGGTTGTCGAGGGGTGCAAGAGGGTGCGTCACGACCAGCGTCGGCACAAAGCCGGAGAGTGCCTGCGCGGTTTCTCTGGTGTTCTCGTCGACGTTCAGAATCACGTGCGTGGGCGCAAGCGCGCGCACTTTGTCCAGGTCGACGTCCTTGGTGCCGCCCACCTTGGGGATACTGCGGACGGCTGCTCGGGGATGGATGCAGAACCCGGTCCGGCCCACGAGCGCTCCCGCGAGCCCGAGATCGCACAGAAGCTCGGTGATGCTCGGCACGAAGCTGACGATGCGGGAACTGCGGGACGCGGGAACGTGCTGCGTACCCGCGGCGTCGACGAGTCGGCTCACTGCGGCAGGCCGCGCGCTTTCCTCGGTG
Source organism: Casimicrobiaceae bacterium (assembly GCA_036380055.1). Lineage (GTDB taxonomy): Bacteria > Pseudomonadota > Gammaproteobacteria > Burkholderiales > Casimicrobiaceae > PALSA-1003. The sequence continues at coordinate 2,382 of DASVFM010000066.1, forward strand.
CCGCCGCAGCCAGCCGGTCGTAGAGCCAGCGCGGCAGCCTGCGCAGCACGATCGAGACGAGCGCCATCTGCCAAGGGATCACGGCGAAGCGGCGCCTGGCGGCAATGACGCGCGCCATTCGCGCGGCGGCGTCGTCGGCGTCGATGAGAAACGGCATGCGGTACCGGTTGGCCGCCGTCATCGCCGTGCGAATATAGCCCGGGCAGATGGTCACCACCGATATCCCCGACCCGTGGAGCTCCACACGTAGACT
>DASVFM010000067.1:0-9027 GCA_036380055.1 Casimicrobiaceae bacterium
GCCTCCAGGTAAGCCGTGCGCGGCATGCCAGCGGCAGGCATGTCCGGGTTCAGCTGGAACGGGTGCCAGCGCACCCGCGCCCCGAGCGCGGGCTCCGTGCGGCGCAGCTCGGCGAGCGCGGTTGCGAGCTTGCGCTTGCCGATGTAGCACCACGGGCACACGACATCCGAGACGACGTCGACGATCAGCGGTGCGGCCGATGGAGCAGCTTCGGGGGACAGCGTGGCAACAGGGTCCAAGACAGCGGGCTTTTCCAATGCAGGGGCGTCGTCTGCTGTCCCCATTGTATTACAGCGGCGCGCCGCGTCTGCTCGGCTCTGACGGCGCGCTCGACAGCGTCGAGGCTTGATGCTCAAATCGGATCCTTCGGTCGTCGCCATGCCACAGCTCCGCCGGTGGGATTTCTTCTGCGCCGTCGTCGACAATTACGGCGACGCGGGCATCTGCTGGCGGTTGGCGCGTCAGCTCGCCAGCGAGCACGCGCTCAGCGTGCGGCTCTTCGTCGACGTCCTGTCTGCGCTGACGCGAATCGCACCGGGGATCGATGCTTCGCGTGGAGAGCAACTCGCGGACGGCGTGCAAGTGCGAACGTGGCAGGGTCCGGGAGGCGCCGCGCCTGCCGACTGCGAGGCCGACGTCGTCATCGAGGGTTTCGGCTGCGGGCTTCCTGCTCCCTATCTTGCCGCGATGGCGGCGCGCGAATCACCGCCGGTATGGATCAACCTCGAGTATCTGTCGGCCGAGAGTTGGATCGAAGGCTGCCACGGCCTTCCGTCGCGCCATCCGAGCCTGCCGCTGACCCGCTATTTCTATTTCCCCGGCTTCAGCAGCGCGAGTGGCGGCCTGCTGCGCGAGCGCGACCTGCTCGCCCGACGCGACGCGTTCCGGGCGGATGCGAAGGCGCAGGCGGCGTTCCGGCGCCCGCTCGGCATTGACGACAGCGAAGGCGATGCGCAGGTCATATCGCTATTCTGCTATCCGGACGCGCCGGTGCCCGCGTTGCTCGACGCGTGGGCGGACGGCGACGAGCCCGTGCTGTGCATCGTGCCGCAAGGTGTGGCGACCTCGGCCTTCGACGCCTGGACCGGCGGCGGCGTTCCGCACGCGGGCCAGGCTTTGCGCCGCGGTCGGCTGACCCTCGTCGGCGTGCCCTTCATGGCACAGGACGACTACGACCGGCTGCTCTGGAGCTGTGATCTGAATTTCGTGCGCGGCGAGGATTCGTTCGTGCGCGCGCAGTGGGCCGCGCGCGCGCTCGTTTGGCAGCCGTACCCGCAGGCGGAGGGCGCGCACCGCCTGAAGCTCGGCGCGTTTCTCGACCGCTACGTCGAGGGGCTTGGCCCGGACGCTGCGGCCGCGCTGCGCGCCTTCGCGGCCGCATGGAGCGGCGATGGCAACCTCGCGCCCGCATGGAACGCCCTCTCCGCCGCGCACCCCCGTCTCAGCGCGCACGCCGCGGTCTGGGCACAGCGCTTGGCACAGGTACCCGAGCTCGCGGGTAGTCTCGTCAAATTCTGCACCGATCGAGTATAATTAAGGGTTTCTCGAATCGAGCTACGCAAAAGGTGCAGCGATGAAAACCGCGCAGGAAGTCCGCGTCGGCAACGTGATCGTCATCGGCAAGGACCCGATGGTGGTGCAGAAGGCCGAGTTCAACAAGTCGGGCCGGAATGCCTCGGTCGTCAAGATGAAGCTCCGCAACCTCCTCTCGGGGTCGGGTACGGAGACGGTCTATCGCGCCGACGAGAAGCTGGAGGTGGTCCAGCTCGAGAAGAAAACTGTCACGTTCTCGTACTACGCCGATCCGATGTACGTGTTCATGGACAGCGACTACAACCAGATCGAAGTCGAGAAGGACAACATAGGCGATTCCGTCCACTACCTCGAGGACGGTCTCGAGTGCGAGCTCACCATGTATGACGGCAAGGCGATCTCGGTGGAGCTCCCCAACTCGGTGGTGCGGGAGATCACGTACACCGAGCCCGCGGTACGCGGCGACACGTCCGGCAAGGTGCTCAAACCCGCGAAGCTGGCGAGCGGCCTCGAGGTCCAGGTGCCGCTGTTCGTGGCCACCGGCGATCGGATCGAAGTCGACACGCGCACCGGCGAGTATCGCCGTCGCGTCTGAGCCGGCACACCGCAGTCGACACCGACCTTCCGAGCCGCGCGCTTGAACGGCGCGCATGCGGCACAGCCTGCGCGCAGCGCGCTGCGGCACGCTGGCAGTCAGCGCGTCTTCTGCACCCAGAAGACATACATCCCGAGGAAGGGGTTGTACGACCCCGTCTCGAATTCGTGCCAGCGGTCGAGATCGGTGAGCGTCGCATCTTCAGGAAAGCGCCGCCGGTACTGCTCGAACACGTCGCGCTCCAGGGAGAAGCTCACGAAGCGAAGTCCGAGCTCGACGAGCGCGATCTTGATCTGCGGCAGCGTGAACCGGTGTTCCTGCACGTGAAACAGCAGGTCGCGGCATTCGCTGATCGTGTAGAAGTCGCTGAAACGGGTGAGTGGCGCGAACGCGCGCCCGCCGTCCGCGGCGGCCAAGTCCTCGCGGCAGCGGCGAATGTCCGACGCTGTCGCCGCGTAGCCTCGCTGGCCGATGAATTCTCGCGCAGCGACGATCCTGCCGACGTCGTGGCGCGCGGTTTCGCTGTAGAGACCGATGAGCATGAGGCCGCCTGGCCGCAGCAGCGACAGCAGCTGGCGCCATCCTGCCATCGGGTCGGCCAGGTGGTGCAGCACCCCGACCGAGTCGATGACATCGAATGTCCGTCCGATCGAGGCTAGCTTCATGATGTCTGCCTGCGCGTACTCGACGTTGGAGACGCCGAGCTCGCGCGTCTTGCGCTTCGCATAGCAGAGGCTGGAAAGGCTCAAGTCCACGGCGAGCACCCGCGCGCCGACGAACTGCCTCGCCATGTCGATGGGCTCGCGTCCCGTGCCGCAGCCCGCGACCAGGATGTCGACCGTGCCCGACGCTTCGAGCGGCTCAAACCGGGCGAAAGGAAAGTGACGGCGCAGATACGAGCTCACGTGGAGCGGCTGCCCGGGGTGCGCCATGCCGACCCATCGCGGATAGGGATTTTCCTCGTACTGGCGCTGCACTTCGCGCGACACGCTGTCCTCGACGGGCGTCAGCGCAGGCAGCGCGTCGCGATAGCGTCGCTCCTCGGCCGGCTCCTCGATCTGCTGCGCCAGCAACTTCCGGAGGGCCGCCGGCCACGAGCGCGCGAGCAGCGCGTCGCTGTGCGCAAGCGCATGCAGAGGAACGTAGGCGGCAATCGCGACGACCTGCAGCGGCTCGATCGGCGCCCCGGAGGCGAGCGCGAGCTCCACGCGCTCGCGCAACGAGGCGAGCTGCCGCGGCTCCTCGTCGGTCAGGGAAGAGACGTATTCGTTGATGAAGCATTGCCGCGCGAGCGCACAGTAGAGCTCGAAGACAGCGTCCTGCTCCGCAACGGGCGTTCCATCCCCGCAGGCCGAAGCGAGCAGGTCGCGTCTCACGTTCGTCAACAGCCGCTCGAGCGCGAGATCGCATAGGGGACAGGTCTCCAGCAGAACCCGCAGCAGCGGATCGCCCGCGAGCGTCGCGAGCCCGGAGCTGCCGAACAGCTCGCCGACCGGCACTCTCGCCGGCCAGGCGCTTGACGCGCGAGCCAGAGCAGCGCGGACTTCCGGTTGCGCGGCGATCAGTCTGCTCGCGATCACCGCGAGATCTCCCGCTCGCGCCCAGGTTCCGGACACGGCTCGCACGGCGAGCGATCGCGAAGCTGTATCGACGCGCTGCGGATCGAGTTGTTTCAGACATCGCACGAAATTGGCCCGGAACTCGGATTCGTCCTTGATCTCGAGCGCGCGGCGGCAGCAGGCGAGCGCCTCTTCGGCGCGACCGCGCTGGTTCAGTACGTCGGCCAGGTTGTTGTACGCCTCCGCGTACGCCGGGTTGCTCCCCACGGCCCGGCGGTACCACTGCTCGGCGTCGGCGAGCGATCCCTTCGACTGAAAGATGCGCCCGAGCGTGTAGTGAGCCTCGGCGTAGTCGGGCTTGATCGAGAGCGCCTCGCGACAGCTTGCGATCGCTGCGTCGGTCTCGCCCCGATCCTCCAGCGCCCTGCCGAGGTTGTAGTGCAGAAACGCCGCCCGAGGCTCGAGCGCGAGCGCACGCCGGAAGCTCGCAATAGCATCGTCGAATCTGCCGAGCTCCTGGAGCGCCGTGCCGAGGTTGTTGTGTGCCGGCATGAAGTCGGGTTTGAGCGCCGCCGCCTCGCCATAGCTTGCCGCAGCGCCGGCGAGATCGCCCTGGGCCCTGAGGGCGTTGGCGAGGTTGTAAAGGACGCCGGGCGACTGCGGTTTGAGCGCGAGCGCGTGCCGGTAGCTCTCGACCGCTTCTGGGAGCCGGCCCTGATCGTGCAGCACGGTTCCCAGGCTGGCGTGCGCCCTCGTCTGATCGGGCTTCAGCGCAAGCGCCTTGCGATAGCAATCGGCCGCCTCCTCCAGCTGGCCGGCAGCCTGCAGAGCCGCTCCGAGGTTGTAGTGCGTCGCTGCGAGCTGTGGATCGAGCGCTAGCGCTTCGCGGAAAGACGCGATCGCTGCATCGAGCTTGCCCGCGGCGTGCAGCTCTGCACCCTCGCGGGAGCGACGATCGATCTCGACGTTTGGATTCCAGCCCTGCGCGAGATCTGAGCGCGTCTTAGGAGATTTCTCTAGCATCGAGCGGGACCATCCCTTGGCACCGGCCTCATCGAACGGTGTCAATCCGTGCCGTCGCTCCGGGTCAAGCGAAGAAGTCGACCTGTCCTGTCTCGAGGTTGTACATCGCCCCGGCGATCTTGATCGCACCCGAGGTCTGCAGGTCCGCTAGCACCGGGCTGCGACGATGGATGTCGGCCATGGTCAGCTCGACGTTCTTGCGTGCCACTGCGTCGACGAAGGCGTAGTTCTTGGCCGACCGATCGCCCTGATACTGCGTTGCCTCGACGGCAGGGCGTATCTTGGCCAGCAACCCGGTGAGATTCCCAAGCTGGACGTTGTCGATCGCTCCCTTGATCGCGCCGCAGGCCGTATGCCCCATCACCAGCACGACTTTTGCGCCGGCGGCCTTGCACGCGAATTCCATGCTCCCCAGGATGTCGTCGTTGGCAACGTTGCCGGCCACGCGGGCGTTGAAGCAATCGCCGATGCCCAGATCCATGATCGTTTCGGCAGGTGCGCGCGAATCGATGCAGCTCAGGATCACCGCTGCCGGATACTGACCCTTGGCGCTGGCCTTCTGCTGGGCAAGGTAGTCGTGCGGCGACTCCTTCCCGAGGCGGAAGCGCCCATTTCCTTTCTTCATGAGCGCGATGATGTCGTCGGGCGTCAACTTGTCGCGCTGCGCCTTGGTTAACGCCCCGGCCAGGGCGATCTGGCCGGCGGGAAGCATACCGAGCGCCGTGGCGGCCGCCGTGACGCCAGCGACTTTGAGGAAGCCGCGGCGATGCAGATGACTGTGGCGCAGTGGTGCTGGTGAGTTCGTGTGCATGGCCGGGGCTCCTTGCGGGCGGGTAAATAACCCCGTGCTTGGCCGCCATCATGAAAGGAGACCTGGTGCGCGAGGCAAGCTGCCATGGTATCACCAAGCACGCACGCGCCCTGAATGACGGACTCGGGTCAGGGCAACTCTCAGGCTAATCCCGCGGGCCACGGACCAACTCCGGACTGCTAGACTGCCAAGATTCGCAATCACCACTCCGCAGAGGTGGGCTAATGGCCGGACTCAGTCTCTTCCGGCTGAGCAGCGAAGCCGATAGTGCCCTCAGAGCCCGCGACTACCCAAGGGCGGCGGAGCTTTACTCAAGCGTCCTCGAGCACCCATCGATTTCCGCGGCTCAACGCGCCGCGCTCCTCACCAACTTCGGTCTGGCGTGTCAGGGACTCAACCAGCTCGACAAGGCGATGGCGGCGTTCGCTGAAGCGGTTCGAGACAATCCTAACCTTGCGGCTGCGCAGACGAGCCTGGGAAACATGTACGCCCAGCGGGGTCGATACGACCTGGCGCTTGAACACTTCGATGCGGCGCTCAAGCTGGAACCGCAGAGCGCCATCGCACACACTAACCGCGGGCTCGGCCTCGAAGGCTTGGGACGCTTGGAGGAAGCCTGGCAAGAGTTGGAGTGGCGTTATCGCATCCCGACCGCTGCAAGCTTTTATCCCTATCGCTACACGAAGCCCAGATGGAATGGCGAGCCCCTCGACGGTCGGACCCTTCTGGTGCACAGGGAGCAGGGCCTCGGCGACGTCATTCAGCATCTGCGCTTTCTTCCACAACTGCTGGAGCGCTTCGGCGGGCCGGTGGTGTTTGAATGCCCCCACGCGATCCTGCCGCTGGTCCCCCGCAGACAGCACCTGCACGTAGTCCCGGCCGAGGCGCGGCCGGTCTCAGAAGAGCTTTTCGACTGCTACGTTCCTCTTTTGAGCCTGGCGCGGATCCTCGGTTGCAAACGCGAGGACCTTGCCGCGCTGTGCCCCTACGTCGAAGCACATGGCCCATACGCAAACGTAAGCAATGGCACCGCTGGACGCGAGGGTGGGGGAATTAGTATCGGCGTTGTCTGGTCAGCGCGCGGCGCAGAGCGCAATGTGCCCTTGGGCGCCTTCCTGCGTTTGCTCGGCAGTGACTGCCGGCTGACAGCCTTACAAAAAGAAGTGAACGAGGCGGAAGTGCAGGTACTGTCGGCGCATGGAATACGAAACGCCGGGCCGGATTTTCGGCATTTCGGCGACACCCGTGATGCAATCATCGCTCTTGATGCAATCGTGGCCGTCGATACCGCGGTGGCTCATTTGGCCGGTGCGCTTTCAAAGCCTGTGTGGCTTCTGGTGAATGATCCGGCGCCCGTCCGTTGGACAATGCATGGCACAAGCAGCCGGTGGTATCCAACGATACGAATTGTCCGACGAAGGGGTGAAGAGCCGTGGGATCCCCTTCTGGCTGCCGTCGGGACGCAGATTCGACGCGAGATTGGGTCGCGAGATTAACTAACGCAAAGCAGCAGTCCAAGGGGAGATCGAGCATGCGAGCACATCTGCGGGTTGACGCCAGGCTGTACGCCGCGATCGCCATCCTCGGCATCGCTTTCCAGATCAACGCATGGGCCGCCCAGCCCGCCAGCAAAGCGTGGGATGCGTACGCGCACGAATTCGTGGAGGCGACATTCAAGGCGCGACCCCAGTGGGCCGTGTGGGCAGGCCGGCACGAGTTCGACGGGCGCCTTCCCGACTGGAGCGCCGCCGGCATCCGCAGGGAGATCGAGCGCCTTCATACGGCCCGCAAGCGCGCGCTCGGGTTCAAGGACGTGGCGTTGAGCAACGGACAGCGCTACCAGCGAGATTACCTCGTGACAGCGATCGACACCGAACTCTTCTGGCTGGAAACCGCCGAAGGACCGTGGCGCGATCCCACGTTCTACAGCTGGGGCCTCGACCCGCAGGTCTATATCGCGCGCGAATACGCGCCGCTCGCACAGAGGATGCGCGCCTATATTGCATACGCCAACGCCATCCCGCGGGCGGTCGAACAGATTCGCGCCAACCTGCGAACGCCGCTTCCGCGAAGCTTCGTACGCATCGGTCGCATCGGCGCGGGGGGGCTCGCCTCGCTCTACGAAAACGACGTGCCGGCCATCTTCAAATCGGTCGCCGATCCCTCGCTCCAGCAACGATTCCGAGCCGCCAACGATCACGCGACCAAGGCGATGAAGGCGCTCGACGCATGGTTCGCCGAGCAGGAAGCGAGCGCGACGGATGCATTTGCATTGGGTCCGGAGAAATTCCTCGAGATGCTGCGTGCGACCGAGCGCATCGACTTGCCGCTGTCACGGTTGAAAGAGATCGCCGAACGCGACCTCGATCGCAACCTGCGCGCTCTGCAGGAGGCCTGCGACAAACTCGCCCCGGGGCAGCCGCTGCAAGCATGCGTTGCGAAGACCGAAGCCGACAAGCCGGCCGATACCCCGATCGAGGAGGCCACGCGACAGTTGACCGAGTTGCGCGCCTTCATCGAAGAGCGAAGGCTCGTGCGAATTCCCGGTCCCGAGAAACCTCAAGTCGCGGAAGCAATGCCTCACGAGCGCTGGAACGCTGCGTACATCCGCATTCCCGGACCGTTCGAACGGAATGTGCCATCCATCTACTACATTTCGCCACCCGACCCCAAATGGACACAGGCGGAGCGTGAAGCCTATATCCCGGGCAAAGCCGATCTGCTGTTCACGTCAGCGCACGAAGTCTGGCCGGGGCACTTCCTGCAGTTTCAGTATTCGAATCGCGCGAAGTCGACGGTCGAGCGCCTGTTCGGCACGTATGCTTTTCGTGAAGGATGGGCGCACTACACGGAGGAGTTGATGTGGGAGGCGGGACTCGGCGACGGCGACCCATCCGTGCACGTGGGCCAGCTCACCAACGCCCTGTTGCGCAACGTACGTCTGGTCTCTGCGATCGGTTTGCACACTGGCGGCATGAGCATCGCGGAATCTGAGGCGATGTTTCGCGACAAGGCGTTCCAGGACCCTGGGAACGCCCGGCAGCAGGCCGATCGCGGCACCTTCGATCCGGGTTACGGCGCCTACACTCTGGGCAAGCTCATGATCCGCAAGCTGCGCGACGACTGGACAGCAAGCCGCGGCGGGCGCGAGGCGTGGCAGGCATTTCACGAAGAGCTCCTGAGCCATGGCTCGCCGCCCCTGCCGATCCTGCGCAAGCAGATGCTTGGGGAAGAATCGGGACCGCCGCTCTGACCTCGGGGCGATCGAGACTCCGCGGCGCCCACTGTCGATAGCGTGGATTGACAGGTCCGGCGGGACCTCAACCTCCCTCCGCCGCCACAACCGGGGACTCGGACTTTGGCAGAAATGGAATCATACGAAGTGAACAGGCGGAGCAGAACATCGTCCTACCACACGCCCTCCGCCAGCACTGGTTGCCGCCGGCCCGCGACAACACCAGTCGCTGCAGATGATCCGCCCTAGCCGATCCCTTGAGGAGCACGAA
>DASVFM010000068.1:0-19319 GCA_036380055.1 Casimicrobiaceae bacterium
CACTTCCGACGTCGGCCAGCACAAGATGTGGGTGGCGCAGTACTACAAGTTCGACAAGCCGCGGCGCTGGATCAACTCGGGGGGCCTCGGCACGATGGGCTTCGGGCTGCCGGCCGCGATGGGCGTGCAGCTGGTCAATCCCGGCGCAACCGTGGCGTGCGTCACGGGCGAGGCCTCGATCCAGATGTGCATCCAGGAGCTGTCGACCTGCCGGCAGTACCACCTGCCGATCAAGATCATCAACCTCAACAACCGCTACATGGGGATGGTGCGGCAGTGGCAGGAGTTCTTCTACGGCAACCGCTACGCCGAGTCATACATGGACGCGCTCCCCGACTTCGTGAAGCTCGCCGAGGCCTATGGCCACGTGGGCATCAAGGTTGACAAGCCGGGCGACGTCGAGGGTGCGCTCAGGGAGGCGTTCCGACAGAAGGAGCGCTTGGTGTTCCTCGACTTCATTACGGATCAGACTGAGAACGTTTTCCCGATGGTTCCCGGCGGCAAGGGGCTCACCGAGATGATCCTGGCGGAGGAGCTATGAACGCCGCCGGGCCGTCCCAAGGCGTGGATTGCACCCTCTCGGGGGGCAGCGAGCGACGCCGCATGGTGAGCGTGGGGGCACATTAATCATGCGGCACATCCTCTCGATCCTGGTGGAGAACGAGGCGGGCGCGCTGTCGCGCATCTCGGGGCTGTTCTCCGCGCGCGGCTACAATATCGAATCGCTGACCGTGGCGCCGACCGAGGACGAAACGATGTCACGCATGACCATCGTCACGGTCGGATCGGACGACGTCATCGAGCAGATAACCAAGCAGCTCAACAAGCTGGTCGAGGTCGTGAAGGTGGTCGATCTCACCGAGGGCAATCACATCGAGCGCGAGCTGATGCTGGTGAAGGTGCGCGCCGCGGGCAAGGACCGCGACGAGATGAAACGTCTCGCCGACATCTTCCGCGGCCGCATCCTCGACGTGACCGAAAAAAGCTACACCATCGAGCTCACCGGGCCGGGCGAGAAACTCGACGCATTTTTGCAAGCGCTCGAGCCGGGCATGATTCTCGAGACCGTGCGCACCGGCGCCTCCGGCATCGGCCGCGGCGAGCGCGTTCTGCGAATCTAGGACGGAGAACCCATGAAGGTCTATTACGAAAAGGACGCCGACCTGTCGCTCGTCAAGGGCAAGAAGGTGACGATCGTCGGTTACGGCTCGCAGGGCCACGCACACGCCCAGAACCTGAACGATTCCGGCGTCAAAGTGACGGTCGGCCTTCGGCGGGGCGGCGCGTCGTGGGACAAGGCGAAGAAGGCCGGACTCAAGGTGGCGGAAGTCGCCGAGGCGGTCAAGAGCGCTGACCTCGTGATGATGCTCATGCCGGACGAGCATATCGCCGCCGTATATCGCGACGAGGTCGAGCCCAACATTCGCAAGAACGCGACCCTCGCCTTTGCGCACGGCTTCAACATCCACTACGGGCAGGTCATGCCGCGCGCCGACCTCGATGTCGTGATGATCGCCCCGAAGGCGCCCGGGCACACTGTGCGCTCGACCTATCAGCAGGGTGGGGGCACGCCAATGCTCATCGCCGTGCACCAAGACGTGAGCCGCAAGGCGCGTGACCTGGCGCTGTCCTACGCTGCCGCGATCGGCGGCGCGCGCGCCGGCGTCATCGAGACCACGTTCAAGGAGGAGACCGAGACCGATTTGTTCGGCGAGCAGACGGTGCTGTGCGGCGGCTGCGTCGAGTTGGTCAAGAACGGCTTCGAGGTCCTGGTCGAAGCGGGGTACGCGCCGGAAATGGCCTACTTCGAGTGCCTGCACGAGCTCAAGCTGATCGTCGACCTGATGTACGAAGGCGGGATCGGCAACATGAACTACTCGATCTCCAACAACGCCGAATATGGCGAGTACGTTACCGGGCCGCTCGTCATCAACGCAGCGACCAAGGACGCCATGCGCGCTGCGCTCGCCCGCATCCAGAACGGCGAGTACGCGCGGAACTTCATTCTCGAGAACCGCGCCGGCGCACCGACGCTTCTCTCGCGGCGGCGGATGACCGCAGAGCACCCGATCGAGCAGGTGGGCGCGAAGCTGCGCGAGATGATGCCGTGGATACGCAGGAACAAGCTGGTCGATCAGTCCCGCAATTGAGCATGCCGCGCGGCCATCGAGACCAGGCGGGGTGGGTGGGCATGGTCGTTCTGCTGATCGCGCTGGTGATCGTGGCACTTGTCGCGCAGACTGCGCTCCGGCAATACGGGCTTCTCGGCGCTCCCGCTGCACCAGCCAAATCCGAGGAGAGTGCGCGTGCACCAGGCGCCGCGCCGGCGTCTGCCGATGCGTCGCCGGCAGCGCCGACATCGCGAAACCCGATGGAGCGGGCGCGTGGAGTGGAGCAGACCGTGCAGCAGGGCGCGCAGGATCTCTCGCGCCGTATGGACGAGCAGACGAAGTAGCCGAGCTGCCCGTACTCGCCGTGGCAGCAGTCGACTATCCTCATCCCATCATCGCGCGCGAGGGCTGGCCTTTTCTCGTCCTCGCCCTGCTCGTCGCGGCCGCCCTTACGCTGCTCGGCGTCTGGCTCGTGGCGATCCTCGCCTGGATTGCGGTGCTGTTCATCGCTCAGTTCTTCCGCGATCCCCGCCGCGTGGCGCCGGAGGACCCCGCCGCGGTGCTCTCTCCAGCGGATGGAAGGATCGTTGCCGTCGAGCGGGCTCGCGATCCCTATCTCGAGCGCGACGCGCTGAAGATCAGCGTGTTCATGAACGTGTTCAACGTGCACTCGAATCGCAGTCCCGTCGATGGCCTGGTCAGGAACAAGTGGTACCACGCCGGTCGCTTCTTCAACGCGGCGCTGGACAAAGCCTCTGCAGAGAACGAGCGCTGCGCACTGCAAATCACGAGCGAGGCGGGAGACGAGATCACCTGCGTGCAGATCGCGGGCCTGATCGCGAGGCGGATACTGTGCTATGCCGACCGTGGCGATCGTCTCACCCGCGGGCAGCGCTACGGCTTCATCCGCTTCGGCTCGCGCGTCGATGTGTACCTGCCAGCCGGCGCGACGCCCCGTGTGGCGATCGGCGACAAGGTTTACGCAACCACGACTGCACTCGCCACGCTCGCCGTTTGAAACTCGCAAGCCGGCCGGCTTGTTTAGCTTCCCCCTAGCTGCTAGGCTGTCCCGCATGGGGGATTACCAGCAGGAGCGGGCGCTCGCCAAGAGCCGCATCCGGCGCCGCGGCATCTATCTGCTTCCGAACCTGTTCACGACTGCGGCGCTGTTCGGCGGGTTCTATTCGATTGTACAGGCGATCAATGGCCGCTTCGATCAGGCGGCGATCGCGATCTTCGTGGCCATGGTCCTCGACGGCCTCGACGGACGCGTAGCTCGGCTGACCAAGACACAGAGCGCATTCGGAGCGGAGTACGACAGCCTGTCGGACATGGTTTCTTTCGGAGCCGCGCCGGCGCTCGTGATCTACGAGTGGGCGCTGCTCAGCCTCGGCAAGCTCGGCTGGATCGCGGCATTCGTCTATTGCGCGGGAGCTGCTCTGCGCCTGGCGCGCTTCAACACGATGCTCGAGGTCGCCGACAAGCGTTACTTCCAGGGTCTGCCAAGCCCCGCGGCTGCCGCGCTCGTGGCGGGCTTCGTCTGGATCATGGACGATGCTGCGATCAACCCGGAAAGCATTCGCTGGTGGGCCTGGATCGTCACCGTCTTCGCCGGCCTAACGATGGTAAGCAACCTCAAGTACTACAGCTTCAAGACGATCAACCTGCGCCGCAGCGTGCCGTTCGTCGTCGTCTTCCTGATCATGCTGTCTTTCGTGCTGGTGAGCTATCAGCCCGCGATCGTTCTCTTCGCCGGCTTCGTGGTCTATGCGCTGTCCGGCTACGTGTGGTCGGGCTGGACCGCATTGCGGCGTCGTTCGACGCGGTAGCGCTGCCGGCCGTCGGGTCGCGCGCAAAGAGTCCCGGTCCGAAGCGATCGCCACCGGTACACGACGTCCAGGGCGTCGCTCGGTTGCGCGGGGAGTCGAATCCCGCTATAGTGTTTTTCATGACCAGCAGCCGTGTTTCGTTGCTTCGCCTTCCGACCGCCCTCCTCGGCGGTCTGCTGCTGCTGCGCCCCGCGCGCAGATAACTCACACCCCAATCCGCAGTATGCGTTCCTGCCCGAGCATCCGGCAGGAGTCCATTCTTCATTACGCGAGAAGCAGGAGCCGATCATGGCTGAGCAATTGATCATATTCGATACGACGCTGCGCGATGGCGAGCAAAGCCCCGGCGCGTCGATGACCAACGAGGAGAAGATGCGCATCGCGCGTCAGCTCGAGCGGTTGCGGGTCGATGTCATCGAGGCGGGTTTCCCCGCGTCCTCCAACGGCGACTTCGCGGCCGTGCAGGCGATCGCCAATGCGATCAAGGACAGCACTGTGTGCGCGCTCGCTCGCGCGAACGAGAGCGACATCCGCCGTGCCGGCGATGCCCTGAAGGGCGCGAAGGACGGACGCGTGCATACGTTCATCGCGAGCTCGCCGATCCACATGAAGATGAAGCTCCGCATGACGCCCGAGCAGGTGCTCGAGCAGGCTGTCAAGTCGGTACGCTGGGCGCGCGAATACACCGACAACGTCGAGTTCTCGCCGGAAGATGCGGGCCGCTCCGAGCCCGACTTCCTCTGCCGCCTGCTCGAGGCGGCGATCAAGGCCGGGGCCACAACGGTGAACATACCCGATACGGTCGGGTACACCATGCCCTGGCAATTCGGCGAGCTGATCCGGAGGCTGCGCGAGCGCGTGCCCAACTCGGACAAGGCGGTCTGGTCGGTGCATTGTCACAACGACCTCGGCATGGCGGTCGCCAATTCGCTTTCCGCCGTCATGCACGGCGCGCGCCAGGTCGAGTGCACGATCAACGGTCTCGGCGAGCGCGCGGGCAACGCCTCCCTCGAGGAGATCGTCATGGCGGTGAAGACGCGCAAAGACGTCTTCCCCTGCACGACCCGGATCGACACCACGCAGATCGTGCCGGCCTCCAAGCTGGTGTCCGGCATCACCGGCTTTCCCGTCCAGCCGAACAAGGCGATCGTCGGTGCCAACGCGTTCGCGCACGAGTCGGGCATCCACCAGGACGGCGTGCTTAAGCACCGCGAGACCTACGAGATCATGCGCGCGGAAGACGTGGGCTGGGGTGCCAACAAGCTCGTGCTCGGCAAGCTCTCGGGGCGCAACGCCTTCAAGACGCGCCTCGCCGAGCTGGGCATCGATCTGGGCAGCGAAGAGGCTCTCAACCACGCCTTTGCCCGCTTCAAGGATCTCGCCGACAAGAAGGGCGAGGTGTTCGACGAGGATCTGCATGCGCTTGTCTCGGACGAGCAGGTCACGCCCGAGCGCGAGTACTACAAGCTGATTGCGCTCAAGATCGTCTCCGAGACCGGCGAGGTGCCGCAGGCGAAGGTCACGCTGGGCGTAGGCGACACAGAGCAGAGCGTGCATACCCGCGGCGACGGCCCGATCGACGCGACGTTCCGCGCCATCGAGCTGATGGCGCACGCGAAAGCGAAGATGCTCCTCTACTCGGTCAATGCGATCACGACCGGAACGGACGCGCAGGGCGAGGTGACGGTACGGCTTGAGCAGGCGGGACGGATCGTCAACGGTCTCGGCGCCGACACCGACATTCTGGTCGCCTCGGCCAAGGCCTACATCAACGCCCTGAACAAACTGCACAGCAAGCAGCAGCGGCTGAATCCGCAGCTAGCGGCGTGAGCCCGCGGCGAGGGCCCCACGCATGAGAATGCGTGGGGATCGCGCGAGGCGAATCGACACGGGCAGCCGGCATATGGACCGAGAGCAAACGAGGCCATGCAAGGAGGCTGCGGCGTGAGCCCGCGGCGAGGGGCCGCACGCATGAGAATGCGTGGGGATCACGCGAGGCGAATCGACGCAGAGGGCGACGCGCGGCGCGGCTGTAGCCCCGACGTACAAAGAGCCCGAGCGGCATAGGGTTGCGATGACGCAAACTTCGCAGGTATCGACGGCCGGAGATCAGGCCGGGCTGCCGGCGGCGATCGAGGTCGCTGGCAGCCCGCTGCCGGTGTGGCCGGTCGGGCAGAAGATCGAGCCGCTGTCGGCACCGCTGACCGGGGTCACGGTCTTCGCCGATGGGGAGGCTTATCACGCAGCCTTGATCGCGGCAACGCTCGCCGCCGAGCAGGATCCGAAACTGCGCGACCCCATCTTTCGCGGTGGCTGCGGAGTCAAGGTGCGCGACATTCCCGAATGGAACGCGCCGGCCGCCACGCTCGTGCACGCGCGCGCGCTGATGCTCGCGCACCGCATACTGTCGCAAAAGCCGGTCTTCGCAGACGCGACCTGGGCGAGCGTTTATCGCAACGGCGATTACTGCATGCCGCACAGCCATCTGCGGGCGAACGTGAGCATCGTGTACATGCTCGATCCGGGCGACGGCGATCCCGAGGACCACATGGCAGGACGCTTCTGCTTCGCCGATCCGCGGATTCCTGCCTGCTGCCCGGACGAACCCGGGCGCGTGACGCAGCATCTGATGCCGAACCTGACGCCCGGCACGATGCTTATCTTTGCGAGCGACTACCTGCACAGCGTGAACCCCTACCACGGCACGCGACCCCGCATCACCCTCTCCTGGAACATCAGCCTCGAGCGCCTGCCCGGTCGGGCAGGCGAGGGCTGGACGGTGTAGCCCGCCGCATCGTCTCGCCGGCATCGTCCCGCGTCGTCCCGCATCGTCCTTGTGGCTGCCAGCGAGCGGGGCTATCATCACTGCACCGCAGCAATACCGGCTGAACCGGTCTTCCGGGCCCGACCGGCCCAACCCGGCAGGGTCGGCGGTACTCGCGCCCAAAGCGCTCCCGCTGGCTCGCGTCTCCCGCAGGCTCACGACCGAACAATTTGCTGACAGGAAGGACCATGACCGCAAGACCAAGAACCGCGCCCCACTACGGGCCGGGAATCGAGATTTCCGCGCCGATCTCACCCGAATACGCCGAGATCCTCACGCCGGAAGCGATAGCCTTCGTAGCCCGCCTGCAGCGTGCCTTCGGTGGCCGTCGCGCGGAACTTCTCGAGCGGCGTGCCACGCGGCAGCGAGAGTTCGACGCCGGGAAGCTCCCGGATTTTCTCGCCGAGACGCGCGCGGTCCGCGAAGCTTCGTGGTCGTGCGCTTCGGTGCCTGCGGACATCCAGGATCGCCGAGTCGAGATAACCGGGCCCGTCGACCGCAAGATGATCATCAACGCTCTCAACTCCGGCGCGAGCGTGTTCATGGCGGACTTCGAGGACGCCAACACGCCGCGCTGGGACAACAATATCCAGGGGCACATCAACCTGCGCGACGCGATCCGCCGCCGCATCGACTACGTATCTCCCGAGGGAAAGGCCTACAAGCTCGCCGAGCGCACCGCGGTGCTCTTCGTGCGCCCGAGGGGATGGCACCTCCCGGAAAAGCACGTCAGCATCGACGGAAAGCCCGTCTCCGGCGGCATCTTCGATTTCGCGCTGTATTTTTTCCACAACGCGAAGGAATTGCTTGCGCGCGGCAGCGGCCCCTATTTCTACCTCCCGAAGCTCGAGAGCCACCTCGAAGCCCGGCTCTGGAACGACATCTTCGTGATGGCGCAGGACGAGCTCGGCGTTCCTCGCGGCACGATCAAGGCAACGGTGCTGATCGAGACGATTCTCGCTGCCTTCGAAATGGACGAGATCCTGCACGAGCTGCGCGAGCACTCGGCGGGCCTCAACGCTGGACGGTGGGACTACATCTTCAGCTGCATCAAGAAATTCAGGAGCAACCATGACTTCTGCCTGGCCGATCGGGCTCTGGTCACGATGACTACGCACTTCATGAAGAGCTATGCCGAGCTGCTGGTGAAGACCTGCCATCGGCGCAACATCCACGCGATGGGCGGCATGGCGGCGCAGATTCCGGTCAAGAACGACGAGGCGGCGAACGCGGAGGCCTTCGCCAAGGTTAAGGCCGACAAGGAGCGCGAGGTTACCTACGGCCACGACGGTACGTGGGTCGCGCACCCGGCGCTGGTCCCGGTCGCGCGCGAGGTGTTCGATAGGCTCATGCCTAAGCCCAACCAGGTCGCGTCCCGGCGCCGCGAGGACGTCAAGGTCGTCGCCGCCGACCTGCTGCGCTTCGAGCCGGAGAAACCGATCACCGAGAAGGGGTTGCGCCTCAACATCAATGTGGCGATCCAGTATATCGGAGCTTGGCTCGCGGGGCAGGGCGCGGTGCCGATATTCAACCTGATGGAGGACGCGGCCACCGCGGAGATCTCGCGCTCGCAGGTGTGGCAGTGGATCCGCTCCCCCAAGGGCGTCCTCGACGACGGCCGCAAGGTGACGAAGGCGATGGTCGCGGCGATGATCCCCGAGGAAATGCAGAAGATTCGCGGACTGCTCGGCGCGGCGTACGCGGAGGGCAAGTACGACGACGCGGCGGCAATCTTCAGCGATCTCGTGGCCAACGATACCTTCGTGGAATTCCTTACCCTGCCGGCCTACGAGCGCATCGACTGAGGAGCTCGGAGTCCGGGTGCGCTACATATACGAAACTTATTATCCGTATTGTTATAATCAATTAGACATATGACCGCCCGCTGCGCAAAATTGCGCTCGTGCGGGTAGGCGGAAGCCGGGCCCCGCTTCGGTCCGCCCGGTGGCGGGCCGGTCATGTGGACAGGAGACAGGCGATGAATCTCAAGGGCAGCAAGACGCACGACAATCTCAAGGCCGCCTTCGCTGGCGAATCGCAGGCGAACCGGCGCTATCTGTATTTCGCCAGCAAGGCGGACGTCGAGGGGCAGAACGACGTCGCGGCAGTGTTCCGCTCCACCGCGGAAGGCGAGACCGGCCACGCGCACGGCCACCTCGACTACCTTGCCGCTGTCGGGGATCCGGTGACCGATCTCCCGATCGGGATGTCGCGCAACAATCTGAAGTCGGCGATCGCAGGCGAGACGCACGAGTACACCGACATGTACCCGGGCATGGCGAAGGCCGCCCGTGGCGAGGGGTTCGAGGAAATCGCCGACTGGTTCGAGACCCTCGCGAAGGCCGAGCGCTCGCACGCGAACCGCTTCCAGAAAGCGCTGGACGCGCTCGCCGACTAGCTAGGCGCGGCGCCCCACGCATCGCCATGATGCACCCCGCGCACGAGCGGCGCGGGAATGGGGTGCGCGTGGCCGCGCCGCCATCGGAGATCGAGTCGTGACCCAACGCGAGGGCAGCCTGGAGGCGCCGATCCGCCATGCGATCGATTGGCGCAGCCCGGACTATTACAATCAGGCCTCGAGCGAGAAGGAGCTCGAGCGCATCTTCGATATCTGCCACGGCTGCCGCCGCTGCGTCAGCCTGTGCAACGCATTTCCGACGCTGTTCGATCTTGTCGACGAAAGCAAGACGGGCGAGGTCAATGGGGTCGCCAAGTCCGACTACGGCAAGGTCGTCGATCAGTGCTACCTGTGTGACCTGTGCTACATGACCAAGTGCCCTTACGTCCCACCGCATCCGTGGAACGTCGATTTCCCGCACCAGATGTTGCGCGCGAAGGCGCAGAAATTCCTGCGCGGCGAGACGAAGCTCCGCGATCGCGTGCTCACCAGTACCGAGCGTCTCGGCAGACTCGCGACCATCCCGGTGGTGGTCCGCGCCGTGAACAAGGCGAATGCCACGCCTGTGGCGCGCAAGGTGATGGATGGCCTGCTCGGCATTCATCCTGACCGCCTGCTGCCTCCCTACGCGACGAAACGCTTCCCGCAACTCGCTCCGAAAAGCGTCTCCTGGCCGGTGAGGAACGGCCAGCGCACGCCTGGCAAGGTCGCGCTCTTCGCGACCTGCTACATCACCTACAACGAGCCGGGCATCGGTCTCGACCTGATCCGGATCCTCCAGCACAACGAGATACCGTACGTGCGGGTCGAGAAGGAGACCTGCTGCGGCATGCCGAAACTCGAGCTCGGCGACATCGAGTCGGTGCTCAGGATGAAAGAAGCGAATGCGCCCGCGCTGGCGAAGCTCGCCCGCGAGGGGTACGCGATCCTCACGCCGGTGCCGTCGTGCACGCTGATGTTCAAGAACGAGCTGCCGCTGCTCTTTCCCGAGGATGCCGACGTCGAGGCTATCGCCGCGGCGATGTTCGATCCCTTCGAGTACCTGGTGCTGCGCGACAAGGACGGCCTGCTGCGAAAAGATTTCAAGACCCCGCTGGGCAAGGTCTCGTACCATATTCCGTGCCACTCGCGCGTGCAGAACACCGGCCAGAAGACGCGCGAGGTGCTCGAGTGGGTGCCGGGCACCACGGTGAACACGGTCGAGCGCTGCACGGGCCACGATGGAACCTGGGGCGTGAAGCGCGAGTTCTTCGCCACGTCGATGAAGATCGGGCGGCCAGTCTTCCGCCAGATGGCGGAGGGCGAGCCCGATTACATCAGCTCCGATTGTCCGATCGCGGGGCGCGCCATTACCCAGGGCATCGAGCAGATACAAGGACAAGGCGCGGGGCATGCGAGGACCGCCCATCCGCTTACTCTGATCCGCATCGCCTATGGCCTGCAGCCATGAGCCGGCCCACCTACAGCACCCGTTCTTCCGAGAGGCGCAGGCCGCGCATCACGCGCGAGAGCCTGCTTTCGCTGGAAGCCTATGCGAAAACGCGGCCCGAGTTCCGGGCGCGCGTGATCGCCCACAAGAAACCGAGAAGCGTTCATCTCGGCGATCACCTCACGCTCCTCTTCGAGGACGAGCTCACCATCCGTTACCAGATCCAGGAGATGCTGCGCGTCGAGAAGACCTTCGAGGAAGCGGGCATCCAGGATGAGCTCGACGCCTACAACCCTCTCGTGCCTGACGGCAGGAACTGGAAGGCGACGATGATGATCGAGTACGAAGATGTCGAGGAACGCCGGCGCGCGCTGGCCCGCCTCAAGGGGATCGAGGACCGCGTGTGGGTCCAGGTCGAGGGCAGCTCGCGCGTGTATGCGATCGCCGACGAGGACCTCGAGCGCGAGAATGAGGTCAAGACATCCTCCGTGCACTTCGTGCGCTTCGAGCTCGCACCGGCGATGATCTCCGCGCTCAAAGCCGGCGCGGCGCTGTCGATCGGTGTGGACCACCCGAACTACACGGCCGCTCTGCGCAACGTCGCCGAGGGCACGCGCGCGGCGCTGCTCGCCGACCTCGACTGATCGCGACGCCTCAGAGGTCGAGAGCCGCCTGGCGCTCCCATGCCTCGCGGGTGATCGCGCGCACGCAAATGGATTCCGCCGTGCCGCGATGCTCGCGCAGACCCGTGCGGACCAGCCGCATGCCGCACTTCTCCATTACTCGACCCGATGCCGGGTTGCGCGCGAGATGCGACGCGGTGAGGAGCTCGACGTCGAGCAGGCTAAAGGCCAGAGTGATCACCGCGCCGGCTGCGGCCGTGGCATAACCGCGGCCCCAGTACGGACGTCCTATCCAATAGCCGAGGTTCTCTTGCTCGGTCGGTGCCGGGCGTAGCGCAACGACCCCGACCAGCGCCGGCTCCTCGCCCGCCGCGATGGCATACGTATATTCCTTTCCCGTGCTCCACGCCCGTTCCTGCTCGGCGATCCAGACCTGCGCCGCGCCATCCGGGTAGGGGTGCGGGATGACCGCCGTGGTCTCAGCGACGGCGTGCTCGCCGGCGAGAAGCTGCACCCGAGGAGCGTCGGCCATGACCAGCGATCGCAGCACCACCGGAAATGCCATGACATGCTGAGGCAGCAAGGCGGTTGTCGCAGGGCGGCTGTTCAATCGCGGAAGTTGACGAACTGCAGCGGGAAGTCAGTGACCGACTTTTTCACCAGGGCGATTGCGGCCTGCAGGTCGTCTTTCTTCGCCCCCGAGACGCGCACGGCGTCGCCTTGGATGCTCGCCTGCAGCTTCATCCTGCTGTCCTTGATCAGGCGCACGATGGTCTTGGCGCGCTCCGGCTCGATCCCGACGCGGAGCGTGACGGGCTGCTTGACCTTGTCGCCGCTCATCTTCTCGATCGCCCCGAACTCGAGCGCACGCACGTCCACGCCGCGCTTGGCGAGCTTTCCAAGGAGGACATCGGTGATCTGCTTGAGCTTGAACTCATCGTCGGCGAACAGCGTGAGCAGATTGTCCTTGTGCTCGACCCGAGCATCGGAGCCCTTGAAGTCGTAGCGCGTCGAGATCTCCCGGTTGGCCTGGTCGAGGGCGTTGCCGACCTCGACCTGGTTCACCTGCGAGACGATGTCGAAGGAAGCCATGGCTCGGCTAGAATACCCGATTTCACGGCCAGCCCACGCGCTCAATGTCGCACATCCTGCACGACGTGCCCGTCGGCCAGAAAGTCGGCATTGCGTTCTCGGGCGGCCTCGACACCAGCGCGGCGCTGCACTGGATGCGGGCGAAGGGCGCGATTCCCTATGCCTACACGGCGAACCTGGGACAGCCCGACGAGACCGACTACGACGATATTCCGCGGAAGGCCAGGAGCTACGGTGCCGAGGCGGCGCGGCTCGTCGACTGCCGGGCAGCGCTGGTCGCCGAGGGCATTGCCGCGCTGCAGGCGGGCGCCTTCCACATCTCGACCGCGGGTGCCATCTACTTCAACACCACACCGCTCGGTCGCGCCGTCACCGGAACGATGCTCGTGGTCGCCATGCGCGAGGACGACGTCCACATCTGGGGCGACGGTAGCACCTACAAGGGCAATGACATCGAGCGCTTCTACCGCTACGGGCTGATCGCCAACCCGCAGCTGCGCATCTACAAACCGTGGCTCGACGCGAAGTTCATCGAGGAGTTGGGCGGCCGCAAGGAAATGTCGGCGTACCTCCAGCGCGCGGGCCTCGCCTACCGCATGAGCGCGGAGAAGGCCTATTCGACCGACTCGAATCTGCTGGGTGCGACGCACGAGGCCAAGGACCTGGAGTTTCTCGACAAAGGCATCGGGATCGTCGAACCGATCATGGGCGTCGCGTTCTGGCGCGACGGCGTCGCGGTGAAGACCGAGACGGTCAGCGTTCGCTTCGCGGAGGGACGCCCGGTTGCTCTGAACGGCGCCACGTTCGCCGACGAGGTCGCGCTGCTCCTCGAGGCGAATGCCATCGCGGGCCGCCACGGGCTCGGCATGAGCGACCAGATCGAGAACCGCATCATCGAAGCGAAGAGCCGCGGCATCTACGAGGCGCCCGGGATGGCCCTGCTTCACGTCGCCTATGAGCGGCTCGTGACCGGAGTGCACAACGAGGACACGATCGAGCAGTACCGCAACCAAGGCCGCAGCCTCGGCCGCCTTCTCTACCAGGGGCGCTGGTTCGACCCGCAGGCAATGATGCTGCGCGAGGCGGCGCAGCGCTGGGTCGCGCACGCGATCACCGGAGAGGTGACGCTCGAGCTACGCCGCGGCAACGACTACTCGATTCTCGACACGACGAGCCCGAATCTCACCTACAAGCCCGAGCGCCTGACGATGGAGAAGGGCGCGGCATCCTTCACGCCGCAGGATCGCATCGGGCAGCTCACGATGCGCGATCTCGACATCGCCGACACGCGCGAGAAGCTCATCACCTACGCGAAGACTGGTCTGCTCAGTCCGTCCGGGAGCTCACCGCTGCCGCGGCTCAGCGACGGCGATCCGAAGAAGGGGCGATAGCCGACCGCGGCCTCCCTAGCCGCCTCGCGGCACAAGTGATGTTGCGCGTCCGCCGCACGGCCACTCGCGGACGCTCGACCCCCACGCGCTTCGCAAGTGGGGCGTCCGGCGAGGTGGAGCGAGGCTCTGCGAGGATAGCGCGTGGAGGCGACCCGAGCCGGACGCAAGGGCCGACGCTGAGGCACAGCGATTTCACGCTACGATTCCGGAGGCCCCTCTCGCTGCTCGGGCCGTTAATCGACCTTCGCGCCGGTTCGCTTGATCACCGGCGCCCACTTCTCGGACTCGCTGCGAATCAGGTTGGCGAAGTCCTCGGGCGTCCCGCCGATGAGCTCGAAGCCCTGCGCGTTCAGGGCGGACTTCACTGCCGGGTCCTTCAGTATTGCATTGATCTCCGCGTTGAGGCGATCGACGATCGTGCGCGGCGTCCCCGCCGCGACGAGCACGCCGTTCCACGCGAGCGCCTCGAACCCGGGATAGCCAGCCTCGGCGATCGTCGGCAGGTCGGGGAGGAGCGGAAAGCGCTTCGCGGTCGTGACGGCCAGCGCGCGGAGCTTGCCTGCCTGCACTTGCGCCTGCAGCGGCTGCATCACGGCGAACATAAGCTGCGTCTCGCCCTGAACGGTCGCCGTCACCGCGGGCGGCGAACCGTTGAAGGGTATGTGCACGATGTCGAGGCCCGCCGTCGCCTTGAGCAGCTCCATGGTGAGGTGCGAAGAGCTGCCGTTGCCCACCGAAGCGTAGCTCAGTTTGCCGGGATTGGCTTTTGCGTACTCGACCAGCTCCCGCATCGAGCGCGCCGGCAGAGAAGCGGTGACCGCGAGCACGTTGGGCTGGCTCGACGTGATGACCACCGGCGCGAGGTCCCTCTGCGGGTTGTAGGGAAGCTGCGAGTACAGGTAGGGGGCGAACGCGAGCGGGCCGTTGAACGACATAAGCATCGTGTAGCCGTCGGGTGCCGATTTGGCAACGAGGTCCGTGGCCGCAGTGCCGCCCGCGGCGGGCCGGTTGTCGACGACCACGGGTTGGCCGAGCTTGTCCTTGAGCTTCTCCGCAATTGCACGCGCCAGGACGTCGATCGAGCTGCCGGCAGGCGCCGCCACGACGAATTTGATCGGCCGGTCGGGCCAGGTCTGTGCCGTGGGCGCATCCGCCCAGGTGCACGCGAGCACGAGACCGGCAGCGAGCCACAGCAACCGCCGGCGAGCACTGGCGCGAAACGCGGTCATGTCGCGGCGTGGCATACGGCCTCGATGTTGTGCCCGTCGGGGTCGAGCACGAAAGCGCCGTAGTAGTTCGCGTGATAGTGCGGCCGCAAGCCCGGAGGGCCGTTGTCTCGGCCCCCGGCGCCGATGGCCGCCTTGTAGAACGCATCGACCTGCGCGCGGTTTTCGGCCCGGAAGGCGACGTGCATCGGCGGCACGTTCGGCTTGCCCTCGCCGATCCAGAAATCCGGCTTCGGCGGCACGCCGAATCCGGCGTACTGCTCCCACTCCATGATCACTGCATAGCCGAGCGGCGCGAGAGCCGCGCGATAGAACGCTTTGCTCTTCGCGACATCCGCGACCGTCACGCCCGTATGATCGATCATCGCCGGCTCCTCGCCTTTAGGGATTGACCCGCCCGCACACCACGTATTCGAGCAAAGCCTTCTGCGCGTGCAGGCGATTCTCCGCCTCGTCCCACACGACGCTCTGCGGTCCGTCGATGACCTCCGCGGCCACTTCTTCTCCGCGGTGCGCCGGCAGGCAATGCATGAACAGCGCGTCGGGTTTCGCCTCGCGCATCATCGGAGCATCCACCATCCATTTCGCGAAATCGCGCTTTCGCTCCTCGTTCTCGGCCTCGAAGCCCATGCTGGTCCAGACATCGGTTGTCACGAGGTCCGCGCCGCGGCAAGCAGCTCGAGGGTCGGCGAAAGTCGCGACGCGGCTACCGCGCCCGGTCTTAGGTTCGTAGCCCGGAGGCGTCGACACGTTCAGCGTGAAGCCGAAGATCGCCGCCGCTTGCAGCCAGGTGTTGTAGACGTTGTTGGAGTCGCCGATCCACGCTACGGTCCTGCCCGCGATCGAGCCGCGGTGCTCGACGTAGGTATAGATGTCGGCGAGGATCTGGCACGGATGGTAGTCGTTGGTGAGCCCGTTGATGACCGGCACGCGCGAATGCGCAGCGAAGCGCTCGATGATCGCCTGCTCGAAGGTGCGGATCATCACCACGTCCACCATGCGCGAGATCACGCGAGCAAGGTCCTCGATCGGCTCGCCGCGCGAGAGCTGCGTGTCGCCCCGGTTCAGATTGATTGCGATGCCGCCGAGCTGGTTCATGCCGGCTTCGAACGAGACACGCGTGCGCGTGGAAGCTTTCTCGAAGACCATCGCCAGCGTGCGATCGCGCAGCGGCTGGTAGAGCTCGTAGCGTTTGAACCGGTCCTTGATCCAGCGCGTGCGATCGAACAGGTATTCGAGCTCGTCGCGGCTGAAGTCCTTGAGCTGGAGGAAATGCTTCGGCGACATGCTTACGATCTGGGAGGCTCAGACTGCGGCGTCGCGCAGCTGCCTCTGTTAAAGCAGCATACTAGCACGGCAGCACGAAACAAAAGAGCGCCTCGCGGCGCTCCTTCATCGATCGCGCTGACGTGCGCTCAGGGCATCGCCTTGATCGCCTGCGCCAGGCGGTGCTTGTTTCGCGAGGCAAGATTCTTGTGCACGACTTTCTTATCCGCGATGCGGTCGATGATCGACTGCTGCACCTGAAGCTCCTTGAGCGCCGCAGCCTTGTCGCCCGCGGCGATGGCCTTTTTCACGCTCTTGATCGCGCTACGCAGCGCGGACTTCTGGCTCGCGTTGCGTTTGCGCCGCGCTTCCGCCTGACGGGCGCGCTTGCGTGCTTGCGCGGTGTTGGCCATCGTGAAGGTCCTTCGTTTCCTGGAGTGACGAAAAAAGACCGGGCATAATAATCGTTTTTCGCTCCCCTAGCAACCCGCATGAGCGCGCGCACTCCTCGATGAATCTGCTCAAGGCGCTGTCCACGGTCAGCGCGATGACGCTGCTTTCGCGAATCACGGGGCTTGCGCGCGAAAGTCTGAAGGCGGCCGTGTTCGGCGCCGGGTTGCAGATGGACGCCTTCGAGGCCGCGTTCAGGCTGCCGAACATCCTGCGGCGGCTCTTCGCCGAAGGCGCATTTTCGCAGGCCTTCGTGCCTATTCTCGCCGAGTACAAACGGCGCCGCGGCGACGAGGGCACCCGCGATCTCGTGAGCAAGATCGGCGGGGTACTGGCCGTGACGTTGCTCGCGCTCTCCGTGCTCGGGGTGGTTGCCGCGCCGTGGCTCGTGTACCTGCTCGCGGGCGGCTTCGCCCGCACGCCGGGCAAGGTCGAGCTAACGGCCGAGCTGATCCGCATCATGTTTCCCTACATCCTGTTCATCTCGCTGGTTTCGCTCGCCGGGGGCGTGCTCAACACGTATCGGCGTTTCGCGATTCCCGCCTTCACGCCGGTGCTGCTCAACCTGTCGATCATCGGTGCGGCGGTCTACCTCGCGCCGCACTTCGATCCGCCGATCTTGGCGCTCGCATGGGGCGTCGCCGCGGGCGGCGTGGCGCAACTCGCCTTGCAGCTCTGGCCGCTCGCGAGGCTCGGCATGCTGACGCACCTGCGACTCGACTGGCGCGACGAGGGCGTGCGCCGTGTGTTGAAGGCAATGGGCCCGGCGGTGCTCGGCGTCTCGGCGGCGCAGATCTCGGTGCTGATCAACACGCAACTCGCCGCTCTGCTGGGCGACGGCCGGATCTCGTGGATCACCTACGCCGATCGCCTGATGGAGTTTCCGACCGCGCTGCTCGGTGTGGCGCTCGCGACCGTGCTGCTGCCCACCCTCGCCCGGCACTACCACGACGCGAATCCGGCCCGCTATCAGGAGCTTCTCGATTGGGGGCTGCGTCTGACCTTCCTGCTCGCGCTCCCGGCGGCGCTCGCTCTCGCCGTGATCGCGGTTCCCCTGATCGCAACGCTGTACCAGTACGGGCGTTTCACGGTCAATGACGTCTGGCAGACGCGCGCGGCGCTGCTCGGCTACAGCGTCGGCCTTCTCGGGCTCATTGCCGTGAAGATACTCGCACCGGGCTTCTACGCACGGCAGGACATGCGTACTCCCGTTCGCTGCGCGTTCCTCTCGCTCCTCGTGGGCCAGACCCTCGCCGTTACACTGATGTTCTGGATCGGCCACGCGGGACTCACGCTCGCGACCTCGGTTGGAGCCTGCGTCAACGGCGTGCTCCTCTATCGCGCCATGCGTCGCGGCGGCATCTATGCGCCCTCGGCGGGTTGGGGCCGCTTCCTTGCGCGCGTGGCGCTGGCGCTGATCGCGCTTGGGCTCGTGCTGTGGTGGACCGCCGGAGCGAGCGGCGTCTGGCTCACGGCGGGGCTGTGGAGCAAGGTAAGCCGGCTGGCCGGCGTCGTCGCAGCCGGGGCCGTCGCCTACTTCGGAGCGCTCTGGCTGCTGGGCGTCCGGATCGCGGACTTCGGGCGCCGCGAGCCTTGAGCGGGCGTTGCGCGCAAACTCGCGCGCCGCTCAGTGACTGCCGCCTTTGCGGTAAGGGCAGTTCGGCTTCACGCACTCGGCGTACAGATACAGCGCATGCTCGCTGATCTCGAAGCCGCGCTCCTTGGCAACCTTGAGCTGTCGCTTTTCGATCTCCGGATCGAAGAACTCCTCGACGCGGCCGCACTGCAGACACACCAGGTGATCGTGGTGCCCGCCCTGGTTGAGCTCGAAGACCGCCTTGCCGGACTCGAAGTGATGGCGCACGAGTAGCCCCGCCTGCTCGAACTGGGTGAGAACCCGGTACACCGTCGCGAGCCCGATATCGAGACCATCGGCGAGCAGCTGCTTGTAGACATCCTCGGCCGTGAGGTGCCGGACCTTGCTCTGCTCGAACAGGTTGATAATCCGCAGACGCGGCAGGGTCGCCTTAAGCCCGGCGTTCTTGAGGTCGTGCGACGTGGTCATTGGAATCGCCCCGACGGAGCGCGGCGGTAGAGCCTGCCGATCGAGCGCCCGGTCCGAGGCGGGTGCCGCCTATAATATAATTTTCCTTTGGTTCGTGGCAGTCAGCCTATCCCCGATGCGCGCGTTCCTCTGTGCTTGTGCCGCCTGTGCCGTGTTCGCCGGCTGCAGTCAGCTGCCGCATTTCGGCGTCTACAAGCTCGACATCAACCAGGGCAATTACGTCACCCAGGATCAGGTGGAAAAGCTCAAGGTGGGCCAGACGCGGCTGCAGGTCCGCCAGGTTCTCGGCACGCCGCTTCTCTCCGATGCCTTCCATGCCAATCGCTGGGACTACGTCTACCTGTTTGAGCGCCAGGGTAAGGTGGTCGAGCAAGCACGGCTGACGATCTATTTCGTCGACGAGAAGGTTGCGCGCTGGGAAAACGGCGAGCTGCCCCCGTCCCCGGTCGAGCAAGCGCGCGCCGCGGAGGGAGACGCACGCCTCGACAAATCGCTGTCCCTCGCGCCGAAGACCGGCGAGACCAACTGGCTGGAAGATCTGTTGCGGAAGCTCGGCTGGTGGCAGTAAAGCTCACGATAGCGGGGTCCGGCGGCCGCATGGGCCAAGCCGTGCTC
>DASVFM010000069.1:0-21036 GCA_036380055.1 Casimicrobiaceae bacterium
TGTAGGGCCCGGTTCCCACTGGATTGGCCATCGCCCAGCCGCTCGCGTCGCCATAGGCTTCGATCACCTCGCGGGCGACCGCCGCCATCGGGCTCTGCGTCATATATCCCAGCATGATGTAGTCGGGATCCTTGAGCTGCAGCCGCAGTGTGTAGCGGTCGAGTGCGCGCAGGCCTTCAATCGGAGCGTCGTAATCGAAGTGTCCCGTCCTCTTCGCTGCCTCGATCAGCGCGTCGGCGCCAACGATCTTGTCCTGCAGGTACCACGAGAACGGCGACCGCACGCGCGGGTCGATGAGCCGTTTCCACGAATAAACGTAGTCGGCCGCGGTCAGCTCGCGCTTCCTGCCCTTGAAAGCGGGGTCGTCGGCGAAGTAGATGCCCGACTTGACGCGCATGGTCCAGGTGCGTCCGCCATCGGTTATCTCCGGCATCGCCGCGGCGGTGCGCGCCACGCGCTTGTAGGGCCGCGCGAGATAGTCGAAGCCGTAGAGCGTGTCGAAGATCGCACGCTGGATGCTGTCGGAGTAGAGGTCGCTCGATGCGGCGGGATCGAAACCTGTTTCCGCCACGATGAAAGCCGTGTGGATCGTTTTCGCCATGTCGGCCGCGCCCGCCGAACTGGCGAGAACGACGGCGCTTACGACGATCGCGCCGAGGAAGCGCGCGAGGGCGTGGGAAACGCCGTACACGCGATCGCGGGGCAGGGCTAACGAGTCGCAGCCTTGCGCTGCGCGACGTCGATGTCGTAGTACATCCATGGGTGCGGGTCGAAGCTGTTGTACTTGTAGTCGAGAAGCCAGGGCTGGACCACGACGTTCTCGATCCGGTACGTATGCAGCACCCAGGGTGCGTAGGCCGTCACCAGCGACGACATGCGCCGCACGAGCTGGGTGCGCTTCGGGCCGTCGGGGAGCCGCTCCGCCTCCTCGTAGAGCTTGTTGAACTCGGGCAGGTCGAAGCGCGCCAGGTTCGACATCCCCTTGTGCGGCCCGTAGAGAAGATCGAGCATGCCGAAGCCGTTGTCGTTGGCGAGCGTGTTGGCGAGCCCCCACATCTGCAGCTGCCCCGCCACGCCCTGCTTGACCGTGTCCGGAAACTTCTGCTTGGTGAATTCGATGCGGATGCCCACTGCGCTCATGCTCTTCTGCCACAGCTCATCGAACTGGCGATAGATCGCGGAGGGGTCCGACGCGAGCGTGAGCTTGAGCGGCTTGCCGTCGGGCAGGTCGCGCCAGCCGTCGCCGTCGCGATCGACATAGCCGAACTTGTCGAGCAGCGCCTTGGCACCGGCGACGTCGTAGTTCGCATTGCCCTTGAGGTCGGGATCGTATCCGACAACGCCGGGCGGTATGGGCTGCGTCGCGGCCATGGCCTGGCCCAGACGAATGACGTTGATCTCGTCGGCGTTGTTGTAGGCCATGCTGATTGCGCGCCGGAGGGCGATCTTGTCCGGCGTGTAGCCGCCGACGACCGGATCTTCCATGTTGAAGTAGGTGTAGACCAGAGACGGCTGCACGCCGCGGCCGAGCACAATGCCCTTCGCGACGTACTCCGGCTTGAGCTTGTCGCCGTTGAGAACTTTGGGTGCGAGGTCGGTGGGCACCACGATGTAGTCGAGCTCGCCCTTCTCGAAGGCGAGCAGGCGCGGGTTGGACTCCTCGATCACGGCGATCTCGACCCGGCCGCAGATCGGGAGCTTCCTGCCGCGCATCTTGGCGACGATCCCGCGGTCCTCCGGCGCGGCGCTGTCGGGGAAGAAGACCTCGCGAAAGTTCGGATTGGCTTCGAGCACAATCTGCTGGCCGCGTCGCCACTGCTTCACCAGGTAGGGTCCCGTGCCCACCGGATGATCCGTCACCCAGCCGGCGGGGTCGCCGTAGGCTTCGACGACCTCGCGCGCCACGGCGGCCGTCGAGGCGGAGATCAGATCGTCCAGCAGATCATAGGACGGAAAGGCGAGCTTGAGCCGCAGCGTGTAGCGGTCGATCGCCTGCGCGCCCTCGAGAGGCGCGTCGTAGTCGAACTTGCCGGTTTTCGTCGCTGCGGCAATCGCTTCTTTCGCCCCGACCAGGCGGCGGTCGAGGATCTGCACGTTGTACGAGCGCAGCTTCGGGTCGAGCAGCCGCTTGAATGAATAGACGTAGTCGGCGGCGACTAGCTCGCGTTTCTTGCCCTTGAACGCCGGGTCGTCGGCGAAGTAGATGCCGGGCTTGAGCTTGATCGTCCAGGTGAGCCCGTCGGCGGAGATCAGCGGCAGCGCCGCTGCGGTGTTGGGGATCACTTTGTACGGGCGAGCGAGGAAATCGTAGCGGTAGAGCGCATCGAACACCTGCCGGATGACGTAGACCGAATAGAGATCGCTGGTCGCCTGAGGATCGAAGCCGCTCTCCGGCGCGATGATGGCAACGTGCAGCACCTTGCTCATATCCGCGGCAGGCGCGCCAACGCCGGAAGTCGCGAAGGCGAGCGCGACGATGAAGCGCGGGAGCGCGCGCAAGAAGAGCGGACGTTTCATGGCATTGCGGCCTCCCCGGCCCTGTGCTGTCACATCACGGTCAGCGCGTCGGCCGCTTGGGTCGATTCGCCACGCGCGATCCCCGCTCGCTTCGGTCGCAGGGTCCCCTCGCTGCGGGCTCACGCCGCGGCCTCCTTGGATCCACACCGGGACATCACCTTCGTTATGTCGGCCGCCTGCGTCGATTCGCCACGCGCGATCCCCGCTCCCTCCGGTCGCAGGGTCCCCTCGCTGCGGGCTCACGCCGCTATTTCCCGGCGCGCTGGCGGCGCTCGAGATCGATGTCGTAATACTTCCAGGCATGCCAGTCGAATACGCTGTACTTCACGCCCAGCATCCACGGCTGATACAGGACGTTCTCATAGCGATAGGCGTTGAGCATCCAGGGCGAGTAGGCGTTGACGAGCTCCGACATCCTGCGGAAGACCAGAGTCCGCTCGGGGCTGTCGGGCAGCGTGCGCGCCTTCTCGTAGAGCTTGTTGAACTCCGGCAGATTGAAGCGGGCCAGGTTCGAGAAGCCGGCATGGGGCCCATAGAGCAGCGACATGAACGCGAAGCCCTCCGGCGTCGTATTGATGTTGCCGAGGAACCACATCTGCAGCTGGCCGTAGCGCGCCATCTTGAGAAGATCGGGCCATTTCTGCTTGACGAACTCGATGCGGATCCCGACCACCTTGAGGCTGCGCTGCCACAGCTCGTCGTACTGGCGCAGAAGGGCGGAGGTGTCCGAGCCCATGACGAGCTTCAACGGCTTACCGTCGGGCAGGTCACGCCAGCCGTCGCCATCGCGATCGACATAGCCGAACTTGTCGAGCAACGCTTTCGCGGCCGCCGGATCGTACTTCTGGCGGTCCTTGATGTTCGGGTCGTAGCCGGCCTCGTTCGGCGGAATCGGCTGCGTCGCGGGCTCGGCCTGGCCCTGACGGATGATGTTGACCTCCTCGTCCACGTTGAACGCCATGCCAATCGCCCGGCGCAGCGCGATCTTCTCCTTCGTATAGCCGCCGACGAGCGGATCCTCCATGTTGAAGAAGGTGTACGTGATCGCCGGCTGCACGCCGTGTTCGAGAACGATGCCCTGCTCGGCGAGCTCCGGCTTCAGCTTGTTGTCCGGTCCCAGCACATTGCGAGGGAGATCCGCCGGCACCGTGACGTAGTCGAGCTCGCGGTTCTGGAACGCGAGCAGCCGCGGGTTCGACTCGTCGATGATGCTGATCTCGATGCGCCCGATGATCGGCAGCTTCTTGCCGCGCATCTTGGCCACGAGCGTGCGGTTCTCTGGCGCGGGGCTTTCGGGAAAGGTCTCGTCGCGAAAACCCGGATTCGCTTCGAGCACGATCCTCTGCGCGCGCCGCCATTCCTTCAATCGATACGGGCCGGTTCCGACCGGATTGGCCATCGTCCAGTGCTTCTCGTCACCATAGGCTTCGATCACTTCGCGAGCCACGGCCGCTGTGGGCGAGGTCGTCAGCTCGGCCAGCAGATCGTAGGAAGGGAAATTGAGCTTGAGCCGGATGGTGTAGCGATCGACTGCCTGCAATCCCTCCATCGGCGCGTCGTAGTCGAACTTGCCTCCCTCGCGGGCCGCGGAGACGATGGGCTCCGCGCCGACGATCTTGCCTTCGAATACTTGCAGATTGTTCGAGCGCATGCCCGGATCGAGGATGCGCTTCCAGGAATAGACGTAGTCGGCGGCGGTGAGCTCGCGCTTTCCGCTCTTGAAGGCCGGGTCGTCGGCAAAGTAGATACCCGGCTTTACCCTGATCGTCCACGTCTTGCCGTCCGGGCTGATCTCCGGCATCGCCGCCGCGACGTTCGGCACGATCCTGTACGGCCGCGCGAGGTAATCGTACTTGTAGAGCGGATCGAAGATGGCGCGCTGCACGTAGGCCGAATAGATGTCCCCGCCGACCGCCGGGTCGAATCCGGTCTCCGCCGCCGCGAACGCCACGCGCAGCGTCTTGCTCATGTCCGCTGCGGCGGCGGTCGCCGCGAGCAGCGCCAGCGACAGCGCGGCCAGCGCTCGCCGCGCGGCGCTCACAGCAGCTTCTGGATGTCGTCGGCCATCGCCTGCGGCTCCACGTTCGAGCCGTAGCGCTCCACGACGTTGCCCTTGCGGTCGACGAGAAACTTGGTGAAGTTCCACTTGATGGCCTCGGTCCCGAGCAGTCCCGGCTTCGCTTTCTTCAGGTACTTGTAAAGCGGGGCCGCGCCGTCGCCGTTGACGTCGATCTTGGCGAAGAGCGGAAAGGTGACGCCGTAGTTGAGCTCGCAGAAGGACTCGATCTCCTTCTCTGTCCCGGGCTCCTGGGCTCCAAACTGGTTGCACGGGAATCCGAGCACTTCGAGCCCGCGCGAGTGCAGCTTCTCGTAGAGCTGCTCCAAGCCCTTGTACTGCGGCGTGTACCCGCACTTGCTCGCGACGTTCACGATGAGCATCACCTTGTCCTTGTAGCGGTCGAGCTTCTGCTCCTTGCCGTGAATGTCCTTGACCGAGAAATCGTAGACGCTTGCCATGAGGTCCTCGCAGATTGCCTAGCGCGACGAGCTCGCATTGAGCCCGCGCACGAGTGCCGTGTTCGACAGGGCAGGAATTATGCTCTCCCCGCGCGACCCGCGCGAGGCGCATCGGACGTCAGGCGGGCGGCGGCCCGAAGCCGCCGCCGCCCGGTGTCTGCACCACGAACAGATCGCCGGGTTGCATTTCGACCTCGCACGTCGCACCGAATTCCTCGCGCCGCCCGTCGCCTCGCTCGACCCAGTTTCTGCCGAGCGCGCCGGGCTGGCCTCCTGCGACGCCGAAGGGTGCGATGCGCCGGTGGTTGGCGAGCATCACGGCCGTCATCGCCTCGAGGAACCGCACGCATCGCTCTCCACCGTCTCCCCCGCGATGGCGGCCGGCACCACCGCTGCCGCGGCGGATCCGATACGCTTCGAGCCGCACCGGAAAACGCCATTCGAGCACCTCCGGGTCGGTCAGCCGCGAATTGGTCATGTGCGTCTGCACCACGCTTGCGCCGTCGAAGTCCGGGCCGGCGCCGGCCCCGCCCGAGATCGTCTCGTAATACTGATAGCTCGCGTTGCCGAAGGTGAAGTTGTTCATCGTGCCCTGCGAGGCGGCGAGAACGCCAAGCGCACCGTACAGCGTGTCGGTGATCGCCTGCGAGGTCTCGACGTTGCCGGCCACGACCGCGGCCGGGTAGCGCGGGCTCAACATGGATCCCTCGGGAATCACGATCTCGAGCGGTTTGAGACAGCCGGCGTTCATCGGGATCTCGTCCTCGACCAGCGTGCGAAAGACGTAGAGGACGGCCGCCTTGCACACCGCCGAGGGCGCGTTGAAGTTGGTTGGCTGCTGCGGGCTCGTCCCCGTGAAATCGATCCGTGCCGCGCGGCGAGACTTGTCGATCGCAATCGTCACGACGATCTTCGCGCCGCTGTCCATCTCGTACTCGAAATGCCCGTCGGTGAGCACCTCGAGGACTCGGCGCACCGACTCTTCGGCGTTATCCTGCACGTGTCCCATGTAGGCACGCACCACCGACAGGCCGAAATGCCTGACCATCCTCTTCAGCTCCTCGATGCCCTTGGCGCACGCAGCGACCTGGGCGCGCAGATCGGCAAGGTTCTGCTCGACGTTGCGGCAGGGGTAACGGCCGGCACCGAGCAGCGCGCGCATCTCGGCTTCGAGGAAGCGCCCTTGCGCGACGAGCTGCACGTTGTCGAGCAGAACTCCCTCTTGGTCGACCCGCGTCGAGTCGGGCGGCATCGAGCCGGGCGTGATGCCCCCGATGTCGGCGTGGTGTCCGCGCGAGGCAACGTAGAACTCCGGCCGCGACTCGCCGTCGAGAAAAACAGGCGCGATGACTGTCACGTCCGGGAGGTGCGTACCGCCGTTGTAGGGAGCGTTGAGCACGAACACGTCGCCGGTGCGCATCGTCGCCAGCCGCCGCTCGATGATCGTCCTGACGCTCTCGCCCATCGAGCCCAGGTGAACCGGCATGTGCGGCGCGTTGGCGATCAGGTTGCCCTCGCCATCGAACAGAGCGCAGGAGAAGTCGAGCCGCTCCTTGATGTTGACCGAGTAGGCCGTGTTGGCGAGCGTGACGCCCATCTGCTCGGCGATCGCCATGAACAGGTTGTTGAACACCTCGAGCAGCACGGGATCGGCTTGCGTGCCGATCGCGTGGGCGCGCTCCGGCGCGACAACGCGCTCGAGCACGAGATCGTCGCGCGCGGTGAGTGTGGCGCCCCACCCTGGGTCGATCACGGTCGTTGCGTTCTGCTCCGCGATCACGGCAGGCCCGGCGATCCGGTCGCCCGGGCGCAGATCGGCGCGGACATACACCGGCGCCTCGCGCCAGATCCCCTGGGTGAACACGCGATTTCGCTTGACGGGCGCGAGACCCGTGGGGCGCGGCGCGAAAACGGGCGCGGCATCTCCCGCTCTCGCCGTCGCGCCGATCGCCTCGACGCCCGCCGCCTCGATCACCAGCGGCTTTCCCGGCATGAGAAATCCGTACTGCTCGCGGTAACGTCGCTCGAACTCGGCCACCAGGCCGGCGCAGCTCGCGTCCCAGCCCTCCGCCGGAAGCGGCAGCTCGAGGGTCGTGTCCGTTCCGTCGTACTTGAGATGCACCGTCCGCCGCAGGTCGACCTTATCACCGGAGATGCCCTGCGCGGTGAGCTCGCTCCGCGCCGTATCGGCGAGCCTGGCGAGCAGTGGTCCGGCGCCCCGCAGCGCCGCGTCGGACAGTATCGTCTCCACTGCCTCCTGGCGCAGCGCGCGTACCTCGGCGAGTCCCATGCCGTACGCGGAGAGCACGCCGGCGAACGGGTGAATGAATACGCGCTTCATGCCCAGCGCGTCGGCGACGGCGCACGCGTGCTGTCCCCCCGCTCCGCCGAAGCAGCACAGCGTGTATTCCGTGACGTCGTATCCGCGCTCCACGGAGATGTGCTTGATCGCATGCGCCATGTTGTCGACGGCGATCTGCAGGAAGCCTTCGGCGACCTGTTCCGGCGTGCGTACGTGTCCGGTGGCCGTGGCGATGTCGCCCGCGAGCGCCGCGAGCCTCTCGCGCACGACCGCGCCGTCGAGCGGAAGGTTGCCGCTCGGCCCGAACACGGCTGGGAAAAGGCCCGGATCGATCTTGCCGAGCATGACGTTGCAGTCGGTGACCGTAAGCGGCCCGCCGCGCCGGTAGCACGCCGGCCCCGGGTTCGCGCCGGCCGATTCCGGGCCCACGCGGAAACGCGCGCCGTCGAAGCCGCAGATCGATCCGCCGCCCGCCGCCACCGTGTGGATGCGCATCATCGGCGCGCGCAGGCGCACGCCCGCAACCTCGGTAACGAAGGCACGCTCGTATTCGCCTGCGTAGTGGGTGACGTCGGTCGAGGTGCCGCCCATGTCGAAAGCGATGATGCGATCGAAGCCGGCGAGCCGCGAAACCTCCACTGCCCCCACGATCCCTCCGGCAGGCCCCGAGAGAATCGCATCCTTGCCCTGGAAGCGGTGCGCATCGGTGAGACCGCCAGAGGACTGCATGAACTGCAGGCGCACTCCGGGAAGCTCCGCTTCCACGTCGCGGACGTAGCGGCGCAGGATCGGCGAAAGATACGCGTCGACGACGGTGGTGTCGCCGCGCGACACGAGCTTCATGAGCGGGCTCACCTCGTGGCTCGCAGACACCTGCGCGAAGCCGAGCTCGCGGGCGAGCGCCGCCAGCCGCCGCTCATGCTGCGGGTAGCGGTAGCCGTGCATGAGCACGATCGCGCAGGCGCCGATGCCGTCGGCGCGGGCCCGCGCGAGCTCCCGCTCGGCACCTGCGAGGTCGAGCTCGCGCACCGTCTCGCCGTGCGCGCCGATGCGCTCGTCGACCTCGATCACCCGCTCGTAGAGCAGCGTGGGCAGCACGATCTTGCGCACGAAGAGCTTCGGCCGGTTCTGATAGCCGATGCGCAGCGCGTCGGCGAAGCCACGGGTGATGACCAGCACCGTCCGTTCGCCCTTGCGTTCGAGCAGCGCGTTTGTCGCCACCGTCGTGCCCATCTTCACCGCCTCGACGTCCTGCGCGGGCACGGCCGCCCCGGCGTCGACACCGAGCAGCTCGCGGATTCCGGCGATCGCCGCATCCGTGTACCGCTCCGGGTTCTCGGAGAGCAGCTTGTGGGTCGCGAGCGTGCCGTCGGGGCGGCGCGCCACGATGTCGGTGAACGTTCCTCCGCGGTCGATCCAGAACTGCCAGCGCGGCGCGCGGCTGGAGGACGAGGTCATGGGCAAGTGTAGTGCGCGTGTTGCTCGCTGGCAGGCGGCGGGCTGTCGAGCGCCGCGGCGCGGGCCATTGTGCCCGAAAACCGCGCGCGATTGACACGGCGCATGGCGTGACTTAGCTTCAGGCCTTGTTGCGAACCAAGGGCGAAGTCATGACGCGAATCCAGGCACTGCTCGCCGCGGTCGGCTTCGGCACCGCGCTGTGCGCGGCCGCGCAGACCAAGTGGGACATGCCCACCGCCTACCCGGCGACGAATTTCCATACTGAGAACATCACGCAGTTCGTCGCCGACGTCGACAAGGCGACGGGCGGGAAACTCAAGATCACCGTTCACCCGAATGCATCGCTGTTCAAGGCGAACGAGATCAAGCGCGCCGTGCAGACCGATCAGGCGCAGATCGGAGAGGTCCTGATTTCGGCCTATTCGAACGAGGACCCCGTGTTCGGCGTGGATTCGATCCCGTTCCTCGCCACGAGCTACGGCGACGCCGCCAAGCTGTGGAAGGCCTCGCGCAAGGCGATCGACGAGCGCTTCGCCAAGCAGGGCATGCGGGTGCTCTACGCGGTTCCATGGCCGCCGCAAGGCATCTATTCCAGCAAACCGCTCGGCTCGCTCGCCGACATGAAGGGCTTGAAGATGCGCACCTACAACCCGGCGACCTCGAGAATCGCCGAGCTCGCCGGCGCGCAGCCCGTGACAATCCAAGCCTCCGAGCTCGCGCAAGCGATGGCGACCGGCGCGGTCAACGCGAACATCACCTCCGGCGCCACGGGCTACGACACCAAGACCTGGGAACAAGTCAAGTACTTCTACGATGCGCAGGCGTGGCTGCCGAAGAACATCGTGTTCGTAAACGAAAAGGAGTTCTCGGCGCTGGACAAGGCGACGCAGGACGCCGTGCTCAAGGCGGCGGCCGACGCCGAGGCGCGCGGCTGGAAGACCTCCGAGGAGAAGACGAAGTGGTACCTCGAGCAGCTCGCGAAGAACGGCATGACGGTCGCGCCGCCGGTCCCTGCGTTCGCCGGAGAGCTCAAGAAGATCGGCGACACGATGACCTCCGAATGGACCAAGCAGGCCGGGCCCGACGGGCAGGCCATCGTCGACGCGTACCGGAAGATGTGAGATGCGTCGCTGGCTCGACCGCCTCTACGACGCCGCCGCATACCTGGCGGCGTTGTTTTTGATAGGCACGCTGGCCATGGTGCTCGCC
This sequence comes from Casimicrobiaceae bacterium, assembly GCA_036380055.1. Lineage (GTDB taxonomy): Bacteria > Pseudomonadota > Gammaproteobacteria > Burkholderiales > Casimicrobiaceae > PALSA-1003. Next base: position 10,004 of record DASVFM010000069.1, read on the forward strand.
GGCATCTTCGGCCGCCTGCTCAACTTCCAGATTCGCGGCACCGATGCCTACGCCGGCTATTTCATGGCCGGGACCGGATTCCTCGCCCTGGCCCACACACTCATGCGCGGAGAGCACATCCGCGTGAATCTCATTCTCGAGCGCCTCGGAGCGCGCTCGCGGCGCGCGTTCGAGCGTTGGTCGCTCGCTGCAGCGGCAGTGCTCGCGATCGCCTTCGCCTACTTCAGCGTCCGCCTGGCCTGGCAATCCTACGTGCTGCACGATGTCTCCACCGGCAACGACGCCAGCCCGCTATGGCTGCCCCAGCTTTCGATGGCGCTCGGAACCGTCGTGTTCGCGATCGCCTTCCTCGATCGATTCGTGCAGGAGCTCTCCGGAAGGCACCCGCGCGAGCAGCCCGGCGACGAACCGGCTCACATCGAATAGACCATGGATCTGCTCGTCACGACCCTGCTGATCGCGGCGCTGTTCGTGCTGCTCGGCAGCGGCGTGTGGATCGGGCTCGCGCTCGCCGGCGTGGCATGGATCGGGATGGAGCTCTTCTCGTCGCGGCCGGCGGGCGACGCGATGGCGGTGACGATCTGGGGCACGGCGTCGTCGTGGACGCTCACGGCGCTGCCCTTGTTCGTTTGGATGGGAGAGATCCTCTTTCGAACGCGACTGTCGGAGGATATGTTTCGCGGCCTGGCACCCTGGCTCGAGCGCGTTCCCGGCCGCCTCCTGCACACCAACATCATCGGCTGCACGATCTTCGCGGCCGTGTCCGGCAGCTCCGCCGCGACCTGCGCGACGATCGGCAAGATGACGCTGCCGGAGCTCAAGAGTCGCGGCTATCCGGACGGCATCACCATCGGCACACTCGCCGGCGCGGGGACGCTCGGCCTGCTGATCCCGCCGTCGATCATCATGATCGTTTACGGCGTGACGGCGAATGTGTCGATTGCACAGCTGTTCATCGCGGGCGTGCTGCCCGGGCTCGTTCTGGCCGCGCTCTTCTCCGGCTACATCGTCGTCTGGGCGCTGCTCAACGCCGACAAGGTTCCCGCGGCGCGGGAGCGCACGACCTTCGCGCAGAAGCTCTACGCGTCGCGTCACCTCATTCCGGTCGTCGTGCTGATCGGCCTCGTGCTCGGCTCGATCTACACCGGCATCGCCACCGCCACCGAAGCAGCCGCCTTCGGTGTTGTCGGTTCGCTCGCGATCTCCGCCGTGCAGGGTTCGCTCGGCTGGCGAACGTTTCGCGAGAGCCTGCTCGGCGCCACCCGCCTGTACTGCATGATCGCCCTGATTCTCTCCGGCGCGGCGTTCCTGACGCTTGCCATGGGCTATATCGGTCTGCCGCGACACCTCGCGGAGTGGATCGGCGGCCTGGGGCTGTCGCAGCTCGCTCTGATCGTGGCGCTGATGATCTTCTACATCATCCTCGGCTGCTTTCTCGACGGAATCTCAATGGTCGTGTTGACGATGGGCGTGGTCCTGCCCACGGTCGAGCGCGCCGGCATCGATCTGCTGTGGTTCGGCATCTTCATCGTGCTCGTGGTCGAGATGGCGCAGATCACGCCGCCGGTTGGCTTCAACCTCTTCGTGCTCCAGGGGATGACCAAGAAGCAGATCACCTGGATCGCCCGCCACGCCCTGCCGATGCTCTGCCTCATGGTCGCGGCCACGCTGCTCGTCTACTTCTTCCCGCAGCTCGTGACGGCGCTGCCCCGGCAAATGAGGGGGTTCTGATCGCCATGCGCGGCGCGATCCATTCTGCACGTCTGCGCACGCCGTTCGCCGTGCTCGGCATCCGCACCGAGGGCGGCGTCGTGACCGGCATCGATTATCTGAGCCTGCGCGAGCGCGAGCGCCAGGCTGCCGACGCGATCGCCGAGCGCACCTGCCGCGAGATCGAGCGCTACCTCGAGGATCCGCAGTGGCGTTTCACGCTGCCGCTCGCTCCGCGGGGGACGCCGTTTCGCCGCAGAATCTGGGATGCGCTCGGCCGAATTCCCGTCGGCGAGTCGAGGACCTACGGCGAGCTGGCGCGCGCTATGCACACTGCGCCGCGGGCGGTCGGCGGCGCCTGCGGCGCCAATCCCATCGCGCTCGTGATTCCCTGCCATCGCGTAATTGGAAGCAGTGGCGCGCTCGGCGGCTTCATGGGAGCGGTCGAAGGCAACCCGATTGCGATCAAGCGCTGGCTGCTCACCCACGAGGGCTATCGGTTCGGACGCTAGGATCGAGTCATGCAGACGGCGCTCGCGCTGATCGACGCGTTCTGCGACCAGGTCTGGCTGCAGGACGGGCTCGCCGCGGCAAGCCTCGCAAGCTATCGCCGCGACCTCATGCTGTGGGCGGACTGGCTCGAACGCCACGGCGGCAAGGGCCTCCTCGCCGCGAAGCGTGGCGATGTCGAGTCCTTTCTCGCCGCACAGTTCCGCTCCAAGGCACGGGTAACGTCGATCAACCGGCGCCTGTCCTCGTTGCGACGCTTCTACCGTCTGCAGGCGATGCAGGGAACGCTGGCGAGCGACCCGACGCTGCGCATAAGATCTCCCAAACTGCCGCGGCGCCTGCCGAAGCAACTTTCGGAGGCACAGGTCGAGGCGCTCTTGGGCGCTCCGGATGTCGCAACCCCGCTCGGACTGCGCGACCGCGCGATGCTTGAGACGCTTTATGCGACCGGATTGCGCGTCTCAGAGCTCGTGGGCCTCAAGCTCGGCCAGATCGGTTTCGACACGGGGGCGGTTCGCGTCGTCGGCAAGGGGGGAAAGGAGCGGATCGTTCCGCTCGGCGAGGAAGCGATCGCCTGGCTCAAGCGCTACATTGCCGAGGTGCGGCCCATGCTCGCGAAGAACGCGCGGACCGAGGCCGTCTTCCTCACGGCTAGGCGCGGCCCGCTTACCCGCCAGGCGTTCTGGCAGACGATAAAGCGCCACGCGGGGACGGCGCAGATTTCGTCAGACAAGCTTTCGCCGCATACGCTGCGCCACGCCTTTGCGACGCACCTTCTCAATCACGGCGCCGACCTGCGCGTCGTCCAGCTCCTGCTCGGTCACGCCGACATCACGACCACGACGATCTACACGCACGTCGCGCGCGAGCGTCTCAAGCAGCTTCACGCCCGGCACCATCCGCGCGGCTAGCGGCCCGAGCAGCGAGAGGGGACCCGCGCGCGGAGCGCGTGGGGTCGAGCGTTAAGCGAGTGGCCGCACGGGCGACACTGCACCGATCGCCAACGTGATCCGTGCAAGGAGGCCGCGGCCCGAGCAGCGTGAGGGAACCCGCGCGCGGAGCGCGGGGGGTCGAGCGTTAAGCGAGTGGCCGCGCGGCCGATACTCGACCAATCACTCAAGCGATCCGCCCAGCGAGACTGCGCGCGATCAAGGGATGCTACCGCCGCTCGCCCCGCTCGATTGCCACGCCGAGGCGGGCTACGCCCTCGATCGGAGCGAGCTTCGCGACGCTGACCCTCGTCCAGGGCACTCCGAACTCGGTGCGCAGCAACTCGGCGAGAGCTTCTGCGAATCGCTCCAGCAGGTGGTACGGATGATCGGCGGCGAGCGCACGCACGCGCTTCACGATCGCGGCATAGTCGAGCGCATCCGCGAACTCGTCACTGAGGAAAGGCTTCGTCGACGGGAGCTCCAGCTCGAGATCGATCAGCAGCGGCTGAGATCGATGCCGCTCCCAGGCATACACGCCGATGCGCGTCTCTACCCGAAGCTCGCGAATGAAGATGGTGTTGAGCGGCATTGGTAGAATGAGCGCGCTCGCCCGTTGATCGCGCACATTGTAGATGAATCCCTCGCTCGCCACGCTGCTCATCGCCGCGGGAGCGTATCTCCTGGGCTCGGTGTCCTTCGCCGTCGTCGTCAGCAAGCTCTACGGCTTGCCCGATCCGCACAGCTACGGCTCGGGAAATCCCGGTGCGACAAACGTGCTGCGCACCGGCAACAGGAGCGCGGCGGCGTTGACCCTCGTCGGCGACGGAATCAAGGGCTGGTTCGCGGTGTGGATCGCGCAGCGCCTCGGCGCGAACTGGGGCGATGCGTCGCTCGCTGCCACCGCGGCCGCGCTGGCGGTCGTCATCGGACATCTGTTCCCCCTGTACCACCGCTTCTCCGGCGGCAAGGGAGTGGCGACCGCCGCGGGCGTCTGCTTCGCGCTTTCCTGGCAGCTCGCCGTCGCGTTGCTGGTCGTTTGGGGCGTGCTCGCCGCAACGTTTCGCATCTCTTCGCTCGCCGCGCTGGGTGCGGCGGCGGCGGCGCCCCTGCTTGCGCTCTACTTCATCGGCAACCGCCCGGAAGCATGGGTGCTGTTCCCGATCGCCGCGCTGCTCTTCTGGCGGCATCGCGAGAACATCCGCAAGCTGCTCGCCGGTACCGAGCGAAAGATCGGTCATTGAGCACCGCGTTGGCGCTCGCGCGGCGCGAACAGCGGATCATTCGGTTGCGGCGACGATGCCCGGAGCTTCGAGCGACGCGAGCTCCCAGCGCGGACGAACCGTGAAGCCGTAGCTCGCCTCGGTGCGCTGCAGGCGGAGCGCGCCGACCAGCGCGATCATCGCCCCGTTGTCCGTGCAGAATTCGAGCGCGGGAAAGTAAAGCTCGACGTCGCGCCGGCTCATCGCCGCCGCGAGGCGCGCACGCAGCAAGCGGTTCGCGCCCACGCCTCCCGCGACGACCAGCCGCGGCAGGTTCGTGGCCGCGGCAGCAGCGACCGCCTTGGCGACGAGTACTTCGACCACGGCATCCTCGAACGCTCGCGCGATGTCCGCCCTGCGCTGCTCCGACAGCGGTTCCTTGCGTACGAGCGTGAGCACGGCCGTCTTCAGTCCGCTGAAGCTCAAGTTCAGGTCGCCACTGTCGAGCATCGGTCGCGGCAGGTCGATCACGCCACGGCGCCCCTGCAATGCAAGACGCTCGAGCGCTGGGCCGCCGGGATACCCTAGGCCGAGCAGCTTCGCCGTCTTGTCGAAGGCTTCGCCCGCCGCGTCGTCAAGCGTGTCGCCGAGCAACTCGTACTCGCCGACGCCGCGAACGGCAAAGAACTGGCTGTGTCCCCCCGAGACGAGCAGCGCGAGAAACGGGAAAGCAGGCTTCGGCTCGCACAGCAACGGCGAGAGCAGGTGCCCCTCCAGGTGGTGCACGCCGAGCGCCGGCCTGCCGAGCGCATACGCGAGCGCGGAGGCAACGCTCGCCCCGACCAGGAGCGCGCCGGCCAATCCGGGGCCCTGCGTGTAGGCGATCCCGTCGAGGTCGTCGAGGCCGCAGCCCGCTTCCGCGAGAACGCGCTCGGCGAGCGGCAGCACACGCCGAATGTGGTCTCGCGAGGCAAGCTCGGGCACCACCCCGCCATAGGCCTCGTGCAGCGCGGCCTGCGAGTGCAGCGCGTGCGCGAGCAGCCCGCGCTCGGTGTCGTAAACGGCGAGTCCGGTCTCGTCGCACGAGGTTTCGATGCCCAGCACCTTCATGGCTCTCGCTTCGTTCGCAGCCTCTCGGGCCAGTATAGCGTCCTTGCGCGCGATGCCCGCGGACGCTATAATTTTTTGTTTACCTGATCCCGACGGGAAAGGATTCACACGTCATGCCGAGCGTTCGCGTCCGCGAGAACGAGCCGTTCGAGGTAGCGCTGCGCCGCTTCAAGCGGACGATCGAAAAGACCGGGCTGCTCACCGAGCTGCGCGCCCGCGAGTTCTACGAGAAGCCGACGGCGGAGCGCAAGCGCAAGCTCGCCGCTGCGGTGAAGCGCCATTACAAGCGCCTGCGCAGCCAGCAGCTACCGCCAAAGCTTTATTGAGCGCCACGCTGGGCGCTGCAACAGCGAAGGGGGCGACGCGGTTCGCCCCTTCGCTTTTTGTATCGCCTCGCCGCCGAAGGAGCACCTCCGCTCGAGGAAACCGATGCCGCTGAAGGACAGAATCACCGAGGACATGAAGACCGCCATGCGGGCCAGGGAAACGGCCCGCTTGTCGACGATCCGCCTGCTGCTCGCCGCGATCAAGCAGAAGGAAGTCGACGAACGCATCGCGCTCTCTGACGCGGACATCGCGGCCATTATCGACAGGATGATCAAGCAGCGGCGCGAGTCGATCGCCCAGTTCGAGGCTGGCGGTCGGCCCGAGCTCGCGGCGGCGGAAGGCGCCGAGATCGAAATCCTGCAGACCTACCTGCCGCAGCGGTTGTCCGGCGGCGAGATCGACGCGCTCATCGAAGCGGCGATCGCGAGCGCGGGTGCAAGCGGCGTGGCGGCGATGGGCAAGGTGATGTCGGCGCTCAAGCCGCAACTCGCGGGACGCGCGGACATGGCGCAGGTTTCAGCACGGGTCAAGGCACGCCTGACCGGTTGACTCGCCGGTCGGCCGCTCAATCGTCGCCTATAATGTCGCCATGGGCTTTGTGACCGAGCCCCCGTCGGTTCGTGGTCGACGGTCAACAAGTCCATGATTCCAAACGAATTTATACAGACGCTGCTGGCGCGAGTCGACATCGTCCAGGTGATCGATCGGCACGTGCCCTTGAAGAAGGCGGGCGCTAACTTCGCTGCCTGCTGTCCGTTCCACAGCGAGAAGACCCCCTCCTTTACCGTCAGCCCGACCAAGCAGTTCTACCATTGCTTCGGCTGCGGAGCCCATGGCACTGCCATCGGGTTCCTCATGGAGTACGCAGGAAAGCCCTTCCCCGAGGCGGTCGAAGAGCTTGCGCGCGATGTCGGGCTCGAGGTCCCACGTACGCCAAGCGCGGATGCCCCGGCGCGCGCCGAGGCCGAGGATCTGACGGCAATGCTCCTCAAGACAGCGCAGTTCTATCGCGCCGCGCTCAAGAAGAGCCCGCGGGCGATCGAGTACCTGAAGCAGCGCGGCCTCACCGGTACGGTCGCTGCGCGATTCGGCATCGGGTACGCGCCCGACGACTGGCAGCCGCTGGCCGGAGCGTTCGACGACTACCAGAGCAAAGGTCTAGAGACGGCGGGGCTGGTGATAACCGGCGAGGGTGGAAAGCGCTACGACCGCTTCCGCGATCGGATCATGTTTCCCATCCACGACACGCGCGGACGCGTCATGGGATTCGGCGGCCGAGTGCTCGACGGCGGCGAGCCCAAATATCTCAATTCACCGGAGACACCCGTCTTCGCCAAGGGGCGTGAGCTCTACGGGCTGTTTCAGGCCCGACAAGCCGTTCGGACGGCGGAGAAGGTGGTCGTCGTCGAGGGCTACATGGACGTCGTCGCGCTGGCGCAGCACGGCGTCGAATATGCAGTGGCCACGCTCGGTACGGCGACCACACCCGTGCACGCGGAGAAGCTCTTCCGCCTCACCGACACCGTCGTGTTCTGTTTCGACGGCGACGAAGCGGGCCGCCGCGCCGCTTGGCGCGCGTTGGAAAATGCGCTGCCCGTGCTCGCGGACGGCAAGCAGGCACGATTCCTCTTTCTTCCCGACGGCGAGGATCCCGACGACGCGATCCGGCGGCACGGGCGGGAAGCCTTCGAGGCGCGGATCGATTCCGCGACGCCGCTGTCGGAGTTTCTGGTGGCGGAGCTGATCCGGCGCTTTCCGCCGGTCTCCGCCGAGGGACGCGCCGCGCTGCTCAATGCCGCCAAGCCTCTGCTCGTGCAGGTCGGCGCGCCGCTCCTGCGGACGCTGTTGCGACGTCGGCTCGCGGAGGTATCGGGTTTGCCCGAAGCCGAGCTCGGAGCGCTGCTCCCCGCCGGTCGCGCGACGAGCGCTCCGCGCGCGCCTGCTCCCGCGCCGGGGCGCAGCAGCCCGTCGCTTCTGCGAGGCCTCATGAAGTGCGCTCTGCTCGAGCCGGAACTGATCCGCAAGATCGCGCTGCCCAGACCCCACGACGCTGGTCCGGAGGGAGATGCGCTCGCCGCGCTTGCCGAGTTCTGCGCGGCGACCGACGGGCCGCTTACCACGCAAGGGGTCATGCAGCATTTCGTCGAGAGTCCCCACGAACCGGTCCTGCTCGCCGCGCTCACTGCGGGCGAGAGCGAGGGGCTCTCCGGCGAGCCGCTGGAAATCCAGCTCAGCGAAGGGGTCCAACGCTACTGGATGGTGCAGCACCGCCGGGGGGTCTCTGAGTCCGCAGAACGGCCCGGCGCTCCAGGGCTGCCCCCGGAAGAAGCCGAGAGGGCCCGCCAGCGCCGGCTGGTTCAGGAGCGGCTCCGCCCACGGCGTTGAATCGCAGAGCATTTGTAGAAGGATGTTATAATTTGAAGTTTTCTCATCCGCCCCCATTGTCTCGGTAACCGATGCCGAGGTGAAGGTTGCACGGCCCAAATTTGCAGGATGACCATGACTAAGAAATCCTCCAAACCCGCCAAAAAGGCCCGCAGGGCCAAGGGCGGCGGAAAGCAGAAACTGCGCACGAAGCGCCCGGCGAAGCCGAAGCGCAAGGCTGCGCCACGCAAGCCGGCAGCGCGTCGGCTTGCCGGCAAGCGTCCGCACGCCTCGAAAAAGGCCGCGGCGAAGCCCGCGCAACGCCCGCTGCCAAAGGGCAAGCCGGCTGCGACGGGCAAGCCCGCAACCGGCAAGCTCCCGGCGAAGCTTGCGGCAAAGCTGGCCCCTAAGGCGGCTCCCGGAAAGCAGCCGGTCGCTGCGCGGCCCGGCGCCCCCGGGATCCCGGGCAAGCCGAGCGCCGGCGAGATCGCAGCGCGGCTCTCCGCGCGGCGGACCGAGAAGGCGCTGGCCGAGGGCAAGGCCCGCAGCGGCAAGAACGGCGGCGTGGAGCTGCGCAAGGTCGAGCTGACGCCCGCGGAAGCCGAGGCGCGCAAGACGCGGCTCAAGAATCTCATCGTGCTCGGCAAGGAGAGGGGCTACCTCACCTACGCCGAGATCAACGATCACCTGCCCGACGACATCCTGGACGCGGAGCAGATCGAGGGCATCATCTCCATGATCAACGACATGGGGATCCAGGTCTACGACGAGGCACCCGACGCCGAGACCCTGCTCATGTCGGAGGCCGCGCCATCGACGGCGGCGGAGGACGTCGACGAAGAGGCTGCCGAGGCGGCCGCGTCGACCCTCGATTCCGAGTTCGGCCGCACGACCGACCCGGTGCGCATGTACATGCGCGAGATGGGCTCGGTCGAGCTCCTCACCCGCGAGGGCGAGATCGAGATCGCCAAGCGGATCGAGGAAGGCCTGAAGCACATGATCATGGCGATCTCCGCCTGCCCGATGACGGTGGCGCAGATCCTGGAGCTGGCGGCGAAGATCGAGCGCGACGAGCTCAAGATCGACGACGTTGTCGACGGGCTGATGGACTTCAACGAGCAGCTCGAGACGATGGACGACGAGGAAGCCCTCGAGGAGCTCGACGAGGAAGAAGCCGACAGCGGCGCGATAGCGGCAGAGAATCTCGAGCGCCTGAAGGTGGCGGGCCTCGCGCGCTTCGCGACCATCCGCCGGCTCTACACCCGCATGCTCGGCGTGCTGCAGAAGGACGGGCACAAGGCGCCGAAGTACCTCGACCTGCAACGCAAGATCTCGGCGGAGCTGATGCAGATTCGCTTCGCCGCGCGCCAGGTCGAGCGGCTGTGCGACAGCGTGCGCTGCGAGGTGGACAACATTCGCCAGATCGAGCGCAAGATCCAGGACCTCGTGGTCAACAAGGGCGGCATGCCGCGGCCGGACTTCATCAAGAAGTTCCCCGAGCACGAGACCAGCCTGCGCTGGATCGACCGCGAGATCGCGCAGGACCACAACTACAGCGAGTCGCTCGCCAAGTATCGCCAGGCTATCGTCGAGCAGCAGCAGAAGCTGCTCGACCTGCAGAAGCGCGTGATGATCCCCTTGAAGGACCTGAAGGAGATCAACAAGCAGATGTCGACCGGCGAGGCGAAGGCGCGCAAGGCGAAGCGCGAGATGACCGAGGCGAACCTGCGGCTGGTGATCTCGATCGCCAAGAAGTACACCAACCGCGGCCTGCAGTTCCTCGACCTGATCCAGGAAGGCAACATCGGCCTCATGAAAGCAGTCGACAAGTTCGAATACCGCCGCGGCTACAAGTTCTCGACCTACGCGACGTGGTGGATCCGGCAGGCGATCACGCGCTCGATCGCGGATCAGGCACGAACGATCCGCATCCCGGTGCACATGATCGAGACGATCAACAAGATGAACCGCATCTCGCGCCAGATCCTGCAGGAGACCGGGCAGGAGCCCGATCCGGCGCTCTTGGCCGAGAAGATGGAGATGCCGGAGGAGAAGATCCGCAAGATCCTCAAGATCTCCAAGGAACCGATCTCGATGGAGACGCCGATCGGCGACGACGACGACTCGCACCTTGGCGATTTCATCGAGGACGCGAGCACGGTGGCGCCGGTCGATCAGGCGGTCAATGCCAGCCTGCGCGACGTGTGCAAGGACGTCCTCGATACGCTCACGCCGCGCGAGGCGAAGGTCCTGCGCATGCGCTTCGGCATCGAGATGAACACGGATCACACGCTCGAGGAAGTCGGCAAGCAGTTCGACGTCACCCGCGAGCGCATCCGGCAGATCGAGGCCAAGGCGCTGCGCAAGCTCCGCCATCCCTCGCGCTCCGAGAAGCTGCGCAGCTTCCTCGAAGGCGAGGGCTGACCGCGGGCGTGCGCTAGCGAGATCCGCGGGGGGCGCCGCGGCGCAGGTCGAGGGTGACGATGATCTGCTCGGGGTCCTCGGGATCCATGGCGTGGGCGAAACCCAGGCTCGCGGCGAGCCCGAGCATCGGCGCATTGACGGCGAGCACGTTGCCGACCAGCTGCGAATAGCCACGCGCTCGCGCGCGAGCGATCAGCAGCTCCATGAGGGCCCGCCCGAGACCTCGTCCCTGCCATGCGTCGGCCACCACCACGGCGAATTCCGCGCTTTCGCGGTCGGGGTTGGCGACATAGCGCACCACTCCGAGAATCTTCTGGCGGCGCCGCACCGATCCGAGCGCGATCAGCGCAAGCTCGCGGTCGTAATCCACCTGCGTGAAGCGCGCCAGCATCTGTGGCGTGAGCTGCGGCAGATTCTGCATGAAGCGCCGGTAGCGAGTTTCCTCCGAAAGGCCCGC